>NZ_JARPTC010000022.1:0-112909 GCF_030577015.1 Desulforamulus aquiferis | reverse complement strand
CCGTCGGTAGTTAAATCATTCCGCAGCCCTTAGGGCTGTCAAGGCCGCCGGACCATCATTGTATAACTTAGCCTTTTCTGGCTGTTATGAAATTCAATGAAAAAATGAGATTATGGGAGATGGCTCTAACAATAGGGGGTTAAACCGGATTGAAACTCGTATATCGATTACGGGGACATCTGATGTAACGTCGCCCCTTGCACGGGGGCGTGGATTGAAACCATCAAGCTCACCATTGATTTCGTCCATCTCGCCGTCGCCCCTTGCACGGGGGCGTGGATTGAAACAATATCTCAACCTCTGCCTTTTTTGTCCTGTTCGTCGCCCCTTGCACGGGGGCGTGGATTGAAACAATTACGTGTGGTGCTAGGTTAGCTACGGCAATGTCGCCCCTTGCACGGGGGCGTGGATTGAAACAAAAAAAGCCTTATCAAAGTGCTTACACTCAGAGTCGCCCCTTGCACGGGGGCGTGGATTGAAACAAAAAAAGCCTTATCAAAGTGCTTACACTCAGAGTCGCCCCTTGCACGGGGGCGTGGATTGAAACGTCTTTAGGTAATACATCAATTAGCAACATTATCTGTCGCCCCTTGCACGGGGGCGTGGATTGAAACAGAAACACCAGCTCCTAGTATAAATTGTTTAACGTCGCCCCTTGCACGGGGGCGTGGATTGAAACCTTTAGCTACAGCAAGATATATTTCGGTTGCACTGTCGCCCCTTGCACGGGGGCGTGGATTGAAACTAAGTAGTATAAATACGGAATACATATATGAATTGTCGCCCCTTGCACGGGGGCGTGGATTGAAACATTTTCATGCTTACAGCTTATGCAGTTATTAGGAGTCGCCCCTTGCACGGGGGCGTGGATTGAAACTTTAACTCTAGCTTTATTGGCGGCTCTGCTTAAGTTGTCGCCCCTTGCACGGGGGCGTGGATTGAAACTCAAGACCGAGAATCAAATCCTACGAGAATCAATGTCGCCCCTTGCACGGGGGCGTGGATTGAAACGACAATCCCCTGGGGCTAATCGCCGCACACGATCCGTCGCCCCTTGCACGGGGGCGTGGATTGAAACCAAAACATTGCCCATTTTTTCTAAGTCGCTTTTGGTCGCCCCTTGCACGGGGGCGTGGATTGAAACACATTCTTGGCTATCCACCATTGCCTGACGGCTCGTCGCCCCTTGCACGGGGGCGTGGATTGAAACGGTAAACTCGGTTATTATTACATTGTCAATCGACAAGTCGCCCCTTGCACGGGGGCGTGGATTGAAACTCTTTATGTGCCATGTATTTACCCCCTATCCGGGTCGCCCCTTGCACGGGGGCGTGGATTGAAACATCCTCACCGGCAGAATACCTCCCTGGGGCATTTCGTCGCCCCTTGCACGGGGGCGTGGATTGAAACTGGTGGTAACGTAGACAGGCCCCGTTTTCAGCAGGTCGCCCCTTGCACGGGGGCGTGGATTGAAACGCCTGTCGACCATGCGCTATATGCCCCACTATCAGTCGCCCCTTGCACGGGGGCGTGGATTGAAACTTAGGTAAGGAACGTACTGTAGAGTTTCCTATGTCGCCCCTTGCACGGGGGCGTGGATTGAAACCCTGTGAGAATGCATAAATACCGGAAGGCCTGCCATAATAACAAAAGAAAAATATTGGAGGTGCTAATTTGCAAAAGGATATTTATGTGGTAGGTATGATGGTAGACGAGCGGGGTTCCAAGGCTCCTGATGTACAACAGGTTATTACCCGCTATGGTGATAAGATACTTTGTAGAAATGGCATTCCCAGCCCCAGTAGGGAACGGGGAATTATTACACTAACCATGGAGGCCACCCCGGAAGATTACCAGAGGATGGAACAGGATTTGAAAGGCCTTAAAGGTGTAACGGTGGAGAGTATTCACTTCAGCCAGCCTGAGTCTTTTCAATTATGCGAGAATAGATAGAAAGAATAATAACACTATAGTACTATCCCAAGAGGTCCTTATAAAAATGGGCCTCTTTTTATTTGTTTTTTATAAACTAATTACAAGATAATGGAAAAAAATTCCTGAATATATAAAAACAATTGACATATAATGGACAATTATATAATAATATTTAGTAAATAAGAATTATTACTAATGGTGGTGGTAGTGTAGTGGCTGTATTATTTCAAAGAAATTTTTTGAAAAATTATAACCGTGCGGTGGTATAAAGGAGGATTATAAATTTGAAAAGATTAGTACTTACACTGGCTGCTTTATTTTTATTAGCTGTAACAATAGCAGGATGCGGGACTAGCGCTGAAGATAAAGACGACCGTATAAGGGTAATGACAAGCATTTATCCTCTGTATGATCTTACTAAAAACATTGGTGGAGATAATGTATTAATCAGTAACATTGTCCCGTCAGGTTCTGAACCCCATTCTTGGGAGCCTAGCCCTAAGGATATGGCAGATATGACAAAGGCGGATGTTTTAATCCTTAGCGGTACTGGTATGGAACCCTGGGCAGATAAGGTATTGGCCAATATTGATCAGAGTAAGGTGACTGTCGTTTATGGTGGTAAAGATATTGCATTGATCGATTGGTCGGGACATGAAGACGAGGAAGAACATGATCACCATAATGAAGCCCATGATTCAGACGTTCCTGAGGAACACTCTGATAAGCATAAGGAGCATGAGCATGAACATGACCAAGATGAACACCAAGATGAAGTCACAGGGGACGGACATGACCACCACCATAGTGGAAACGACCCCCATGTATGGCTTGACCCATTAAACGCTAAGATCATGGTTGACAATATATTAGAAGGACTTATAAAGGCAGATGAAAAAAACAGTTCTGTTTACCGAGCCAATGCAGAAGCCTATAAAAAGGAATTGGATAACCTGCATGAGGATTTCCAAAAAGGCCTTGAAGGCGCAAGTATCAAAGAATTTGTTACTTCCCATGCTGCCTTTGGCTATTTGGCAAAGTGTTACGGTTTAGAGCAAATACCGGTACGTGGCTTAAATGCTGAGAGTGAGCCTAGTCCTGCTGATATGGCTGCCATTGTAAAACTGGCCAGGGAGAAGAACATAAACTATATTTTCTTTGAAACCCTGGTAAGTCCTAAGGTCTCCGAAACCATTGCTAAAGAAGTTAGGGGTGAAACCCTTGTGCTTAATCCCCTGGAAGGAATGTCAGACGAAGAAATGGCCGCAGGCAAGGACTATCTTTCAGTGATGCGGGAGAATCTAACAAATCTCCAAAAGGCTCTTAATGTCAATTAAAGAACCTAAGAATTGGTAATATAAAAGGTTACCTTAGAAAATAATATATTATTTTGCAGGAGATCTTATGTTTGATTCAGGGACAACTCTTTTAGGAATAAGATATCCCGTGTATTTTCCCATAGCCAGGAGGAGTTCTTTGGTATTATGAACTATCTGGATGTTCGTAAACTTATTAAGAATCCAGGTGTTAACCGTATTATTTTTGAATTAAATGGAATGGCTCCTGCCGGCCAAATCAGAGGAAAAAGCTGCTGGTTTTCCTGCCAATTATAATGGGGATGTATCTGCTTTACTGGTATCTTATAAGAAAAATATAGGGATCTGCCTTAAAGGGCAGGTCCTTCTTTTTTACCTTAATAATTAAATAATAAGAATATAAAAAATGGCTAATAAGGAAGGAGTTATAAATATCTAAAAGAATAGTATATAAATATAATTTGAAGTAAATGAGGTGGCACGATTGAGTTTTATTAAATTGCTTTTTATAATCACGGCAATATGCCTGATTATATCCTGGGTTAAGGATAGGCAAAGGACGATCAAGGCATTAAAGATCGCCCAAAAATCCTTTATGAACCTATTGCCCTCTATCTTAGGTATTATCGGGATTTTGGGATTTTCCCTGGCGGTGCTGCCTACGGAAACCATAAAGACCCTCTTTAGTGACCAGAGTTTTTTGGGACTTGTCCTGGTTTCCCTGGTGGGGTCCATTACATTAATGCCTGCCTTTGTGGCCTTTCCCCTAGCTGGTTCACTGCTGCAGGCAGGTGCCAGTGTTACAGCAGTTGCCTGCTTTTGTACCACATTACTTATGGTGGGCATTCTTACAGCACCGGCGGAAATAAAGTACTTTGGCAAATCCTTTACACTCAGCCGCAATATCCTAGGCTTTGGTTTTGCTCTAATAATTGGGCTTCTGATGGGGGTAATGGTATAAATGATTGTCTTTAAAAAATATTTCTTATTCCTAATGGTAGTGATATTGGATTTAGTGCTATATAGAATGGATACCAACAAAGGAATTACGGCAGTTCAGACGGGTTTTGACTATCTGGTTGAAATGCTGCTATTTATTCCTCCAATCATGATCCTGGTGGGATTGTTAGACGTCTGGGTGCCTAGACATATAGTGGAAAAGAACGTAGGTAAGGGCTCTGGGGTCAAAGGGATTTTTATTTCTATCCTGGTTGGCTCAGCTGCAGCGGGACCCCTTTATGCTGGTTTTCCTGTGGTGGATGCGATGCTAAAGAAAGGCTGCCGTCTTTCCAATGGGGTTATTTTTCTTTGTACCTGGGCTACCATTAAAATTCCCATGATTATGATGGAAATAAGATTTGTTGGCTGGAAGTTTGCTCTAGCCCGGTTATTTCTTACTTTACCTACTATTATTGCAACAGGCTATATGGTGGAGAAATGCTCTGTAGGTAGATAAGCAATTTTTTTTACTTCTTCTAGTTATAGAAGTATAGAATTAAATTAAAACCAAAGCCAAATAAAGCCTATGAAACAATATTTAGAAAATCTAAATAAACGACATATATTTAGATGCGGAATTATAATTAATTATATTTAGTTTATTAATTGCAATAAGTTAATAAATGTTAAATTAAATATCTAAATAAAATTCAGGAAAATGTTACATTATTTTATTGACATTAGTTCATAATAGCTATAATATGGTTTTGAGCGGATGTCCATAATTTTATTGTTAAGGTTGGATTATGGAGCCACTAAAGGAAACTAAAATCTGACCTGGGATAATATCACATTTAAGGGAGGAAGCCAAAACCATGAGTAATCAAAGTAATGAGTGTTCAAGCTGTGGAGAAATGAAAGAGGGAACCTGTGGGGGTGAAAAGTGCAGTGCCCCGCCAAAGCTCTATCCCGGTGGCCAAAGTAAAATAGCCCGAGTTATTGCAGTGATGAGCGGTAAGGGTGGTGTTGGTAAATCTTCAGTAACTTCACTTATGGCTGTAAATTTAAGAAAAATGGGTTATAGGGTAGGAATCTTAGATGCAGATATCACTGGTCCAAGTATACCTAAAATGTTTGGGGTTAAAAGGGTTCCCCCCAATCAAGGACTGCTCCTTCCCGCCATTAGCCAGAAGGGCATTAAGATAATGTCTTTAAATCTGTTATTGGAGAGTGAGGATGAACCTGTTATCTGGAGAGGCCCAATTATTGCCGGTGCAGTGAAGCAGTTTTGGACGGATGTAAATTGGGGTGAATTGGATTATCTACTACTTGATATGCCGCCGGGTACAGGGGATGTTCCTTTGACTGTAATGCAGCAAATTCCGGTAGATGGCATTGTAGTGGTAACATCTCCACAGGATTTGGCTGTCATGGTTGTCAAGAAGGCTGTGCGTATGGCAGGCATTATGGAGACTCCCCTTTTGGGATATGTGCAAAATATGGCCTATTTTTCTTGCCCAAAATGTGGAGACCGTCTTGAAATCTTTGGCAAAGCTTTGGCGAAGGGAGACACCTTTGATGCTTTGCCGGTTTTGGAGGTTCTTGCCATTGACCCGAAATTTACGCAATTATGTGATAATGGCCGGGTAGAGGAGTCAGATATCAACGCATTTGAGGAAATACCTAATTTGCTGAAGGTTAAGAGCCAAGTCAGTTAGTACCCTTTAGGATTGGAGGAAGTATTATGATGATAGCCATTTCTGCCTTCGGGAAAGACCAGGATAATGAGGTAAATCCCCGTTTAGGAAGGTGTGAGTACTTTGTCCTTTATGATACTGGTACGGGTCAGTATTCAGCCATTGAAAATAGTGGTCGACTTTCTCCGGGGGCGGCAGGCATTGCCACAGCTACCTTATTGAATGACCAGCAAGTACAAGTGGTAATCACTGGCAATATAGGTCCTAACGCTTTTAAAGGATTGGAGGCGGCGGGCATTAAGGTATATACTGGTGCTTCTGGAAAGGTTAAAGATGTGGTGGAACGCTATCAAAAGGGTCTCTTAATCGAGGCAGCAGCTCCAAATGTAGGTCCCCATGGTAGATAGGGCGGTGATTATATGAACATCTCTGTGGCTAGCGGTAAGGGCGGCACCGGTAAAACAATGGTCGCAACCAGTTTAGCTTTAGCCATATTAAATGATCAGCCTGTTCAACTGCTGGATTGCGATGTTGAGGAACCTAATGCACACCTGTTTATTAGACAGGAGGCTATTAAAGGCACCAATGTAAGTCTGCCTATTCCACAAGTAGATTATGATAAATGTCAATATTGTGGTAAATGTGCAGAAGTATGTCGCTTTAAAGCTATAGCATTTCTAAAGAAAACTCTGGTAATCTTTCCTGACGTTTGTCACAGCTGCAGTGCCTGCTGGCATTTCTGTCCTTCAGGTGCTTTAGTACCTGCTCCAAGAAAAGTAGGAACGGTAAATATTGGACAGTCAGGAGAATTAAAACTAATTACCGGAAGATTAAACCTGGGTATTCATGCTAGTCCTCCAGTAATAAAAGCTGTAAGAAATGCTGCTGAAAAGGAGGTTATAACCATTATAGATGGTCCTCCTGGCAGTTCCTGCCCGGTAATGGCGGCTGTAGAGGGAACGGATTATTGCCTGCTTGTAACTGAGCCCACTCCCTTTGGACTTAATGATTTGTCTTTGGCTGTAGATATGCTTAATGTGCTTAAGGTTCCATACGGTGTAATAATTAACAGAGATGTACCAGGTAGCGAAATAATCGATCGTTACTGTCAGGAGAAGGGAATTAGGATATTGCTGAGGATCCCTTTACAGACGGAGATTGCCCGTTCTTACTCAAGGGGAATAACCCTTGTGGAACATGATTCGGCATGGACGAAAAGGTTTGCTGAGTTGTTCCGGCAGGTGAGGAGGGAGGTGTCCAAATGAGGGAGCTTACAGTGGTGAGTGGTAAAGGTGGAACTGGCAAAACCAGTTTACTGGGTGCCTTTGCCACCCTGGCAAACGGTTCCGTTATTTGTGATTGTGACGTGGATGCCGCTAACCTGCACCTAATTTTGAACCCGGAGGTTAAAGAAGCCCACCCCTTTATAGGGGGCATTAAGGCAGAAATATCCCTGAATGCTTGTTCAAAATGTGGTCTTTGCGAAGAACTATGTAGATTTTCTGCCATTAAAGAATTTCAAGTAAATGCTTATGCCTGTGAAGGCTGTGGCCTTTGTCATCTAGTCTGCCCCACTGGAGCAGTTAAACTTAAAGAGCACTTGTCCGGCAACTGGTTCAAATCAGAAACTAAATGGGGACCGATGGTTCATGCTAAACTTGGCATAGCTGAAGGAAATTCCGGCCTGTTGGTAAATGTAGTGCGTAAAAAAGCTAGGGAGATTGCTTCAGAACGAAAGATACCATTGATTATAAGTGATGGGCCCCCTGGCATTGGCTGCCCTGTCATATCTTCTTTAGCGGGCACTGATGTAGCACTTATCGTTACAGAGCCTACTAAGTCTGGCCTGCATGATATGGAAAGAATCCTCCGGGTCACGGCAACCTTTAGCTGTACAGCGGCAGTTTGTATAAATAAATATGATTTAGATGAAGAACAATGTAGTGAAATAGAAAAGACCGCACTCAATCTTAAGGTTCCGATAATAGGGAAAATTCCATATAACCAATCTCTCTCCCAATCCATGCTTCAGGGCAGACCAGTTACGGATATAGGGGAAAATGAGGTAACTTCTGCAATTAGAGACCTTTGGCAACAGGTTAACAAATTGCTGGGAGAATAATTATGATAAGATTCCGATGCGTCCAGTGTGGGAAAATTGTGGAATACCTTCGCCTTTACAATAAAGGTGTAGAACAACCAAGGTGTAGCTGCGGGGGATGCTTAGAAAAGATTAGTGAGCAGGTTAACAAAAATGATAAAGGAGATTTCAACAATGAAAATTGCAATGCCAGCCAAAAATGGAATGGTCAATGAGCATTTCGGTACTACACAGGAGTTTGCCCTTATTGAGTTAGAAAATGGCAAGGTTAGAGGAAAACAAATTATTTCGAATGATGGACTTCAGCATAACCATGGCGGCATGGCCCATATGCTTAAAAATGAAAATATTGATACTATCATTTGCGGGGGCATAGGGGGTCATATGATTCAAGCTTTGCAGCAAATGGGCATTAAGGTGCTCAATGGTGCCGCAGGCCCACTGGAAGAAGTGGCCGAAGCCTATGCAGCAGGTTCTCTGAGAACCAATCCAACACAGTGTAATTGTGGTGGAAATCATTAGAGTGCCGTAGCATTAATATGCCTATATTGAAACCTATAGGGGTTGGCTAACATGAGCCAACCCCTAATCTATCAGACTACTTCCTTTTCCAGTCATTTATTCCAGACTATTTTGGCAGAAATAGCAGAAATTGAGGGTTTACGCTGTGTCCTGTGTATGTTAGTCTTGTTGTTACGCCAAGGCTTAACAAAATGAAATTGGCCAGTAACAAAGGTTCTGGATAAAGTTATGGAAAAGGAGTGAAACAAATGCTAAAAAGAATGAAACATTACGTTAATAATATAACAAATAGTGTATCATTAAAAAAAGCTGGAATCTCAGCGATGCTAGGTATCCTGACGGTGACCTTTTTGATGCCTGCTCCAGGTCCGGCAACGAAAAAGCCAGAAGAAATTTCGCTGGAAACAAAGGCTGCGGAGAATAAGGAGCAGGTAGAGGTACAGGTTGGAGCAATTGAGCCAACGGAAACACGTAATGTAAGGGAGCCTCAGATATCAAGGGGAAACCTTAACAGAAACGAAGTGATTCTACTGGCCATGGTTATTGAGGGAGAGGCTGCCGATGAGCCATATAAAGGTAAGGTGGCTGTAGGGTCAGTAATTCTAAATCGAATTGAAGATAATAAGTTTCCTGATACCCTGTCTGGTGTTGTATATGAGAGGTTAGCCTTTGAGTCAGTTATGAATAATCAGTATAAAAGACCCTTAACTGAGGAGTCAATAAAGGCTGCCCAGGAAGCAATCGGCGGTTGGGATCCAACGGAGGGTGCATTGTACTTCTGGAATCCTGTAACAGCTAAAAGTAAGTGGGTATGGTCCCGACCGATTACTGATCAAATTGGACGACATGTCTTCGCAAAATAGTAGTTTACAGCAAGGCCATACTTACTGTTAGGTAAGTATGGCCTTGTGTTACATAGAAAAGGCAACTTCTAAGTGACCTATTGTTTCTCCGCGGTGGTTTTTCAATGCAGGCTGCCACAGATGCTTCAATTGGCTGAATTCGGCATCGTTAAGGTAACCTAAACCCTTTAGCACATTAATAACCACTGGGCCAATTGCCCTGTAGTTTCCATCCTCGATTTTTAGAGCGAGACCTATTCCTTCGTTTACTATACCAACGCAATATATGCCTTCTGAACCTAACT
This sequence comes from Desulforamulus aquiferis, assembly GCF_030577015.1. Classification (NCBI taxonomy): domain Bacteria; kingdom Bacillati; phylum Bacillota; class Clostridia; order Eubacteriales; family Peptococcaceae; genus Desulforamulus; species Desulforamulus aquiferis. The sequence continues at coordinate 103,252 of NZ_JARPTC010000022.1, read as the reverse complement.
TGGCAACCACCTTGCCCTTAGTTGCCTCCATAAGCATGGTATCCAGCCGGTCAGTGCCTGCAACGTAGTAGGGGTTGCTGGTCATGGCATCCCTTATGAGGTTAATGGCCCTGGTTCTTCCTGGGCTAAAATAATCCTCGGGTAAAGAGAGTCTTGCATAGGCCATTGCCATATTTCTTAGGGGTAAGCCAAATACCGGCACACCACACCCATCTATTCCCAGGACAATATCCTTTGGTGATACTGTACTGCACTGGCTGATCACTTTTAGCATTTCTTGTTGAACTGGATGGTCTTTATCAATGTAGTTAGCTAAAGGAGCGTTTAATAGCAAGGCTAACATCAACATACCACTATGCTTCCCGGAACAGGCATTGTTCCAAGCAGCATATTTAGCACCGGAGGTCAGTATTTTTTGAGCTGCAGGCTTATACATCGGCTCAGAAGGACCACAATTCAAACACTCTGTGGAAAGCCCAATCTTTTTAAACAGGTTGCCTATGGTTATAACATGCTGCTCCTCACCACCGTGGGAGGAGGTGAGTATTGCTATTTCAGACCCTGTTAGGGCGAATCTCTCGGCTCCTCCCCGTTCAATCAGGGGGATAGCCTGAAAAGGCTTGGCGGAGGAACGCCAGTATGTGACCAGTTCAGGATTGCCAAGGGTAAAGATGGTATTTCCAGCTCTGTCGCAAACCACCAGGTGCCCCCTATGCTGGGATTCTATTAAACTACCCCGAGTGACTTTAACAAGTAAGTCAGCCAACTTTTCCAACCTCCACATATTTAAGATGCTCTAAAAACAAAAAGAAAAACCCACTCAACCGCGGGTTTCAGGAAAAACTAAATGGAAATCCATAGAAATAGAACCAGTTGTACAGCACCTATAACGGGTAACCCAACCGAAAAGATGGTTTTTCTGGTTTTGTGATGAGCAAACTTCATGCCTAGGTAACCTCCTACACCACCGCCCGCTAAGCTGGCAATGAAGAGGGTTCTTTCTGAGATACGCCAACCGCCAGTTGAGGCAAACCACTTATCCAGATTAAACATGATGAAAGTCAATACATTGACTGCCAGTAGGTACCAAAGTAAAACTTCCATCCGGGATCCCTCCTTATATTAACCGCTGGTTAGTTATTAATTATAGTATAAGGGAATATGTTTTATTTTGTCTAATATTTTTTAAAAATGAAGTATTCTTTCAAATAGTTAATCCCATTAAACCGGTACATGTTGTACCGTTTATTTATTTTCAACCTCAATAAATTTACTAATAAAAGTTCTATAAACTAACTAAAATAAATTCAGTAAATTTCTTAAATAAATATCAAAAAAATTATTAATAAAAGTTAAAAAATATCTTTGAATTACGCTGAGACTATGATACATTAAAAATACAAATAGCATAATAGGAATTTGGAGGTGAATTGTTCGTAAAACATACGGAATTAGGGAACTGCTTGTTCATTTGAGGAGGGTAATGGGATGAATAAGGAACAGGAAGCTAATAAGCTGGTTGGAGCAGTCATGGTAGTCGGAGGTGGTATTTCTGGGATGCAATCAGCCCTAGATTTAGCTGAATCTGGCTTTAAAGTATATCTTTTAGAAGAAAAGCCAGCCATTGGCGGAACAATGGCTCGCCTGGACAAAACTTTTCCAACTAATGATTGTGCCATGTGTATCATGTCCCCAAAATTGGTGGATACAGGTCGGCATAAGAATATCCAAATTGTCACTGGAGCTAAAATAACAGATGTATCTGGTGAACCAGGAAATTTTCGGGTCAAAGTCAAACAAAGGGCCCGTTATATAGATCTAGCAAAATGTACAGGTTGTGGTGACTGTGCCAGGGTTTGTCCCGTTGAATTGCCAAACAACTTTAATGGTAATTTAGATAGCCGTAAGGCAACCTATAAGCTTTATGCCCAGGCAACACCTAATGCCTTTGCCATTGAAAAAAGGGGATTGGCTCCATGTAAAGCAACCTGCCCTTCCGGGGTCAACGTTCAGGGCTATATTCAGTTGGTTAAGTCAGGCAAGTATGTTGATGCATGGAAAATGATTTATCAAGATATGCCATTTCCTGCGGTCCTTGGCCGAATTTGTGCTCACCCTTGTCAAGGGGCTTGTAACAGGGCATCCATAGATGAATCAGTACAAATTAAAAATTTAAAGAGATTTGCAGCAGACGTTGCCTATAGGGATTTAGACAATTTACCCCTGCCTGAAAGGGATTTTCAGAGAGAGGAAAAGGTTGCTGTGATCGGTTCTGGGCCTGCAGGCTTATCCGCAGCATATTTCTTAAGCCTGCAGGGTTATCAAGTAACGGTTTTTGAGGCTCTGCCCGTTACGGGTGGGATGATGCGGGTTGGGATTCCAGAGTATCGCTTACCCAAAAAGTGGGTGGATTTGGAGATTGAACTAATCAAAAAACTGGGGGTAGAAATCAGGCTTAATACGGCATTAGGCAAAGATATTACTATTGACAAGCTATTTGCAGATGGCTATAAAGCAATATTTTTAGGAGTTGGAGCACAAGAGGGCTTGCAGCTTAATGTACCGGGCAACGATTTAAAGGGAGTCTTAACAGCCGTAGAAATGCTGCGAGGCGTTGGACTAGGTGAAGATGTAAAGGTTGGGAGTAAGGTTATGGTCGTCGGCGGTGGTAATGTGGCCATGGATGCTGCTAGGGTATCAAGACGTCTGGGTGCCGAGGTACATGTACTTACTCTGGAAGCCCAGGGACAATTACCTGCCGATCCTGAGGAAATACAGGAGGCCATTGAAGAAGGCGTAAAATTCCACTACAGTGGCAGTGTAAAGGAAATCAGGGGGGTTAATGGTAAAGTCAGCGGACTTATTACTGCCAATGTAATACGGCTTTTTGATGATGAAGGATGCTTTTCGCCCATGTGTGGGGATGAGCTAACTGACTGGAATGGTTTCGACGGTGTGATCATTGCCATTGGCCAAAGGCCAGATTTATCCTTTGCTGGTGATAAACCTATTATCAATGAACAGGGTAATCGTCTGGTTGCAGACAGGGATACTTTAGCTACCAGTGTACCGGGGATTTTTGCAGGAGGGGATGTCCAAACTGGCCCGAGGCTATTAATTGATGCTGTAGGAGCTGGGAAAAGGGCTGCAGAAAGTATACACCGATATATTCAAGGGGAAGACCTTAGGGCAGGTCGTACCTTCTTAATATCCCCGGAAGAAATATCCCCCCTACGTCAAAAGAAATGTGAAGTTAACAAGGAACCAGCCATTAAGCAGTCATACATCTCTCCTGAAATAAGATCCAGTGGTTTCAACGAGGTGGCCTTGGGTTATTCAGAAGAGCAGGCCTGTGCTGAGGCTGAGCGCTGTCTAAACTGTGCAGTATGTTCAGAATGCCTTCAATGCGTGGATGTCTGCATACCAAAGGCTATTAACCACGAGATGAGAGATCAGGAACTGGAGTATGAAGTAGGGGCATTGGTACTTAACCCTGGTTTTAAACCCTATGATCCCAGTGATTTATATTTGTACGGTTATGGTAGATATCCAAATGTTGTTACTAGCATCCAGTTTGAACGGATTTTATCGGCCAGTGGACCTTTCTCAGGTCATATGATCAGGCCCTCTGACCATAAAGAGCCGGCTAAGATTGCCTGGATTCAATGTGTTGGGTCAAGAAATGAAAAAATTGGCCAGGGCTTTTGTTCATCGGTATGCTGTATGTATGCAATAAAACAAGCCATGATAGCTAAGGAACATAGTCACCACCCTTTGGATACAACAATATTCTACATGGATCTGCGCACCCACGGCAAAGACTTTGAAAGGTACCAAAATAGGGCTAAGGATGAACATGGCATCAAGTTCGTTCGTTCAAGGATATATGGTATAGATCCTACAAGCAAGGGTAGTGATGACCTGGCCATTCGTTATGCCGATGAATCGGGCAATATTCATTACGAAACCTTTGATATGGTGGTTCTGTCCATTGGCCTGTCCGCCCCCGAAGGCTCAGCAGAATTAGCTCGGGCAGTAGGCATTGAGCTTGACCGTTATGGATTTTGTCGGAGCTTAGATTTTAGTCCGGGACAAAGCTCTAGACAGGGTGTTTTTACCAGCGGGGCCTTTGGAGAACCAAAGGATATTCCCGAAACAGTGGTTGATGCCAGTGCGGCAGCTGCCATGGCCTCCCGCTTATTGGCACCGGCACGTGGGACCATGACCGCAGTCCAAGAGTACCCACCGGAAAGGGATGTCAGCAGGGAGCTTCCACGGGTAGGAGTTTTTGTCTGCAACTGTGGCATTAACATTGGCAGCGTGGTTAATGTAACAGAGGTAGCTGATTTTGCCGCGGAACTGGCTGGGGTTGTTCATACTGAAGAATTTTTATTTACCTGTTCCCAGGATAACATTATAAAAATAAAAGAGCGTATTTCGGAGCATAAATTAAATCGGGTTGTGGTTGCTTCCTGTACACCCAGAACACATGCACCACTTTTCCAGAGCAGTATGAAAGAAGCAGGGTTAAATCCCTACCTCTATGAACATGCCAATATTCGGGAACAGTCATCCTGGGTGCATCGGGAGTTTCCAAAGGAAGCCACCGAAAAGGCCAAGGATTTAGTAAGAATGGCAGTGGCTAAGGTTCGCCTGCTTAAGCCGGTTCAGCCAACCTTTATTGATGTAAATCCTAAAGTTCTTGTGGTTGGTGGAGGAATCGCAGGCATGACTGCAGCTTTATCCCTGGCAGAGCAGGGGTTTCATTCGGTATTGGTAGAAAAATCCCGGGACCTTGGAGGTATGGCTAATGAGCTGTGTTACAGCTATGATGGCGGTGATTTACCCAGATTTTTAAACGGTCTTAAAGCTGATGTTAAAGCCAATGAATTAATTGAGGTAATGCTGAAATCCCAGGTTCAAAATGTGGCTGGCTACCTTGGCAACTATAAAACCAAAATCATTAGAAATGACGAAAGCACTTCAGAAATCGAACATGGTGGCGTGATCATTGCCACGGGAGCCAATCCGGTTGTCCCAACTGAATATCTTTATGGAGAAAATCCTTCCGTTATCACCCAGGTGCAGTTGGAGCAAAGAATGTACTACCAGGGACTTGGTGACGCGAATACCATTGTGATGATTAACTGTGTAGGCTCCCGGGAACAGGAAAGACCTTATTGCAGTAGGGTCTGCTGTACTCAATCTATAAAAAATGCTTTAAAGATTAAGGAACTTAACCAAGATGCCAGGGTAGTAATTTTATATCGTGATATTCGTACCTTCGGTTTTAAGGAGGAATATTATGTTGAGGCCCGCCGCAAGGGGGTAATCTTTATCCGCTACGGACTAGACAATAAACCGAAGGTGGAGTCAGAGGGTGAAAAAATAACTGTAACTGCCATGGATCATGTTCTGCAGCTGAATATCAAAATTGATGCAGACTTGTTGGTCCTGGCTAATGGGATGGAAGCTCGCAAGGATAATTTAGAGCTTAGTCAGATGTTTAAAGTGCCAATTAATAATGATGGATTTTACCTTGAGGCTCATATGAAGTTGAGACCTGTGGACTTTGCTGCTGACGGTCTTTACCTATGCGGATTAGCCCACGGTCCTAAAAATATCAGAAGTACAATTGCCCAGGCCAATGCTGCCTCAATTAGGGCCGTCAGTCTCCTGTCAAAGGGTAAGTTAGAGTCACTGGGTATTACGGTACAGGTTGATACAGAATTATGCAAGGGCTGTGGCATATGTGTAGCTGCCTGTGCCTATGGTGCTAGGGTTATCGATGAGAAGAAACGTGTGGCCTTGGTGCGGGAAGTTCTTTGTCAGGGCTGTGGTGCCTGTGCAGTTGCTTGCCCAAATGGAGCTACTCAGCAAAAGGGCTTTGAAAAGGAACAAATGTTGGCCATGATTGATGCTGCACTATTTTAAATGTTTAGGGGCGAGGAGGGGAACCCATGACAGTTAATAAACCCATTGGTACGGTGCTGGTTGTGGGGGGTGGTATCTCAGGTATGCAAGCTTCCCTTGACTTAGCTAAATTGGGCTATCTCGTGTATCTAGCAGAAAAGAGGCATAATCTAGGGTCAATTATGACGAAGAGGGATAAACACCTGCCGGAGAATAATTGTGCCATTTCTGCCAAGCCATGTGCCATGTGTACTTTATCCCCATTGTTAATTAGTGTACTTAATCATAGGAACATTAACATTTTTACTGAAGCAGAAGTCATCGATCTTGAAGGAGAGCCTGGTAGTTTCAGAGCAAAAATCCTGCAAAGAACTAATAACGTAGACTACAATCGGATATTAGGCTGTGGGGCATGTGCTAAAGTTTCCGAGCCTGACAATAACCTTAGTTCCAATGAACTATGCTGGGATTGTAAAGAAAAAAACCACCCAGAGAATATAATAGAACGTGTGCTTCAGTTAGAAATGGATGCAGTAATACTTACAGGCAGAAATGCCAACAAACTAGGACAAATTTTGGATATAAGGCTAAAGGGTAACCGAAATGGACTTAACAAGTTAACCATGCCAGGTCATACAGCACGCCCGGGTATCTTTACCTGCGGTAATTTCTCTGGACCCAAGGATGTTGCTGAAACTGTCATCGATGCAAGTTCCACTGCCGCCCAAGCTGCTAAGCTTTTAGCACCGATACGAAACAAAAAAATTGATAAAGTATATCCGGTGGAACGTAATGTTAATATGGAGAAGCCTAAGGTGGGTGTGTTCATTTGTAATGGAGGCAATAACATTGCCAGGGTTGTCAATATGCCTGAAATTTTATCCTATGCCAAGAACCTAAAAAATGTTGACTATGTAAGTGAATACCTTCATTTATGTTCTCCCGAGAGTATTGCTAAAATGAAGGAAATGATTATTAAATATACGCTAAATAGGGTGGTAATTGCCTCCTGCACACCTAATGTCTTAGAAGCATTAATAAAAGACGGTTTAAGGGAGATAGGACTTAACCCATATCTTTATGAACATGTTAATATTCGGGAGCAGGTTTCCTGGGTACACAGCAATAAGCCGGAGAAAGCCACCGAGAAAACGAAGGATTTAGTTAAGATGGCTGTTGCAAAGGCCCCCTTGCTTAGACCAGTTTCCACCACCCATGCCGATATAATTCAGGCCAGTCTCATTATCGGTGGTGGCGTGGCTGGCATGATTAGTGCCCTATCACTGGCAGACCAGGGCTATCAAACAGTTTTAGTGGAAAAAAATAATGAGCTTGATAGTTTTATTGGGGAGCTAAAGGAAAAGGTCTTGGCTGCTCCTAACATTCAAGTGTTTCTTAAAAGTAAAATAAAAGATGTCGCGGGCTTTCCAGGTAGGTATAAAACTACTATAGCGCAGAGCAATGGTGGTACCACTTATGTAGAGCACGGCACGGTAATCATTGCAACAGGGGCATCCAGCGTTAAGCCCAAAGAATATTTGTATAGTCAGCACCCAGCTGTAATTACACAGCAAGAGTTGGAGCAACGAATTTCTCAGGAATTCCTTTCCGGGGTCAAAACTGTTGTGATGGTGCAGTGTGTTGGTTTAAAAGAGGTAAGGCCCTATTGTAGTAAAAATTGTTGTACCGAGGCATTAAGAAATGCCCTGGCAATCAAAGAAATAGATCCAGATATTAATTTATATATATTATACCGGGATAGTATTAATTGCAGTTCATACCCAAACTACTATACTAGAACACAGCAGAAAGAAATAAGGTTTATAAGGCTGGGACTTGATAAAAAACCCCAGGTCACTAATGTCCAGGGAAACATAAATGTTCAGATAAAAAATCCTTACCCTGAATTAATGTTGAATTTGCAAGCTGACCTCTTGGTATTATCCACTGGAGTAGAGCCAGCAAAGGACAATAAAATACTAAGTAAATGTTTTAAAATACCTCTGGACAAAAATGGTTTCTTTGCCCCAGCTGATCAGAAATTTAATGTTGTAAATTTTAAAGTTGATGGTTTGTATCTATGCGGAACAGCCCAAGGACCTCAAACAACAGAAGAAAGTATAAGCCAAGGCTATGCTGCATCAATACAGGCAGCAAACTTCCTGGACAGGAAGAAGGTTGAATCCCTTGGTATTGTTGCCACGGTTGACGAAGAATTGTGCGGGGGCTGTGGTTTATGTGAAAAGCACTGCCCCAGTGGCGCAAGGGATTTGGATAGGTTTAAGAGGGTAGCTAGTGTAAGGGAAGTATTGTGTACCGGTTGTGGAATGTGTGTAGCCGTTTGTCCAAATGGTGCCAGCCAACAGCATGGTTTCCAAAAGGAACAATTACTTTCAATGATCGAAGCTGCCCTATGCTAAAGCCTAAGCCATTCCCTTGCTATATGGAACCATAGTAATAAAGCCGTAGCATTGCTACGGCTTTAATCATACTAAAATCATTTATAAAAATATTAAAAGTTAATACAAAGCATTTATTAAGGTGATTATTGACAAAGGATCAAAGATAGGTATAATATGGTTATGAACGGATGTCAAAAAAGGACGTGTGCACATTGGCTAGGCCTCCCAAGTATAGGCAAGTAGAGAGACTTCCTGTGGTGACATATTTTAAGCCTCAAGGAATACCCATGAGTCAACTATCTGAAGTTGTTCTTACGGTAGAGGAATTAGAAGCTGTTCGTCTTTGTGATTTAGATAGTTTAGATCATGAGGTTTGTGCGGAGAGAATGGCAGTATCCAGGCCAACCTTTCACCGGATAATTGTTTCCGCACGAAAAAAGATATCCGAAGCTCTGATAAATGGTCTGGCCATAAGGGTTGAGGGGGGCAACTATCGAATAGTTTTATCCAAACTTGAGTGTAAAGAATGTGGGTATAAGTGGCAGGGGAATTTCTGTCGACGGCACACCAAATGTCCCTTCTGTAAGTCAACAGATTGGGATAATGTTAAAGATTAAGAGATTAAAACTGCTATAGAAGTTTGCAGATTGTTGAAAAAGCTACAACCGGGTTTTAATAATCCCGAGCAGCGACATTCGGAGCAGTGGAAACAGCGCTTCGCGAAGCTGAGGATGCGAAATGGTTGAGAGGACATGGATGTCCGCGAAAGCCTGAGGTAAACACGCTGTTTACTCGAAGGCAGCCCATTTTCGCCCGATGCAAGGGATTAGCGCTGTCCACTGCGGAGATAGGAGTCGGGAGGGATTATTAAAACCCGAAGGTAGTTTTTCGACAGCCTAAAAATATTGCAGTATAAAAAGGGGGACGATGACAAATGAAAATTGCTATGCCAGCAAGGAACGGTCAGGTCAACGAGCATTTTGGTACCACCCAGGAGTTTGCCATTATTGAACTAGAAAACAATAAGGTAAAGAGCCTGCAGATTTTATCCAATGAAGGCCTTCAGCACAACCATGGTGGTATTGCCAACATGCTGAAAAACGAAAAAATTGAGGCCATTGTTTGCGGAGGTATTGGTGGTCATATGATCCAAGCCCTGGAGCAACTAGGTCTAAAGGTCGTGAACGGTGCCTCCGGCCCACTGGAAAGTGTAGCCGAGGCCTATGCAGCAGGTTCCTTAGTAACTCGCCCAGTGAGCTGTGGCTGCGGCGGCGGACATCAACATCATCATCATCATCATGGTGGCGGAGGATGTCATCACTAGAAACACTGCAAAGGGTTGTTGCGAAGCGAACTTAATAGTTCGTAGCAACAACCCTTTTTTATTAATTCTCCTAAAGCAAGCCCATTTTTTTGGCAGCTTCCCTTAATTCTGGTCGGTGATCCGGGTGGGCGATGTTGATAAGGGCCTCGGCCCTTTGTTTAAAGGTACGGCCAGATAGTTTTGCCACACCGTATTCCGTAACAATATAATCAACGTCATTTTTACTGGTGGTTATTACTGTGCCCTCACGGAACATGGGTACTATTTTTGACTTGTTTTTGACGGTTGAATGTAGGACAATAAAGGCTTTTCCCCCTGGGGCCTGTACAGCGCCCCTCACAAAATCCACCTGCCCCCCGGTTCCGCTGTACTGGATAGGTCCGATGGTTTCCGAAGCACATTGGCCAAGCAAGTCAACTTCTACAGTAGCATTTATGGAGACCATTTTTATATTTTTCCCAATGGTATTTGGGTTATTGGTATAGGAAACGGGATGCAGCTCAAACATGGGGTTATCATTAATAAAATCATACAGCCGCTTGGTACCAAGGGCGGCACAGGCCAGAGATTTACCAAAATGAATTGATTTGGCGTTGTTTGTAACAGCCCCTGCCTCCATCAAATCTACCATGCCGTCGGTTAAAATCTCAGAGTGGATACCTAAATTTTGTTTTGTTAGAAGTGCCTGGGCAACTGCATTAGGAATTTTACCAATCCCAAGCTGCAAGGTTGAACCATCCTCAACAAGCTCCGCAACATGCTGACCAATAGCCAGATCTTCCGGTCCCATATCCTTTGAGGGAAGTTCGGGAAGGGGGGAATCGTCCTCTACCAGATAGTCCGTCTGAGTAACATGTATAAAAGTATTGCCATGGGTTCTGGGCATGTTGGGATTAACAACCAGCATGATCTTTTTAGCCTTTTGGGCAACGGTGGTTGTGTAATCAATGGAAGCACCAAAGCTGAAGAAGCCAAATTTATCCATGGGTGAAACTGTCGCCATTAGGATGTCAACTTCTATGTATTCAGCAAAAAGCCGGGGGGAGAGATAAAAATAATTTGGCATTATATCAAAGCGACCGGTCTGTACCCCGTTTCGACTTGCCCCACTGGTAAACCAGGATACATGGCTGAAGTGTTTTTCCATGCCAGGTTGGAGGTATTTTGACGGGCGCATGGGAATCATTTGATGAATTCGAACGTCCCTGAGCTCTTCCTTTCGATCAGCCATGGCATCCAGTAATATAGGTGTTTCAGCAACGCCAAAGGCTACCACTACATCGTTATCTGATTTAATGCCCTTTACTGCTTCGGCAGCAGACACTAACTTACTGTTATACTGATCTCGCAGTACTTGGGGGTTACTGGTTACCTTTCCTCTGTCTTGCCAGGCCATTAAAGCCCCTCCCTTAAAACTATTTATATATTGTACAAGATATTCTACAGAGCAGATTCTCCGCAGGGGTCAATAATTCCTTCATAGATACAATATTATGGTATAGGATGTACGGATTGTTGAAAAAATAAGATTGATGAAAGGTGGAATTACTTTGCCCTGGCTTATAGCTGGAGTTATCTCCTGGATCATATTTTATATACTTGTGGATTTTAAACAACTTAGGCGGACTGTTTACGCCGGGCTTTTCGCCTCTCTGATGGCTACTTTTGTGGATTGGGGAGGTCAGAGATTAGGATTTTATAGGTTTGACGAGATGCTCCTGCCAATTGCAAATGCTCCCATATTCTACATATTCGGGCCTGTATTTGTAGTTGGAGTTCTCTTTGCACAGCATTTGCCTAGAAATAAAAGCCTACAAATAGTTAATATTTTTATAGTTTCTTTATTATACCTGTCCTTGGAATATTTACTCATCCAGACCAATGCTGCTAGACATCTTAACTGGCACCTTTTAGCAAGCTTCTCAGTAAATTTAGCAGCGTTTACAATCTTAACCTATGTTATACGTATGTTTAACCTATCACCAAAATTTGATAGCTTATTTAGGCTATAGGTTTAAAAACCCCCGTTTTTTTAAGCAAAACGGGGGTTTAAACACTAGCTTTTAGTTGCTCAGGGGTAGGGAGACCAACCAGCGTAGATATTGTTGGGGTAGACCAAAGAATTGGGCGCCGCTGGACATCTTTTCCAGATAACGACGGCCTGGCAAAAATGAACCTTCAGGGATGGTTCGGTAGCTATCGCAACATAGTGGCCCAAAGGAAGATTTAACCACAGTGCGAACCTTCCGGTACTCTTCGCTGCGGTTTTGATTGCCATCCAAAATTTCATTACCACCTGGAGGTAAGCAATAGATTATGCCCCAGACCTGATCCCCAGGGGATCTTTCAACACCGGCGATTCCTCCACCCTGCTTTGTTTGCCTGTTGAAAACCAATCTATAGCCTTCCAGGACTGCCCTGCATAAAAAGTGACTGCCGGGGCAGCGCTCCTGGTACATACGATCAGGATTAAGATTCGCTCCATAAGCAAAGTACAATCTACCTTCACCGGCCAGTTCGATCAAGTAATCCGCAACCATTTGATCTACGGCCTTTTGAGCTTCCTTTGGGGTGAGAAAGCGGCACAAAGTTAGTGGCTTACCGGCGTCCTCATCGAGGGAAAAGATTAAGCCCTGTTTTTTTAAGGACTCAATAACTTCCGGTAGTTCTTCAGCATTTAAATTGCCACGATTTACTATGGTTTGGAATGACGGTGCATTATCTGCCTCTCGAATGATACTTAAAATCGTTATGGGCCTATCTATATCTGGCAAGCTTATTCCTCCTTTCGGGGATTAAAATCATAGAATTCGACCTGTGATAGGCTATTTCCTCTTTGAATTTATTGTAATGAAAATTAAAGGATTAAATACTCTTTTATAGTATATTAGCTTAAGGATAAAATTGACTTTACCATCTTTAGGTTGGTAGAATAAGCCCAGTGACTGTAAATGGAGGTAGTATTTTGATGGTGCATGATTATTTAGTACGGGCTGTTGCTAAGGATGGTAGCTTTAAAATATTTTCCGTACTTACTACCAGTACTGTGGAAGAGGCAAGACAGCGTCACAACCTATGGCCGGTGGCCTCTGCAGCTTTGGGCAGGACCATGACCGCTGCCCTATTATTAGGGACCAATTTAAAGGGTGAAGATATTCTTACTATAAGGGTTCTGGGTGACGGACCCCTGGGTGCTATTTTAGTCTCAGCCAATTCCAAGGGTGAGGTTAGGGGATATGTACAAGAACCACAGGTTCATTTGCCCAGTACTCCGAAAGGCAAACTGGCAGTGGGAGCGGCTGTCGGCAAGGGATTTTTACATATTACCAGGGACTTAGGTTTAAAGGACCCCTTTACGGGAAGTGTAGAATTGGTATCTGGGGAAATAGCTGAGGATATTGCCCACTATCTGATAACCTCGGAGCAGACTCCTTCAGCTCTGTCATTAGGGGTTTTGGTGGAAACAGACAACTCTGTGGTTGCTGCCGGAGGACTGTTACTACAACTGCTTCCCCAGGCAGAGCAAAGTGTCTTAGATACAATAGAGAAAAATTTGTCAAAGCTGCCCCCCATTAGCTCACTAATCAAAGACGGGGAAACTCCAGAGGATATCATCAACAGGGTTACGGAAGGTATTGAAGTGAAAATACTAGAAACAAAGCCCGTGTGTTTTTGCTGCCAATGTTCAAGGGAGCGGCTGGAAAATTTACTTATAGGTATTGGCAAAGAGGAGGTTTCCTCCATGCTTGAAGAACAGGGGGGGGCAGAAATAAATTGCCACTTTTGTTCAGAGAGATATACCTTTGACAAGAAGGATCTGGAAAATGTATTAATAAAGATAGAGAGCCAGGGGAAGAAAAAAGACGACTAATCAAAGTCATAACTATAAAAAGAGTTGACCAAAATGATTACCCATATCGTATGCTTTAAGCTTATCGACCGCAGTCCTGAAAGTGTTCAAAAGGCTAGGGAATTATTAATGGGAATGGAGGGCAAGATACCCCAACTGCGCCACCTGGAAGTGGGTGCAGATGTACTTCACACAGAAAGATCCTATGACCTGGCACTGATTACCAAATTTGATTCATTGGAAGATTTACAAACCTACCAGGTGCATCCGGTTCATGTGGAAGTGGCCAATTACCTTGCCAAAGTAAGAGAGGCCGCTGTGGCTGTAGATTTTGAATCATAAAAAAAGGTCCGGCAATTGCCGGACCTTTTTTATTATTCATCGACCCGAAGTTTTTGATAAGACAGGAAGGAATAAACAGTAGTAACTACAATTGGGAGTAAAATTCCTACCATGACTAAGGCAAAACCCATTGATGGAGGGGTGAAAACTCCCAGAAGAGCGACCAGGCCTCCGGCAACCATTAGCTTGCCGCCTAGCCGATGGGTTTTATTCCAAACCTCTTCACTTGCTAAGGTCCAGGGCAGTCTGAACCCAAGGGTGTAGTTATACCTTACCTTGCCCATGTAATTACCAATTACTATAATGAGAAGGGGAATGGCTATTCTAACCATAAGGGAAATATTTATATCGTAGCCTAAACCCACTAATAGGGTGAATAGGTTAAGCACAACCATCAAAGCAACAGTGGCCAGTCGGATTTTTTCATAGCTTGAGGCGAATTTTAAATAATTTTCCTTTTTGGGATCAATTTTAGGTATGAAGGTCATCAAAAGGTATATGCCAAGGGGCAGCAATGGTAGGATAAAGGCCGCAACAGATTTATGGGAGTAATTATCTACTTCCCCCTTTATATTCCAGTGTGTGGGTACCTGATCAGGGAGATATGGGTAGAATGAAGCGCAGACACCCCAAAAAATGATAAGTATTATAACTGTAAGCCAATTCAATTTGATCTTATTTTGATTCGTCATCATCTTTACCTCCTTTTTTAAAAAAGCCGGCAAACCATCCCATGACCTCATCCAGTACCGTGGTATTCAAGGAATAGTAAATGAACTGTCCTTTGCGGTCGTCTATTACCAAGCCGGCATTTTTCAGTACACTTAGATGATGGGATATACTAGGGCGGGAAATGTTAAAACGGTCTGCAATTTCTCCGGCAGTCAGGTCCTTATCCTGCAGCATCCGCAAGATTTCCCTTCTGGTTGGGTCTGAAAGGGCTTGAAATGTTGAATTAATAGTTGGCATAGCACCCATCCTTTAGATATTTAGAAACTTATCTAACTATCTACAATATATACCCTGGGGGCCAAAAAGTCAACCCACCTTAAGAAGAGGTGGGTTGAAACCGTTCATAGTTTTGGTGATACATTGCAGAGACAATCATAGTAGGGTGTGCCGAGTCCCATATCCGGCAGGAACTGGGGAGTCAGCATATTAACGCCGTTGCCATGCAGGGCCCAGGAGCCTTGATAAATTAGTATAGTATCTTTCCTAAGTGCATCGCTAAATCGAGCGGTGCAGGTTATTTGCCCCCGTTTAGTAGCGATATTTACCAACTGATTCTCTTTTATACCCACTTTACCCCCTGTATCCGGGTGCAGGTAAACCGGCTGGATATCCATTCCCTCTGAAGCAAGGTTCCAAAATTGGGAGTGAAGATAATCGGAATGATGGGCAGTTATCAAGTGAAATGGATACTGCATAGCCAGGGAACTATCCCGCACCAGGCTTTCCCTGGGTTCCCTATACTGGGGAAGGGGATTTACCCCGTCAGCCAGGGCTAGCTGGGAATAAAGTTCAAATTTACCGCTGGGAGTTTCAAAAACGCCATCCTGCCAGGGAACGTCAGGGGCCACCGGGTTGCGTACAGGTCCCTGTTTGAGTTTATCTAAAGTAATGCCGTAGTTTGCCAGGGGGACCAGCGCCCTTTCCAACCATTCCTCAGCCGAAAGATTAGGGAAGCCCCCCAAATTCATATATTGGGCCAGCCCTGAAAAGATATGGTGATCTGAACGGCTTTGCCCCAGGGGCTCTACGGCTTTGGGGGAGTAGGACAGGTAATGGCTCCAGGAAGAGTAGACCACATCCTGTTCTTCTAAGAAAGTTGTACAGGGCAGGAATAGGTGGGCCATTTCCGCTGTGTCATTGAGGAAAAAGTCTACAACAACATTAAATTGGGATTGGGCAAAGGCTGCCAGAACCCGGTTGGTATCCGGTAACTGGGTCAATGGATTGGAGCGGGTGACAAAAATGCTTTTCACAGGAGGTTTAGCCTCCATTATGGACTCAGCCAAAGTAGGCCAGTTAAGATGACGTATCTCTGGTAAGAGTTCACTGCCGGTAATATCATTAATCAGTCCAAACCAGTGCTTGCCGGAATAGTTTACCCCGCCGCCGGGCAGCCCGAGGTTGCCAGTTATTGCTGCCAGGGCATTAATGGCTCGAACAGTCTGCCCCCCATTAGTGTACCTCTGCAGACCGTAACCAAAGATTATTGTGGCAGGGGAAATAGTACCATATTCTTTGGCTATAGTACTAATTAATTCAGCACTGACATCAGTGATCCGGGATGCTTTTTCAGGGGTATACTCTTCCACAAGCTGTTTATATTCCTGATAACCAAAAACCCTACTATTAATATATTCTTCATTTATCCAGTGATTTTTAATTATTTCATGGGCTACTGCCAGTGCCAGAGCACCATCGGTGCCTGGACGGGGTGCTAAATGTAAATCGGCCAGAGAGCAACTGGCGATTTTAATCGGATTAATAACAAATATCTTAGCTCCCCTAGCTTTGGCCTGCCTTAGGAGGGGCATAAGCTGGATATTGGTCGAGGCAGGGTCCCTACCCCAGAGGATAATCAGCTTAGAGTTCAACAGATCATCCCAGCAATGCAGTTTGGGACGTCCAAAGTCATAGGCCTGTGCCTTATTACCGCTACCCCAGCAAATACTGCCGGCAGGACGGGAACAACCCCCAAGGGCATTAAAGAAACGCTGGGGGAGGCTTTTTAAAATCCCTTCAGATCCCCCATTATCATGATGTAAAACAGAGGTGGGTCCGTAGGATTTTGTTATCTTGGTTAGGTTATCGGCGATAATTTCATATGCCTCGGTCCAGGAAACAGGCTGCCAGCCTGAGCTTGTTTTTCTAAGGGGTGTTGTAACCCTTTCAGGGCTATAAATGCGTTGTAAATGTTTTTTGCGTCCCTTGACACAAATAAGCCCCTTATTTAAAGGATGGTCTGGATCTCCAACAATTTTGGTGATCTTGTCTCCTTCCAGGGTGGCCAGCAGACCACAATGGGAATAACAGTCCATGGGACAAATAGTTTTTATCAATTGACTCACCTAAATCGCCTCCTAACAGTGTCATTTTATCCCCTGGGGAGGGCTTTTGACAGATAGTTTCTCGACAATCTGAAGAACCCGGATTCTTCTTAGCTATTATTTTTAGTCAGCAATTGATGTAAGTCATTCTTGGGCAGTGGTTTGCTAAATAGGTACCCTTGTAACTCGTCACAGTTTTGAGCTTTTAAAAATTCAAATTGTTCGATTGTTTCTACACCCTCAGCGATAACCTTCAGCTTTAGGTTATGGGCCAAAAGTATGATTGTCTTAACAATGGAGGCATCATCTGGGTCAATGGTGATATCACCAATGAAGGAACGATCGATTTTGATTTTATCAATGGGTAATCTCTTTAAATAATTCAAAGAGGAATAACCCGTCCCAAAATCATCAATGGCTATGGATATACCCATTTTTCTTAACTCTAAAAGCATTCTGTTGGTAAACTCCACGTCCTGCATGGCAACACTTTCAGTAATCTCAAGCTCTAGCCAGTGCGGCTCCAGGCCTGTTTCCCTAAGTACATTTTCTACTGTTTGTACAAGAGTCTGCTGCTGAAATTGGCGGCCAGATATATTTACTGCCATTCGCATGGGTGGGAATCCTGCTTCCTGCCAGGCCTTATTTTGGGTACAGGCTTCCCTCAGAACATATTCTCCAATGGGAATGATGAGACCGGTATTCTCCGCAATGGGGATGAACTCTGCCGGTGAAATCATGCCTGTTGTAGGATGCTGCCAACGAACCAATGCCTCAACCCCAAGTATTCGACCTGTGCTTACCTCTATCTGGGGCTGGTAATGAACATGGAATTCCTTACGCTCCAGAGCGTGACGCAGATTGTTCTCTGTTTTTAAGCGCTGTAGGGTCTTAATATTCATAGAAGGTGTAAAGAACTGGAAATTGTTGCGCCCAAGTTCTTTAGCCTGGTACATGGCGGTATCAGCGTGTTTTAAAAGTGTATCAGCATCTTTGCCGTCATTGGGGAAAAGAGCAATACCCATACTGGTGGTAATATGAAATTCATGGTTTGCCAGGGACCAGGGCTCCTTAAAGGAAGTGAGTACCTTTTGGGCAACCCGGGCGACCTCTTGTCCGTCTGAGATATCCTGCAATAATATGGTAAACTCATCCCCACCAACCCGGGCTATGGTGTCACCTTTACGGAGTAGACTTAAAAGCTTATGGGAGATACCCTTTAAAAGGGTGTCACCCATGTCATGTCCCAGGGAATCATTAACGATTTTAAAAAAATCCAGATCCAAGAAAATAACACCCAGGGTCTTATTACTTCGACTGGCCTGTTCAATGGCAAGGCTAAGACGGTTATTAAACAGGGCACGGTTAGGCAGACCAGTCAAATGGTCATGAAAGGCCTGAAATCTCATAATTTCTTCTACCCTGGTACGTTCAGCCAACTCCTGTTGAGCTTTGTAATAAAGTCTGGCATTATCCAGTGCGATGGAGGCCAGACGGGCAAACCCAGTCAAGAGCTTAATCTCATTTTCGGAGAAAATTCTCCCTTCTTCTTGGGTTGCCAGGCCGATGGCCCCGACTACCCGATGCTCCCTTTTAAGAGGAACAGATACTATAGAATATATACAAATATCAATAAATTTGCTGGAGCGGCCGGACCAATGTTCATAATCATTAACAATCAGCGGTTGGCCAGATTCCCATACTTTTCCTGCCATACCTTCGCCCTTATTCAGAGTTATACCTATATAATCTTTAAATATACCTGTGCTAAACTTCATTTCCATACAGGTTTTGTCATCTCTCTCCAGATAAATCCAGCCTGAACTGGTTCCAAGGAGTTCACCCGCCCGGGTAATGACAGCTTCCAGCAGCTCATCGAGGTTAAGCCTGTTCATTAGAGCCAGGGTTGTTTCATGTAAAGACTCAAGATATTTATTGTGATGCTGAATTTTCTCTTGGTCGTGCTTTGTAGAGGTTATGTCATGGAAGTAAATGGATAAGCCTTCCTTTGAGGGAAACACATGAATATCAAACCACTTACCCACAGATTTATAGTAATATTCAAAGGTGACAAATTTTTGTTCATCCAAACTGGAACTAAACATTTTTTCGAGATTTCCATCAAAGGTATCGGGAAATTCTGCCCAGAGGATTTTGCCTAGCAAGTCATTTTTGTTTCGAACTAGTAATTTTTCTGCTTCTGTATTAAGGTAAGTTATTGCATACTGGTGGTTTACCGCAAAGAAAGCATCAGTAATGCTTTCTAAAATTGTGTTGACCCTGGTGTGTGCTTCATAAAGTTCCTCATTGGTAGCCCTTAGTTGCTCCTCCATGGCCACAAGTTCTTCGTTGGTTGCTACCAGTTCCTCATTTGTAGCTGTTAACTCTTCATTTGCTGCCGCAATATCTTGTTCATATTGTTTACGTTGAGAAATATCTCTGCCTTCAGCAACAAGATAAATAACTTCCCTATTTTCGTTAAAGATAGGAGTTAAGCTAAAATCTAGCAATAGTTTTTTATCTGAGCTTAGTTCACTGTGTATTTCATATTGGATGCTATTGCCGTTTGCCGCCTGGGCAATGACTCCTTTTAAGAAATTCCTTGTTTGGGGGTTATTGTTCAACCAGGGAGTTTCCCAAAATTTTTTGCCCGTCAACTTAGCAGCCGGGGGATCCAGCAGATTAACTGCAGCCCTATTGGCCATTAAAAGGGTGCCATCTGGGGATAACTTTCCGTTCAAGGTAGTCAAACTATCAATGTACTCTTGAAGCTCCCTCTCCTTAGTTTTTAGGTCATTAATGGAATTTGCTAGCTTCTGGGACATATGGTTAAACTCCCCGGTTAGCATTCCTAACTCATCATTTCTGTTGGGTAAAGTTAGCTGAGTAAGGTGTCCATTTGCAAAGTCTTTGGAGGCTTCGGAAAGGGTGGATAGGGGAACCAAAACGCTATTCAGATGCCTAATGGTAATCATAATAATAAAAACAAATAGTATAAGGCCTAGAAAAATTATCAGTGTATGGTATTGATTTTCTAAAGTTTCAATGGCATTTAGAGAGGTACCTAATTTGAGTGCACCAGCATGTTGATGATTTGCGTCGTAATAGGGAATTAAAATGTCTAATGTAGGCTCTGTCTGAAAATGGGAATTGACATGGCCAGCACCTTTGTTAATCAGGTGTTCAGCAGTTTGGCCTGATTTGGCAAAGTGCATAAGCTCGGGATCGTCAGTTACGTGTCCAACCTTTCTGGGGTCAGTATGTACCAAAATCTTCCCATTGGAATCCACTAGAAGAATAAAGGATAGATCCTTTTTCTGCTGATATAGTATATTGATTACCTGATGCCTCTCTTTGTTTTCCAGTAAAGGAAGGGTATGCTGCAGGTAATAACCAAGATCCTTGGATTTATCAACTGTGGAATTTATTTGCCAGGGCAAAATATAGGTATAGAAAAAAATTGCTATTACACTATATATGGCAATTCCTAAGGTAAACATCATTATTATAAATTTTGTACGAATTTTCATTTTGTCCCTCAGAGTTGAAAAAATTAGTTAATATGAGCATTTACGACACCAAAGTCTTTTTTCCTCTAAGTTCATCCAAAATATCGTTTAAACACATAAAAAGATACAACTGGGTTTTAATAAACCAGAGCAGCGACATTCGAAGCAGTGGAAACAGCGCTTCGCGAAGCTGAGGATGCGAAAATGGGTGAGCGGACATGGACGTCCGCTAAAGCCTGAGGTAAACACGATGTTTACTCGAAGGTGGCCCGTTTTCGCCCGAAGCAAGCGATTAGCGCTGTCCACTGCGGAGAGAGGAGTCGTGAGGGTTTATTAAAACCCGTATATAGGTGGTTTCTCGACAATGTAATAATCCCCAACGCTAAGTTGGGGATTATCCTTTTTATGTTTTATTTATTGGTATAAATTACGGAGTTCTACGGTAAGCCTGGTAAATTCCCCTTGATTTTTTTCATCCAGTGCCCTGTCTATTTTGCTGAGGAGTTTTTTTCTGCGGGATTCTTTGTAATTAACATTACGGGCAGCCTCTACCAGCATCCTATGGGCCATGGACATGGGATTAGGAATTCCTTGCACCTGCTTTCTCCCGGAGCGAGAACAAAGCTTGCATCCTGGAGGACTTGCGTAGGATAGCCAAATAAACAATTTCTTAGGTGGGTTGTTTTTTAGTTGATGGATTACCTGATCAACTGACCCGTAGTTAATATTGTTTAAACGGAAATCAAAGGGGAAGGTGTTGGTATACACCGCAGAAACAAGTAGGGCATCTTTCTTATCAGACAGTTTGCTGGTAAACTGAACCCGGGACAGTAAATTCTTGTTTTCCTTTATAAAATCAAGAACCCGGGCTGCTTCAGGTTTTTTTAATCGATTTGTACGTAGAAACCAAACTAGTAACTCCCTCTTCTCAGCTAATGAATTGGCTAACACGGTGGTCCCCCCTTTAACAAAATAGTTATCCTTAATAATAAGGAATTTGACCACAGACCCTTAAATCCTGCTTTTTATTCTGTGGGAAAAAGTTACATTTTGCTTTCTATAGGAGAGAATAGTACTATCAATTCTATATTCTTAAGGGATATGAAACTAGACTAAATAAATAACAATTGTCAGTTGGCAATTTTAAGTTAATAAATATTGGAGATGAATTATGCTAAAAAGTGAACATAGAACAAAAGCCCTAGGGAAAAGGATCGGCGAGGAAATGGAAGGTTGGACGGTTGAGCGGGTATTAAGGCAGAATCTTGGGGTTTCTAGGGGCCTGCTGAGAAGGGCGAAGGGATCAGGGAGTATTTTGCTAAATGGCCAGTTGGTAAAAACCAACCAAAGGGTAGCTGTGGGGGAAATGCTGGAAGTATATTTTGAGGAAGAGAAACATTCAATTATTCCCCAGAGGATGCCATTGGATATTAGATATGAGGATGAAGGACTTCTTATAGTTAATAAGCCTGCCGGTATCCTCGTTCATCCCCTGACCAATGAACCCACTGGGACCCTGGCCAATGGGGTAGTGCATTACTTCCAGGAGCAGGGGGAGAATATTCGTTTTAGGCCGGTACACCGACTTGATCGAGGGACCTCAGGCCTGGTCTTAGTAGCTAAAAGCTCCTATATACATCATCAATTAGCAAAACGGTTGACAGCAAATTTATTTACCCGTCGATATATAGCTTTGGTGCATGGGCAAATGAAGGAGGACAGGGGCACCATCCGGGAACCTATTGGTCTTGTCGATGGAAGCTTCATAAAGAGGATAGTGACTTCCCAAGGGAAGGAAGCTGTTAGCAGGTATCAGGTATTGCGTTCTTTTAAAAAATGGAGTCTGGTTGCTGTTGAACTGGAGACTGGTAGGACGCATCAAGTAAGGGTACACTTGGCCCACTTAGGAAATCCCCTTTTAGGAGATAACCTTTATGGTGGAGATAATAATTTTATTGCTCGACCGGCGCTTCACTGCGGTTTTCTTGCCTTTACACATCCTCACTCAAACCAGGTGATAAAAGTGGCCTGCCCAATTCCAAAGGATATGAGAAAGCTGTTAGGTTAGGCCCCAACAGTTTTCTCTTGTGTCTGGGCTTTATCAGTTTTGATACTAAGTGCCGCAAATAAATTAGCGAAGGCAATAAGTGCAGCAACCAGGAATACATACTGATAGCCCATCTTTAACCATAACAAACCACCGAAAAAGGGTATTGTCATAGCTACAATATGATCGAGAGTAAGACCCATGGACAAGGTTGGAGTGAGATCATCAGGAGAATCAGCAATCTTATTTAGATAAGTGGCCCGAGCCATATTACAGGCAAATAAAAGCTGGTCACCTACATAGCATGCATAGACTAGCCAGATAGCGAGACTTCCTAGACCCAAGTTGCCTGCAAAACCATAACCTAGACAGACCAGAACCAGCATTATTGATTCCAGACTTATAATTGTTCGCTCACCAAATCGATCAATGGCACGGCCAAGCAGTGCCCGAAAGCCTATGCCTGTTACAGTGCCAACTAATCCAAGCAGGGCAAAGGTAGTGACCGGCTGATCATATACCTTGATTAAAACCCAGGGTGCAAAGGTTAAAAATATTTGTTTTCTAGCACCAAATAGTACATTAAGCCAGTAGAACAGAGTATACTTCCTTTTAAGAAGAAGCCTATGTCTTTTTGTTTTACTCTTGCGGGGTTCCATCATTAGGAGGCAGACACAGGCCGCAAAGGTACTAAGACCGGCCAGTGCAAAAATAGTACTATAGCTTAGGTTCATATACTTAAAACCAAACCAGACAATTAAAAAACCGACCAAAGATGCAGCGGTCTTCACAGCACCTAGTTGACCTAATCTTTTTCCCACCTCCCCTGGTTTAGATAAGGAAACTCCAATGCTGGATTCCAAGGGCATTGATATGTGGGCGCCAATACTCCAGATAATCATCCAAAGGACTAACCAGGAAAAGCTGGGAGATAAAAAGCCGAGTCCTAACAACCCAAGCCCCAGAATTAGATTTGCGATGAGGGCTATGCGAACATCTGGTAAAAAAATTAGCAGTCCCATGAAGAATACCACCAGGAAACCTGGCAGTTCCCGGGGAAACTCCAGGGCACCCCTGGCTACTTCACCTATATTGAATACATCACTTAAGTAGTTATTAAAGGTTGGCTCATACAAACCCGTGTAAAAGCCCAGGAAGGCACCCGCCAGTATAAAAAGAAAAAAGTCCCGTTTTTGACGGGTCCTCAGAGTTTGATCCATCACCTATTCCTCCAGTTTTCTGCAAAAAGAACATGAGCATATTGTAATCCTGTATCTTAAAAAAGGCAATAAAAAAAAGGCCCTAAGCCCCTTGTTTAAGAGATTCTATTGCTTTTAGTAAATCTTCGTTGAGCTTTGAAAACCACTCCCTAAGCTCCTGCTGTTTTTCCTGGCGAGCCTCATTTTGCTTAATCATTAATGATAGGGCCACAATGGCTTTTTCCTTATCACTCATATTTCTACCTCCTTTCAAGTAATATTATAACCTTTAATCTTTATGGTTTGATTAAGATTAGGTAAAGCTTAATGAATTATCCTAATTGTGTCAAGTAAAAAAATATCCTAATTGGTAGTTGCAGTGCTATAATAATAATACAAGCCAACCTAAATCTATTTGACTTAGTAAATATTGCTTAACTAATTAAGAACCTTTAAGGGGGTATTTTTGTGGATAGAGAACTGGCCATGGAAATTGTTAGGGTTACAGAGGTAGCCGCTCTGGCATCTTCACGCTGGATGGGGCGGGGTAAAAAAATTGAAGCTGATCAGGCGGCCACCAGTGCAATGAGGGCCATGTTTGATTCAGTTAATATGGATGGTACAGTGGTCATCGGTGAGGGAGAGATGGATGAAGCACCGATGCTTTATATTGGTGAAAAAGTCGGGTCCGGCCATGGACCTGAGGTTGATGTGGCGGTGGATCCACTGGAAGGCACAAATATTGTGGCTAAGGGACTAAACAATGCCCTGGCTGTGGTAGCTATTTCGGACAAGGGCAACTTACTGCATGCCCCGGACATGTATATGGAGAAAATTGCAGTGGGTCCCAGGGCGGCAGGCTTGATTCACATTGATGATCCTGTACCCAAGACGCTGGAAATAGTGGCCAGGGCCAACCGCAAAAGAATCCAAGATTGTACTGTCATGATTTTGGAACGGGAGAGACACATGGAAATTATTGAAGCCGTCCGACGAACAGGTGCCAGGGTAAGATTATTCAGTGACGGAGATGTGGGTGCAGCCATTGCCACCTGCTTTGAGGATACAGGTATAGACCTTTATATTGGTACTGGTGGTGCTCCTGAAGGTGTAATATCTGCTGCAGCCATTAAAGCCTTAGGCGGAGAGCAACAGGGCAGGTTAGCACCGGCAGATCAGGAAGAGTTTGAACGCTGTGTTAAAATGGGTTTAAAGGACCCCAGGCAGGTTTTGATGATGGATGATATGGTGCGAGGCGAAGATGCCATCTTTGCCGCCACAGGTGTTACAGATGGGGAGCTTCTCAGGGGAGTTCGCTTTGTTGGTAATGACCGGGCAGAAACCCATTCAATTGTAATGAGAGCACGCACCAAGACAGTCCGTTGGATTAAGGCTCTACACAGTATTCCCAATAAGCCCCACTTGATTATGGAGTAATGACAGCTAAAAAAGTACCCCCGCAGCTTCGATTGTGGGGGTACTTTATATTAGTATGACTTTTATTTGTTACAGGTGTTACGTTTTACCATTAGCATCGTCTTTAAGAATGAATAACGTTATTCCCCTTATATTCATGAAAAGAGGTACTGTAAATGACCCCAGCAACTAATACCCGGCATCCAGATGGCGATTTGCCATTTGAAGAGCTTTATGACAGATATTTTGAGCCGGTTAACAGGTATCTACGCTACCGGGTAGATAGTACCTGGGATGCGGATGATCTTACCACAGCTGTCTTTATGAAGGCGTTGGAAAACTTTCATAAGTACAGGGCTGACGGCCCCTTTGCCGCTTGGGTCTTTAGAATTGCTCATAATGTTTATGTTGATTATATTAGGGGACGCCGGGAGTATGCCACCAGCGATATAATGTTGGAACTGGCCGCAGGTTCGGAAGGCGGACCGGAGGAACTGGTGCTGCAGGGTGAAGAGTTAAAGAAGCTTCGCCAGCTGCTAAAAAACTTGGCACCTGACTATCGGGATGTTGTAGCCCTTAGGTATGCTGCAGACCTGCGTTTTGCTCAAATAGCACAGGTTCTAGGTAAAACCGAGTCTGCTGTAAGGATGCTTCATCATAGGGCCCTTAAACAATTAAGGGTTAGCTATGTGAGCGAAGGGGGTGGGGCCTAATGTCAGAGGACAAATTTAAAGATTCAGGGACCAAGGTTTTACCCATTGAGGACTGGCTTAAAGCAAGACAAGAAGGTGAAGACGGCCTTTCTCAACTACTAAACCATATGAGAAAGGTGAGGGATGCAGTACCAGTCAATCGACGTCTTCAGGTGGAGCTGCGCAAAAAACTAATGGAACGCCAGAGGGAACTGCTGCAGCAAGGTATGGGAAATGTTCCCGCAAAGACTGAAAAGGTTAGCAAAGGAATTGTGGCTGCCCGACCTTGGTTGATACCTGCTATAAGTGTAGCGGTTGTATTTATGTTAGTCTTTGCCATTGGTAGCATCTGGAGGCAGAATAGTGGTGACTATTTGCTGGAGGCCTCAGGGACTCCCCAGGAAATTTCCCGTTTCTGGACAGAATCACAGCCACTACAGCCTGCAATCAGCCCGGATGGCAGCCAAATTCTTGTTGTTAGGGGCGGGGGATTGGTACTACTCTCTGAAACAGGTGTGCAAATGTCATCCCTTGAACCCCCAGAAGGTGGATATTTTCGCTCTCCAGGTTGGTCACCGGATGGTCAGCAGATAGCCTTTGTACTGGGTAGTTCTGCTGGTTCCGAGGAAATAAAACAAATGCCAACCAGTGAATTAAGCTCTCCGGCTAAATCCAAGCTTCTTAACACCGCTAAGCAGAAGTCGGCGGATCTAGTTGGGGCGGAGTCTATGGAAACCAGCGAAGTTGTAGCTTTCTCAATGGCTAGTGCTGATGCCTTAGCTGATCAGAAAAGTGAGCCGGTGACCTACTGCTCCAATCTGGTTTACTCGCCCGATGGAAAAACAATTGCTTATGTATCCAAAACTGCCGGTGAAAAATCCTCAGTATGGCTCATGCTTGCTGATGGAAGCAATAAATTAGTTACCGAGGGTGACAATCCAACGTGGTCACCGGATGGCCAGAGCTTAGTGGTCCAGAGAACCCATGGTTCAAAGGGTTACAACCTATGGCTGGTAAATGTAGAAACCGGAGATAGTCAACTACTTGGGCAAGGTGAAAGGCCTGCCTGGGGAACAAATGGTTATCTGGCCTTTGTTAATGAGAAGGCCCAGGAACGTATTTTAACCTTCCAGCCTGATGGGGAACCCCAATATAGTGTCAGGCAGCAGGTTCCGGAAATCAGGGTTGTTTATATGGGTAAAGACGGGTCTCCTATTTTAAAGAAGCTAAATGAAGGTGAAAGCTGGATGTCGGCCAGTACCCTTCTGGTGGCAACTGAAAACAGAGTTTCCGGCATGGAAATTAATTGGCTTCGTCAGCAGGAAATAAGCGGCTCCCACGGGCCAAAGACACTGGTGCTGGATGAAATAAATAAATGCGAGGGTCAAGTATTTGGGCCCGATGGTAAATGGTTATTGTTTGCTCGCCGAGACGGCGACACCGTGGCATTGGTTAAGCTTAGGTTAGAAGAACGGTGGGAGAAGCGGAGGGACTAGTGGAAATGCATTTAAGGCAAAGGTCAGTTATTAGCCTGGGCCTGCTGGTTATGGCCCTGTTATTTACAGTATTTTTTTACCCCACAGCGGCTATGGCAGGAGAGATTCCCCAGGATAAGGTTAGGATAGGAGTTCAACCGGGTCTAAGCGGTCTTTATAAGGTAGGCTTTCCCACCGGACTTAATATCACTGTCTATAATCAGGATCAAGATCTCAAGGGTTTACTTATTGTAAGACCTGAAAATAATGAGCGAAATTTGATTGGCCCAACCTTATCCACCAGGTTTCAGAGGTCCATCGAAATACCGGCAGGAAGTATGGTTAAAACAAATTTGATGGTGCCGGGGGATTTAGTAAATTCAAACTCTGTTATTCAACTGGTGGTAGACGGCAAGGTAGTTGCTTCCACCCCTATTCAGGGGACGGCAGTGAATGGCGGACTAATTGCCTTAAGTCTGGGGGAGAGACCCTTAAGGGGTGGTATTGCAGCCTGGCTTGATCAGACTTTTGGTGGCCAGACAGCCATTAAGTATTTAGCGCCAAATTACCTGCCCGAGGATACCATAGAACTGACATTGGCGGATATTATCATTGTTGATGAGCAGGCTGTTTCCCAGATAACCCCTAAGCAGGTTGAACTACTAAAGGATTGGGTATCCCTGGGGGGATTGCTGATTATATCTGGTGGTGCAGGTACAGGTACCGGGGGACCCCTGGCGGATATTTCACCTGTAATTGCCGAGGAGCAGAAAATTATTTCCGCTGATCTGGGTGGTCTGAGGATGGTAACCGGCACTATGCAAGTTACCACAGGTAAAGTTGTCCAGGGTGAAGTAACGAGCAAAGCAAACGGGGTAGTTGTTGTAGCCTCCCGGAGTATTGGTAAGGGCCGGGTGATTTATAGTGGGATTCCCCTGGAAAACCTTACCTCAGAATCCGCTGCTGTTTGGCCTGTGGTATTTGGTCAGAAGAATGGGCCAGGTATGGTGGATGTGAAAATGGCCTTGAACGGCAGGCATTTGGGTAACGACATGTTGGGCCATGTGGCCGGATATCTACCCCAGTTAAAAACCCCTCCGGTTCCCCAAGTTGCCCTGGCCTGGTTTGTTTATGTAATAGTTGTAGGTCCAGTCCTTTATTTTGTACTGAAACGCTATGACCGTCGGGATTGGCTTTGGTGGATTATTCCTGCTTGTGCCTTGGTAACCACCACCGTGGTATATTTTATGTCACCGGCCCAGAGGATAAATGCCCCCATAAGTCATACCCTGGCAGTGGTCGAAATATTAAACCCCACCATGGCTGAGATTAATGCAACGGCAGCCTTTATCAGCCCCTATGGGGGGACCCTTAATGTCAAGGGACCCGCCGGCTCGGTGGTATGGCCTGGGCAGGCCTATTATAATAACTCAAAAAAATCACCAATTATCCAATACGATCAGGCAGAGGGGCCTAGAATTTCCTTTCCAGAGGTGGAATATTGGTCTATGCGACAGGCCAGGGCCACTGCTTTAAGGGACAATATCGGCCATGTTGAGGGCCAGTTGGAAATGGATAATGGTAGGATTTTTGGGACCCTGAATAACCACACTTCCATGAACTTAAGGGATTGCCGTATTGTACTGGGTGGAAGATCCTTTGCCCTTGGGGATTTGCCGGCGGGGGGCAGCTTGCAAGTTGATCAAGCCATAAGTAAATGGCCTGTTAGTATAGGGCCAAATCAGTATAGAATGGATATTATCCCCCAACCAAAGCCTGGAGAAAGGGACGAATTGATTCGTGAAAGGCAAATGCTAGATGTGGCACTAAACACCATGCAATCGGATTCCATTACCCAGCCCGTTTTCCTTGGTTGGACGGAAAATCCCTTGGATATGTTTGAGATTATCGCAGCCCAAAAGAAAGAAATAGATTATGGCTTAGCCTTGGTTAAGCAGGAGTTAGCCTTGCATTTCCCCGGGGATAAAGTTATTGAGCTGCCTTCAGATATTGTAAACCACAGAATTATTGAATCCAGGGGAGCCTATAACAAGAATGCCATGGGTTATACCATCTATGAGGGGAGCTTTACCATTAGTCTGGATTTGGATAGACCCTTGCCAAATCAATCGTTAAGGGTAGTAGCTCTGGACTTCCCACGTCAGGAAAGCAGTATGGTGGTCATGAAAATCTATGATTGGCAGGATAATAGGTGGGTTGACCTGCCGGTAGAAGGCTTGACAATTTCAGGTCAAGAACTAAAAAACTATAGTTCCCAAACGGGTGAACTGCGCCTTCAAGTTGAGAAAAAATCCGGTCATGGTCAGCCGGATAAAGTGATACTGCCGGCAGTATCGGTGGAAGGGGTGGTTGGCCAATGAATGCCGTAGAGATTAACAATTTAACTAAAATATATGGCACTAATTATGCACTCCGGGGCTTTAACCTAGACATTGAGGCAGGAAAGGTCTATGGTTTAATTGGTCCTAATGGAGCTGGAAAAACCACAGCCATGTCCATTATGGCCACTTTGCTGGCCCCAGATGGAGGCGCCGTATCGGTTGCCGGTTTTGATGTGTTGAAGGAACCAGCCTCAGTTAGACGGGCAATAGGTTACATGCCAGATTTTTTTG
Organism: Desulforamulus aquiferis; assembly: GCF_030577015.1. NCBI lineage: Bacteria > Bacillati > Bacillota > Clostridia > Eubacteriales > Peptococcaceae > Desulforamulus > Desulforamulus aquiferis. The sequence goes on along the minus strand of NZ_JARPTC010000022.1, from coordinate 73,394 downwards.
GAGTATACGATGGACTTAAGGCTACGGAATATCTGGAGTTTTATGCCGCAGCCTACCGAATTCCTGCAAAACAGCGCCCCCAGCTTACCAGGGATCTCCTAGAATTAGTTAACCTTTCGGAAAAGGCTGACTGCTATGTGGACCTACTTTCCAGGGGAATGAAACAAAGATTGGCCATGGCCCGTTGCCTAGTGCATGATCCTGCAGTTTTAATTTTGGACGAACCGGCCTCAGGCTTGGACCCCAGGGCCAGGGCAGAGATGAAGGAGGTAGTTCGGCAGCTTAAGAGAATGAATAAAACGGTTCTGATAAGTTCCCACATACTACCTGAATTAGCCGAAATGTGTGATAACATTACAATATTAGAGCAAGGACGGTTAGTGGCCAATGGAACGGTGGAAGAGGTCACTGCTTCACGCCAGGGTGTTAGGGTATTAAAGGTGGATGTTACGGACAGGTTGCCGGAGCTGTTAGATTTCCTGCATGAACAGCCGAATATAGTTAATGTGGATGGGGACCCTGGCTGGGCAAGGATTTCCTTTGCCGGAGATAAAGCTGCCCAAGGGAAGTTGCTTAGGGATATCATGGAGGGTGGCTGGACAGTACTTGAATTTGCCGAGGTTAAGGGAAATTTGGAAGATGCCTTTATGGCGGTAACCGGGGAGGTAGGTTAGTAATGAAGGAATTAAACCCGGTACTGCTCAAGGAGTTACGGCAGAGATTTCGATCCTACCGTTCTTCCCTGGTGGTACTGCTATATTTATTGGTATTAGGGGGCTTCTCTTTAGGATTTATATACTTGAACTGGCGTGGCTCACCGGGCTTCTTTCAACCTGGCAGCAGCAGGGAAATATTTATAGTACTAAGCATGGCCCAACTGGGACTGCTGGCCTTTGTGGTGCCGGGCTTAACTGCCGGGGTAATTAGCGGGGAAAGGGAGAGGCAAACCCTTAATGTTTTGCTGACAACCGATTTGAGCCCCCTTAGTATTGTAACCAGTAAGCTGATTTCAGCCTGCTCCTTTACAGCTCTGCTGCTTTTCGCAACCTTACCTTTATACAGCCTGGTATTTATGTATGGTGGTATGGCGCCTGGGCAAATCATGGGGGTCCTTGGGTTCTTTTTGATATCTATGTTCTTATTTGCCGCCATTGGGGTGGCCTGCTCCACTTATTTTAAAAGAACCGGTGTTAGTACAATTTCTACCTATGGAATTGTGTTCTTTATAGTGGCGGGTACCGGCTTTTTAGCCGCCTTTATCCACGAACTCTATCTATATCAGGCCCGGATATCCATGATTAACATGCTGGAAACTCCCATGGTGGTGCAAATTCTGCAGGATGTAAACCCGGTGTTAGTCATGCTGAGAATTCTAGGGGAAAGGGTTGTAATGGGACCGGGTAGAGAAATGTTATTACCCTATTGGGGAACCTATTTGGTCATGTGCCTGGTTATAGGGGTGGCTCTTGTTTTGTGGAGCGGCTGGAAATTAAGCCCTATAAACAGTGGGAAAAGTCTATTTCGAATTAGATTTAAGTAAATTTGAGGGGCCATAAAAGGATCATCATTGAGATGATCCTTTTATATATTCAAAGCATTTTTATCTATATATTAAATAAGTTCACATGGGAAATATGTTAAAGTGACTTATTATAAAACCAAATAAAAATACATAAAAAATATCAAAAAAAATACTTAGGTTGCCTTGACTTGTGACTAAATTAGCAATAAGATGGGGTTAAATAATAATTTTCAGTAAAATAAAAACATAGCCATAGCGTAATAGGATTACTAATCAACTGAATTTACTGACTATTATAATTATTGCAATAATTACAGAGGAGATAACAACAAACATAGAGACTGATTAAGAAATAATATCAAAATAGCATAACTACTTAAAATATAATAGGTGTTTTTACCTAATGGAGTTAAGCAACTCCCCCGATGTGGATCTCAGCTAATTGATGGTTTAATTTAGGTAACATCATTTAGATGAAAAAACGGGGGGTAAGAATATGGGAACAAGAGCTTATTTTTTAGTTAATGTGGTTGATGAGGTGAATCAGCAGGAATTTGTAAACATCCTAAGGGAACTGGAAGACATGGTGGAAGTTGACTTTGTAGATCCGGTGGTAGGGGAATGGGATATGGTTATCATGATCGAGGCCCCCATTACCGTAGAGGCTGTGGCCAGGAAACTCGAAGGGCTGGCCTGGATAAAAGAACTAAAGACCTTAAAGATAGTAAGCCTTTTTGAAAGGCACAGGGGATCTAAAAAGGAATTGCTGGCCGCTCTCCAACACAAAGGAGAATAGTTATGAAGACAGCTAGTCAATTATCCAAACATACCAGTTCAAGTCCTCTGGCCATTATAGATCAAATTGTACGGGACCACAATTTGGATGAAGGCTCAGCTATAGTAATTCTCCAGCAAATTCAAGCCGCCTTTGGTTATGTGGGAAAGCCAATGCTGGAGAGAGTTTCCCAACTGACCGGGATACCGGCCAGTGTTCTTTATAGTATAGTAACCTTCTATACCCAATTCAGGCTTGAGCCGGTGGGTAAAAACCTTATTCAGGTATGCCATGGTACAGCCTGCCACCTGGCTGGTGCAGAAAGAATATCTGAAGTGCTTCAGCAGGAAACTGGCGTTCCAGAAGGTAAAACCAGTGCTGACGGTAAGTTTACAGTCAAAAAGGTTGCCTGTCTGGGGTGCTGCAGCCTTGGTCCTGTGGTTACCGTAAATGAGGAGACCTTTGCCAGGGTCACACCGGACAAAGCTAGGCAACTGATCAAGGAGAAGCGTGCTAGCTGCCAATGTGGCCACAGCAATACTGAGGAGGTGGCTACAATTGATTAACTCCAATAAAGCCACTGTAACAGTGGGTTTAGCCAGCTGTGGCATAGCTGCAGGGGCCCAGAAGGTATATGATGCCTTTAAGGAGTCCCTGGAAGGACTCCCGGTGCAGTTAGATTTCAGCGGTTGTATGGGTATGTGTTATAAAGAACCCCTGGTGGAGGTTAAAGTTGAGGGTCAGCAATTTATCTACGGCAAGGTTCAGCCGGAACAGGTCAAAAGGATTGTTGAGGAGCATCTGCAGGCAAAGAAGCCAATTACGGAATGGCTTGTAGCTGCAGAACAGTTGGAGACGCCGGATAAGACCTTTCTAGACCGCCAGCAAAGGATTTTACTAAAGTACTGCGGGGTTATAAACCCGGAGACTATAGAAAGCTATTTTACTGTAGATGGATATAAGGCCATTGAAAAGGCCCTTAAGAACATGAGTCCTGAGCAGGTTATAGAGGAGATTAAATTATCGGGTTTAAGGGGTAGGGGGGGCGGAGGCTTTCCCACCGCTACAAAATGGGCCCTCACCAGAAGGTCTCCCGGTAAAGATAAGTATGTTATCTGCAACGCCGATGAAGGTGATCCAGGAGCCTTTATGGATCGCAGTGTACTGGAAAGTAACCCCCATAGCGTATTGGAGGGTATGCTTTTAGCGGGTTATGCCATGGGGGCAAATAACGGCTATATTTATATCCGGGCTGAATACCCACTGGCGGTTAAACGACTAAAGCTTGCCCTTGCAGAGGCCCGAAGTACGGGGTTGCTAGGAGATAATATACTGGATAGCAGTTTTAGTTTTGATATTCAAATCAGGGAAGGGGCCGGTGCCTTTGTATGTGGTGAGGAAACTGCCCTGATCATGTCTATAGAGGGAAAGAGGGGTATGCCCCGTATACGACCGCCATTTCCGTCTGAAGCCGGGTTGTGGGGAAAACCTACTTCCATCAATAATGTGGAGACCTTTGCCAATGTACCTTGGATAATCTTAAATGGAGCCAACTCCTTTAATCAGTATGGCACCGAAACCAGTAAAGGTACTAAGGTATTTGCCCTGGCCGGGAATATTGCCAGGGGTGGCCTCATTGAGGTACCCATGGGTATCACCATAAATGAGATAGTCTATGACATTGGGGGAGGTTTAGCCTCGGGGAAGAAGCTTAAAGCGGTGCAAACGGGGGGGCCATCCGGTGGCTGTATCCCAGCGAGCCTGTCAGATACCCCGGTGGATTACGAATCATTAAGAAAAATCGGAGCAATAATGGGCTCCGGGGGTATGTTAATTATGGATGAGTCCACCTGTATGGTGGATATGGCTAAATTCTTCTTAAATTTCACCCAGGAAGAGTCCTGTGGCAAGTGTACCTTTTGTCGGATTGGTACAAAGCGTATGTTAGAAATATTGGAAAGAATAACCCAGGGTGAAGGGCAGCGGGGAGACATTGAACTCCTGGAGGAATTAGCTGATAAAATTAAAGCCGGTTCCTTATGTGGATTGGGTCAAACAGCACCCAACCCTGTATTAACCACCATTAAGTTTTTCCGGGAAGAATATGAAGCCCATATACTTCACAAATATTGCCCGGCTAAGAAGTGTAAGGCCCTGATCAGCTATGAGGTATTGACTGATAAGTGCAAGGGCTGTGGACGCTGCAGCAAGGAATGTCCTAGTGGTGCCATTGCTGGTGAGAAAAAGAAGCCCTTTACCGTGGAACAGGAAAAGTGTGTCCGCTGCGGTCTCTGTATAAATGTTTGTAAATTTGGGGCCGTTCAGGTGGTATCCGGTAACGGGAAGGGGGCAGGGAAAAATGTCTAGAGTTAAAATATACATTGATGGTAAAGAAACATTTGCAGATAGGGGCAGTAACCTCCTTGAAGTTGCTCGGAAAAACGGTTGCAGGATTCCTTCCCTGTGTCATGACCCCCGGCTCGAACCCTTTGGCTCATGCAGATTATGCCTGGTTGAGGTGGAAGGGGCCAGGGGACCTGTACAGTCCTGTGGAGCTACTGTACAGGAAGGCATGGCTGTTAAAACAAATACAGCAAAGATAAAAGAACTGCGTCGCATGGCCACGGAATTTTTACTGTCAGAGCATTGTGGAGACTGTATTGCACCTTGTCAATTGGCTTGCCCAGCGGAGATAGATATCCAGGGTTTTGTTGCCCACATTGCTAATGGGCAGTCAGGCGAGGCAGCTAAGCTTATCAGAGAAAAGCTACCGCTGCCCTCCTCTGTGGGGCGTGTATGTCCTCGTTTTTGCGAAAAGGAGTGCCGTCGTAATCTAGTGGATGAGCCTGTTTCCATTTGTGCTTTAAAGAGGTTTGCCGGTGATTTTGAATTGGCTGCCGGGATTTCATTTATGCCTAAGGTCAAGGCTGATACTGGCAAACAAGTGGCTGTAGTTGGCGGGGGACCGGCAGGACTGGCCGCAGCCTATTACCTCTCATTGGAGGGGCACCGGGTTACTATTTTCGATGCCGCCCCCAAATTAGGGGGGATGATGCGTTATGGTATTCCTGAATATAGACTTCCCAAGGAAGTTTTGGACCAAGAAATAGAAGTAATCACAAGCCTTTGTGAAAATGTATTTACTAATAAGGTTATGGGCCGTGATTTTACAATCAACCAGTTAAAACTAATGGGTTATGATGCAGTTTTTCTGAGCCTAGGGTCCTGGGCAAACCAAAGCCTGGGTCTGCCTGGAGAAGAGTTAGCAGGTGTTTACTCGGGGATTCAGTTTTTAAGGGAAATTGCTTCAAGTAGAACTGTTCCGGTGGGCAATCGAGTCGTAGTAATAGGTGGAGGTAATACAGCCATGGATGCGGCTCGTACATCGGTAAGATTAGGTGCTGAGGAAGTAACGGTTGTCTATCGCCGCTCCCGTAATGAAATGCCGGCCAGCCTCCATGAGATTGAACAGGCCGAAGAAGAAGGAGTAAATTTTGAATTATTGACGGCACCCGTTGGCTTTATTGGAGAAAATGGCAGGGTCAGGGCCATAAGCTGCATTAGGATGAGACTGGGTGAGCCTGACAGCTCAGGACGCCGTAGGCCTGTGCCGGTACAGGGCTCAGCCTTTGAGATCCCGGTGGACACTGTGATTACAGCAACCGGACAAAAACTAGATTTAACAAGCCTTCAGGGTAGTTCTGAGGTCACCCTTGGGAGAAGAAATGTCATAGAGGTAAATAAAGCTACCCTACAGGGCAACATTGACTGGATATTTGCCGGCGGTGATTGTGTAACGGGACCTGCCACGGTGGTAGAGGCCGTTGCTGCAGGGCGTAGGGCAGCCAGGTCTATTGACCTGTATCTCCAGGATAAAGAAGTGATACCTCAAGAACGAGCATTCAATTGTTCTAAGGGGACTCTAGGTGATTTAGAACCTGAGGAGTTTGAACAGAAGGAGAAGATCCCCAGGGCACCGATACCCACAATGATTCCCGAGAAAAGAAAACATAGCTTTTGTGAATTTGAAGATGTCTATAGTCAAGATATGGCTTTGCAGGAAGCAAATCGCTGCCTATCCTGCGGGTGCTTAGATGTCTTTAATTGTCGGCTTCGTGAGTATGCTACCGAGTTCAAGGTAAATACAGATAGATTGGGTACCGGCAAGAAAACCCATGCTATTTTAGAGGGACACCCCTATATCGTAAGTGATCCAAATAAATGTGTACTTTGTGGCAACTGCATCCGGGTATGCCAGGAGATTATGGGGATAGGAGCTTTGGGCTTTGTAGGACGTGGCTCTGAAACAGTAGTTATGCCATCAATGAATAATCCCCTATCAGAAACCATTTGTACTTCCTGTGCACAGTGTGTTGAAATCTGCCCCACCGGTGCATTAACCATGAAGAACTCCTTGGCAAAACCCGGACCCTGGCGTCTTGAAAAGGTGGAATCAGTCTGCCCCCACTGCAGTATTGGCTGTAGGCTGGATTTAGGGGTAACTGGGGAACAGGTTGTTTCTGTAACATCATCTAAAAAGAATAGTATAGGCTATCTGGGTGACCTATGCGGTAAAGGTTCCTTTGACTATTCTATCATCAAGGGTAGCAGGCGACTCACCAAGCCCCTGGTAAATAAAAAAGGCATTCTTGAAAGTGTGGAATGGACTGAGGCTTTAGAAAAAGCTAAAGAGGTATTCAAGGAGGTCCGGGAATCCGCCGGCCTTGATAGTATTGCAGTGGTTGCTGCACCAGGGTTAACCAATGAGGAAAACTATTTAGCCTATAAGCTTGGACGGACTGTGTTGGGCAGCGATCTTGTATTGGGAGCAGTACCGGCGGCGGTGTTGCCCGGTGTTGCCCGGGAGCAAATTCCTACCTTTACGGATATGGTGAACAGTGATCTGATTTTGGCAGTCAGTGAAAATGGCTTTGAGAAATACCCGGTCATTTCTGCAAAGTTTAGAAGGGCTGTAAAGCAGGGAAGTAAACTTCTGACCTTGAGTTATACCACCACAGGGCAGGATTCCTTAGCTTACGCATCCCTAAAAATCCCTAGGAGAAAATACCAGGATATTTTTCGAGCATTTTCCAACTATGTAATGCAGTATAACCTAATTGATCCTGAGGCTCTCCGGAAATATCCCGGGGAAATTGAGCTGGCCAGAGAAGAATTTGAGGATAATTTCTACCAGTTGGTTAGCTCCCTATGGGTTAAACCCCAAAAAGTTGTTGATTTTATCCATCAAATTATAAGGGCTAATAATCCCGTTATTGTGGTGGATGGGTGCAGTGTGACTAACCAAGAACTGGAGCTTATAAATATTTTTGCTCTAATAACAGGCAACCTGGGTATACAGGGCCGGGGAATAATTACGCTATATCCCCACAGCAACATTCAGGGTCAGCTAAATGTGGGACTTCAACTTGGTGAGACTAACTATTCAAAGCTATTAGAAAAGATTCAAGCTGGCAAGGTTCAAGGACTATTGATAATTGGAGATGGATCTGCTCTAGATCAGCAACTGTTCCAGCCGGAAGTAAGAAAGGTGGTTATAACACCACTGATCAATGAAGGTCTAACAGCTGATGTAATATTACCAGGATCAATTCTGGCAGAGACAAGTGGAAGTGTTACTAATTCTGAAGGTAAGGTCCAAGGATTAATGCCAGCTCTTAGACCTCCAGGAGGCAAAGAAAATTGGCAAATCCTGCTTGAGCTTGCCCAAGCACTGGGCTATGAGATGGGCTATCAGGAACCAAAGAAAATATTTGGGGATATGGTAAATCAAGTGATGAAGAAGTAATAGCTTATCAAGGTGGATGGGAACCATAAAGGGTTCCCATCCTTCCAACATGTTGCTAAGAGGATGGCTGGGCTAGCCGCCGTGAGAGGTGTGTGAGGGCCAATGGGATAACGGATCGAAATCTCAGCTTATTTGTTGAACGTGTTACCAGGGCGCAGGAAGATGAAAGGCTTAGGATATCACGGGAGTTACACGATACAACTATTCAGTCACTTATAATGGTTCTCCACCAAATGGAGAGATATTTGACCAACAACCACGAGCTAAACATAACCCATATGAGATTTTTACTAAATATCCAAGACTCCATTAAGACAATATTGCAGGAGGTTCGCCATTTTAGTCAAAATTTAAGACCTTCAATTATAGATCATTTGGGCCTTCTGCCGGCGATAGAGTTTTTACTACAAAGTTTAGAGAGTAGCTCAACAGTGGCTACTATTTTGAACATTGAGGGACAGAGCAGACCTTTAAATAAAGAAACGGAGCTTGTCGTATTTCGCATCGTTCAGGAGGCACTAAATAACGTTAAAAGACACTCCGAGGCTAATTTAGTTGAAGTTACAATAATTTTTGCCGCAGAAGGAATTCAGTTTACTATTGAGGATAATGGAAAAGGAATGGGGGGTTCCTCTAACATACTGGATTTTATGCAAAGGGGTAAATTAGGTCTGGCTGGGATGTCTGAGAGGGCCAAACTACTAGGTGGAGATATGAAAGTCATATCCTCAGCAGGTAAAGGTACTGTCATTAAGATATGTATTCCAGAAAATCCAACTCCTAACCTGTAACCTTTTACTCAGGGAACTTGAAAGGAGGGAAATAGTGAATAAGATATCTATTATGCTGGCAGATGATCATGTAGTAGTTAGGGAGAGTATTCGCAAGTTTTTAGAGGATGAAGATTTCTTCCAGGTGGTTGGGGAAGCCGGAGATGGCGAAAGTGCGATAAACATGGCTGTAAAGCTTAAGCCAAAAGTAGTGATTATGGATATAGATATGCCGGTAATTAACGGCATTGAAGCTACCAGAAAGATCAAAAAACTATGTCCCGAATGTGCAGTACTTATTCTTACGGCCTATGACTATGAACAGTATGTTTATGCGCTGCCGGAAGTAGGGGCATCGGGATATCTATTGAAAGATGTTAGCGGAAGAGAATTGGTTAATGCCACCCACGCTGTTTGCAGAGGAGAATCAGTATTACACCCGGCAATTGCAGGAAAGGTATTAAAAAGGCTAGGTTCCATAGGTAAACCAGAGGCAGAAAACTCCGATTTCCTAACGGGCAGGGAGAAGGAAGTACTGATTTTAATGGCTGCAGGTTTGAAAAATAAGCAGATTGCTAATAAATTGTTCGTGAGTGTTAGAACCGTAGAGGCACATATGGGCAATATTTATTCCAAATTAGGCGTAAATTCAAGGACAGAAGCCATATTAGCCGCCATGAAAAAGGGCTGGATTAGCTTAAATGAATTGAACCAGGCCAGTAATTCCCTGAACAAAAACAACATACAGTAATTGACAGATTTTCTTGTATACAGTAGAATAAAAGTAACCCTAAAGGGTGTTATTATAAGCCAAAGAAGGGTAATCCCTGATTCAAGGGTTTGGCCTGCAGGCTGTAGATGAGGATTTCCTCCCAGGCAGATGTCGCTGACATTATCAGGGGCCATTAGAACTAGCAGCCATTGATACAGGGGAAAAACTACAGAAGGGGGGACGTACTGAATTGCAGTACACCTCTGGAAAAGGGTAGGTAGTCAGATAGTAGAGATCTGAACTGCCTACCCTTTTACCATTTTAATCTAATGCCGGAAAGCAAGCTTTGCCGTTTAAATAGTTGAATTTCTTACCCTGCCAGGTATTCCTTTCTTCCAGAACACCTTCAATGGACTGCTTGATTTTCCACCAGCTGGTACTCCAATTTGAAAACAACTGATTATCCTGGGGACCTTTCCCCACTAATCGCTGAATAACAATATTTGGGTCTAGGAATTCCAAGAAACTCACAACCCGTTCAATATATTCCTCCAGAGAGATTATAGTAAACTCTTGTCTCTGATACATCTCTGCCAAAACAGTACCCTTGACAACATAGAGGGAGTGAAGTTTAACATAGTGGATACCCAGGGCAGATAATATTTTGGCGTTTTCAATGACGTCAATTTCATTGTCCCAGGGTAAGTTGAGAATGATATGGCAGCAGATTTCAAAGTTCCTTCTCTTTATTCGTTGAACAGCATCAATAAATTCCGCCAGGGTATGGCCTCTGTTAATGGTGTGCAGTGTATGGTAGTTGACTGTTTGTAGGCCCAGCTCAATGTTAATATCCAGATTTGTGCTGTTTGCCAAAGCCTCTAAGAAGTCTAAATATTGCTCATTAATACAATCCGGTCGGGTGGAAATTGATATACCGACCACATCCTGCTCAGCAGCAGCAGCATATATATTTTCCTTAAACTGCTCAAGGGGAAAATATGTATTGGTAAAAGCCTGGAAATAAACAACAAAGCCGCCGGCATTAAAGCGTTTTTTAAAAAAATCTCTATTTTTTTGTATTTGTTGTTTTACCGATAGGGAATTGGGCAGGCATTCAAAGCCGGCTCCTTCTTCATCACAAAATATACAACCGCCTCGACCTAGGGTGCCATCCCTATTGGGACAGGTGCCTGGCAAATTAACCGGCAGTTTATAAACTTTATGACCAAATTTCCTTTGTAGGTGCTCAGAGTATTGTCGGTAACGTGTGGACTTCTCTTGCATTGGTAAATACCTCGAAATTTTCTATTTTAACCTGACTGATAGTATATCACAGGAAAAAACTACCTAACAACTTTTTTGCCTTTCTCCATAAATAACTATGGCAGGAGTAAAAGTAAGTTAGGTAGTATATAGTCCATATAAGGTCTTTCATGGAGGTGCCTAAATGAGTATTAATGACGCTAGAATTGAAACTAACCGATTACGTCGACGCTGTCTTATGACAGAATTAGATTTTTGTACTACCTCGGGGGACATTCCCCCATTAAATGATTTTATTGGACAGGCAAGGGCCGTTAGAGCTATGCATTTTGGACTTAATATGAAGGCACCTGGCTATAATATTTTTGTTGCCGGTCCCCCTGGTACAGGTAAAACCACCTATACACAGACCGCGGTGGCACAAATGGCTGCCAAAAGGACTGACAGGCCGGAAGATTGGTGTATTCTGCATAACTTTAATAATCCTGATGTTCCACTGGCTGTTAACCTGTTGCCTGGGGATGGAATGAAGTTTCAAAGGGATATGCTTAAATTGGTAAATGATATTAAAGGAAACGTTCCCAAAGTAGTTGAAGATAAGGAGCACAGTCAAAAGAAAGATGAAGTTTTTCAGGAAATTCAACAGGAATTAGATAAAGCCATTAAACAACTCAAAGAGGATGCCAGAGAATCACAATTTATGATGAAAACATCTGAGGAAGGGATCTTCTTTATTCCCTTAAAAGAAGGGAAACCCATGTCCCAGGAACAGTTCCAGTCCCTGCCCTCGGAAGAAAAACAAATATTAGAGAACAAACTACAAGAATTACAGAAACGAACTGAAGAAATAGGACATAGTGGCCGGCTAATGGAGGAACAGGCAGAGAAGGTTATCCATAACCTTGATAGACAGATGATCTTGGAAAAGGTATTGCCCCTGATACAGCAGATAAAGGGAAAATACGATTCATACCCTAAATTGATGTCCTATCTAGACTCCCTAACGGAAGATTTAACCCAAAACATTAACTCGCTGGTTGAGAGAAAAGTACAGGCCCATGAAGGTCCCGGTGATATTTTAAGAAATTATACTGTTAATTTATTAATTAATCATGGGGAAGCTAAGGGTGTGCCAATGGTTGCTGAGGCTAATCCCAGTTACTATAATCTCTTTGGTAAAGTGGAATATAGAAGTCAAATGGGTACTGTAAATACTCACTTTACCATGATTAAACCAGGTGCTTTACATAGGGCAAATGGGGGTTACCTCATACTTCAAGGGAAGGATTTACTGGCAGATCCCCATTCCTGGGAGACCCTAAAGAAATCCTTAAAGAATAAGCAAATAATTATTGAGAACATTGGTGAGAATTTTAAATCTGTACCTACCATTAGCCTTAAACCTGAGCCAATCCCCCTAGATGTAAAGGTTATATTAGTGGGCTCCCAGCAAATTTACCATCTTCTGCAGCAGGTAGATGAAGATTTTGCCAAAATGTTTAAAGTTATGGTGGATTTCGAAGTAGTTATGCCCCGGACAGAAGATAATTTAAAAAATTATGTTGCCTTTGTGGGTTCCGTTTGTCGACGGGAAGGGCTGCCACATTTTGACAAAACAGGTCTTGCGGAAATAATTGAATACGGCTCCCGCTTAGCGGGTAATCAAAACAAACTCTCAACCCAGTTTAATGAAGTGGTAGAGGTAATATTCGAATCCGCCGCCTGGACCCAGTCAGCAGGAGCAGAGATGATTTCAGCGGAGTATGTGCGTCAGGCTATTAACGAAAAGGCTTACCGCTCAAGGCGGGTTGAAGAGCGCATGCAGGAACTGATTCTCCGGGGGAAGATTCTCGTAGATACAGAGGGTAGTGTTATAGGGCAGGTTAATGGGCTGGCAGTCCTTGATCTAGGGACCTATTCCTTTGGAAAACCCTCAAGAATAACAGCTAAAACCTTTATGGGCCAGGAAGGCCTGGTCAATATTGAAACCGAAACTGAAATGAGCGGGAGTATTCACTCCAAGGGAGTTCTTACCCTAACCGGTTACCTAGGATCCATGTTTGCCCAGGATAAGCCCCTGTGTTTTAATGCCAGGGTAACCTTTGAGCAGCTATACGAAGGGGTAGAAGGGGACAGTGCCTCCAGTGCAGAGCTTTATGCTCTAATTTCCAGTCTGGCGGAAGTCCCAATTAACCAAGCCCTGGCAGTTACCGGCTCAGTTAACCAGAATGGAGAAATCCAACCCATAGGCGGAGTTACTGAGAAAGTTGAAGGCTTCTTTGGGGTTTGCCAAGCCAGGGGCCTCACAGGTGAACAGGGTGTAATTATTCCAGCCCAAAACATTGATAATCTGATGTTAAATCAAGAGGTGGTCCAAGCTGTGGAAAAGGGACTGTTTCATATTTATGGAATAACCAGGGTCGAGCAAGGAGTTGAAATACTAACCCAAATCACCGCAGGTGAAATGGATAATGAAGGAAACTACCCGGAGGGTACAGTATTTGACTTAGTTAACCGCAAATTAACCGCCTATGCCCAGGGACTAGCTGGCTTCTACAAATAGTAGTAATGATACAGGGGATAGTTCTTGGACTTTTTCAAAAAAAGTGAGTCAAGAACTGTCCCTGGTTCCTGACTCACTGGTTGTTTTGTTTATCTTAGCATGTGGAAGACTTGTTCTACATCCTTATCTCCGCGTCCGGAAATGTTTACGACGATGATTTTATCTTGGCTGAGCTGGGGGGCTAATTTAATGGCCTGGGCAACGGCGTGGGCACTTTCCAAGGCAGGAATTATTCCTTCCTGGCGGGATAGTTCCTGGAAGGCAGCCAGGGCTTCGTGATCATCTATGGCCACATATTCAGCCCTGCCGCTGGCCTTTAAATAACTGTGCTCAGGTCCTACCCCCGGGTAGTCAAGGCCTGCAGAAATTGAGTGGGTGGCTAAAGGCTCGCCGCTCTCATCCTGCATTACATAGCATTTAAAGCCGTGCAAGATTCCAGGTTTTCCTGCACATAGGGGTGCTGCGTGCTGACCTGTGGCAAGACCTTTACCACCGGGTTCTACACCAATAATGGAAACTTCTTTATCCTCAAGGAAGGGGAAAAATAGACCAATGGCATTACTGCCCCCACCAACACAAGCAATCAGGTAATCGGGGAGACGGCCTTCCTTTTGCATAATCTGCTTTTTAGCTTCACTGCCAATGATTGATTGAAAGTGTCTTACGATCAAAGGGTAGGGGTGTGGCCCCACTGCAGATCCAAGCATATAATAGGTATTAGCTGCATTGGCCACCAAATCCTGTAAGGCCACATCTACAGCATCCTTTAGAGTCCTGGTCCCAGTGGTAACGGGGACGACTTTGGCTCCAAGGAGTTCCATTCTAAATACATTAAGTGCCTGGCGCTTTGTATCTTCTTCACCCATATAAATTACACATTCCATGTTGAACATTGCACAGGCTGTTGCGGTGGCAACCCCATGTTGTCCGGCGCCTGTTTCGGCAATTACTCTCTTAACACCCATTCTTTTAGCCAACAATACCTGGCCTAATACGTTATTGATTTTATGGGAACCGGTATGGTTTAGATCTTCCCTCTTTAAATAAATTTTCGCACCGCCCAATTTATTAGATAACCGTTGGGCAAAATATAATGGATTGGGGCGGCCTACATACTCCTGCAAATAGTAATTTAACTCATTGATAAAATCCGGCTCATCTTTATATTTCAGAAATGCGGATTCAAGGTCATCTAATACTCCCTTAAGTGCGTCAGGAACGAAAGCACCACCAAATTCGCCGAAATAACCCTTAGTACTCATCTCATCTACTCCTCTTCTTTTTTTGAAAACTAAACTACAACTGACGAAAACTATTCAACATTTTAAACAAACTAAGAGGATTGTAACATAATTGACACAAAAATTTCAATGAATTGTTGTCTATAGGGAAATCTTCTTTATTGATTTGGGAAGTCTAACCATGTAATATGTAAGAAGATGGCTAAAAATGGAAATATTACACGCACATGGAGGTATAAATCTTGAGATCATGTACTTCGGTAATCCAGGCTATCGGAAATACTCCATTAATTGAGTTAGGACGCGTAGGTAAAGACTTACCCGCTAAAATCTTTGCTAAAGCAGAATTTATGAACCCAGGCGGCAGCATGAAGGATAGAATTGCCTTGAGAATGATTGAGGATGCTGAGCAAGCGGGAAGGTTAAAGCCTGGCGATACAGTATTGGAGGAAACCAGTGGTAATACAGGGATAGGGCTAGCCATTGTCTGTGCCATTAAAGGATATAGGTTTGTGGCCGTGATGTCTGAAGGCAACAGCCCGGAACGTCGTCAAATTTTACGGGCCCTAGGGGCTAAAGTAGAACTTGTTCCCCAAGGTGAAGGGGGAAAGCCTGGGCAGGTCACAGGTAAGGATCTTGAATTGGTTGAGCAAAGGGCCAAGGAATTGGAGAAACAACTCAATGCTTTTTGGATCAATCAGTTTCACAATCCCAGTAATTGTTTAGGACACTATAGCACCACCGCCCAGGAAATATGGGAGCAAATGGAAGGAAAGATTGATTACTTCCTTGATGTGGTGGGAACCTCAGGAACCTTTACAGGAATAGCCACTGCCCTTAAGGAAAAGGACCCCAATATAAAGTGCTGGGTAGTTGAACCAGCATCTGCTCCGGTATTGGCAGGAAAGCCGGTAACAGATCCTAAGCACGTACTTCAGGGCTCAAGTTATGGTAAGGTTCCTGAACTTTGGCAGCCGGAGTTATGTGACGGATATATAACTGTGACTGATGGTGAAGCAATTAGGGCTGCACGCAGGCTGGCCACGGAGGAAGGGCTTTTGGTGGGGTATACTGCCGGAGGTAATGTAGCGGCTGCAATAAGGATGGCAGGATGGTGTGATCCAGGTACCAGAATAGCTACAATTCTCTGTGATAGTGGCATGAAATATTTGAGTACAGATTTATTTAAGTAATATTGTATAATGCAATAAATAAACATAATGAACTTTTGGGAGGGACTGGAAATGAACGAAATAAAACTATCTATTGAGTACTGCACTTCTTGAGGTTATTTACCCAAAGCGGCCAGTTTGGCCGAAACCCTGTTAAGGGCCTACCGCAATAGAATTTCTTCCTTTGAGCTTATTCCATCCAGTGGGGGAGTATTTGAGGTTAGGCTAAATGGTGAACTTATTTACTCAAAAAAGGAAATTGGTCGTTTTCCTGAAAAGATGGATATCATGAACAAATTAACAATTTAGTGTGTAACAAAAGGTCCTGGCAAAAAGCCAGGATCTCTGATTATTAAAAAGCTACAACTGGGTTTTAATAATCCCGAGCAGCGACATTCGGAGCAGTGGAAACAGCGCTTCGCGAAGCTGAGGATGCGAAAATGGGTGAGCGGACATGGACGTCCGCTCAAGCCTGAGGTAAACACGATGTTTACTCGAAGGCGGCCCATTTTCGCCCGAAGCAAGCGATTAGCGCTGTCCACTGCGGAGAGGGGAGTCGTGAGGGATTATTAAAACCCGAATATAGGTAGTTTCTCAGCAATCTGAGGTCCTGGCCAAAACCAGGACCTTTATTTATCCCGGGTATTTAGAGTCAGGTCAACATATTTGTCTGCCGCAACTGCCCGTTCAATCATCTCCTGGGTAACAACATCCCCTGATTGGGCAATTATATTACCATCCTCCGCAAGGATATCCGTTAGTACTAACCGGCCAACCAGGTAAGGTTTTGGCTTTGAAAAAGGGACAAGTTCTTTCACTTCAAGGGGGTTAAACCTGGATCCATAAGCCTTTTCTAGCTTAGTAACAACCTGAAGGGGAGCTATTTGATCAGGGGTGGTATTGGAGATAGATGACTCAAACTCATCATCAACAATTAGCAGATCCTTGCCAAAGTTAATAATAAGATTATTTGGGATAAAACCAGATTTTTTATTATCACTAATCCACCTGCATTCAGTAATCTTGCCGGAATTTTCGTCAATCAATATCTCATCAATTACACCGCTAAATCTGCCGCTGCGGGTCATCACCTTAGCCCCAACTACATTGACTCCATTATATAGCAGCCCTAAGGCATGTGGGTCGGAAGAAATATTTTTAACCTTTGCAGATGTTTCAACTGTTAAAGCATCTTGGCCAAAGCCAGCCACATCATTAAAAGCAACCAATCTATATTCAAGAAATTTTATTTCAGGCTCAATTACCAAGAAATCGATCATGCCACTGTCAGGATTTATCAACAAATCTGCAACTTTGCCCAGGAAGGCAACTTCTACAATGCTAAAAACTTCTAAGCCTGTAATCTGTCCCTTATATTTCATGCCAATACCCCTTTCACCCAAATAGGGCATGGTTTTTATAATACGTGATTTTATAAAATAATCCTGCGAGTAACACAAACATATTAATCGCCAACTTTATTTTTTATAATGCATAGCTTGTATATGTTCTTTGGCAAACTAGAAACGTATTAGTTTTTTGAAAAATAATAAAACATCATATAAAAACTTTTCCATTAAGAACTAAAGTATTGGAGGGGACGCCGTGTATTATTTTCGCACCATTACTGTAAGCCCAACCCTGCCTGACCGAATTGGAAGATTAAAGGAACTGTCATGTAACCTTTGGTTTAGCTGGAACCCCGAGGCCATTGAGTTATTCCAACGTATTAATAAAGACAAGTGGAAGGAGCTAAATCATAATCCGGTTAAACTGCTTTTGGAAGTAAATTCCCAAGAACTTGAAGGCGTGGCCAGTGACCCGGAGTATACTGCCCTCTATGATAAGGTTATAGCTGAAATGGATCAATATATGAAGGCTGATACCTGGTTTAATAATAAGTATCCAAATTTGTCAAATAGGGTAGTTGCTTATTTTTCTGCTGAGTTTGGCCTACACGAATCATTACCTATCTACTCCGGCGGGTTAGGAGTATTAGCAGGCGATCATTGTAAAGCCGCCAGCGATATTGGAGTTCCCTTAGTGGGGATCGGACTCCTTTATAAACAAGGGTATTTTACCCAGCATATAAACCGGGCAGGTTGGCAGGAGGCCCATTATCCCTTTCAAAATTATAACGAAATGCCTGTCAAGCCGTCCTTGAATGCAGAAGGAAAAGAGATCATCGTTGGAGTAGATTTGCCTGGTAAAACCGTATACCTTAAGGTATGGGAAGTTCAAGTTGGACGCATCAAGCTTTATTTAATGGATGCTGACATTACTTTAAACAAAACAAATGATCGGCAGCTAACGGCCCAGCTTTATGGAGGAGATCGGGATACACGGATTTCCCAGGAGATAATTCTAGGAATTGGAGGAGTAAAAGCCCTGAGACAACTGGGTATTAATCCGGCGGCTTGGCACATAAACGAAGGGCATGCGGCCTTTTTGTGTATAGAAAGGCTTAAGGAATTGGTGCAGTCTGGAGTACCTTTGGCAACTGCCAAAGAGGCTGTCAGAGCCAGTACAGTATTTACCACCCATACTCCGGTACCGGCAGGGCACGACGTTTTTGATACAGACAAGGTAAATTACTACCTTAACAGCTATTATGAACCCCTTGGTTTAGATAGGGAGGGGTTTATGAATTTGGGTTGGGACCCAAAACGACAGTCCTTTAATATGACTATTTTAGCCATGAATCTGGCCGCCTACTGCAACGGGGTAAGTAAACTGCACGGGGAAGTAACCAGAAAAATGTTTCACTACCTCTATCAAAGTATTCCGGTAGAGGAAGTACCGGTATTTTCAGTTACTAATGGCATCCACACCACCACATGGTTGGCCAAAGAAATCAGGGACTTGTTTGATTCATATTTAGGCCATCATTGGAGTGCAGATGTTAGTAATAAAAATACCTGGGAGTCAATAGATAAAATTCCCGATGAAAAGATATGGTCAACTCACCTAGATTTAAAGAAAAAAGCTATTAATTTTGTCCGGGGGATATTGCGTAATCAAAAGAACCGTAACCAAGAGTCTGCAGAGGAAATACGTGCTATAGAAGAGTATTTAAATCCGGAGGCCTTTACTATCGGTTTTGCCCGTAGATTTGCAACCTATAAAAGGGCTACTCTCCTTATGAGGGACCGGGAAAGATTAGCCAGGCTATTTTCTGACCCGGAACGTCCTATTCAAATTATTTTTGCTGGTAAAGCCCATCCAGCGGATCGCTCAGGCCAAGAGCTAATAAAACAGATTTTTGACTTATCCCGGGAAGAACCCTTTAAAGGTAAAATCATCTTTATTGAGAATTATGATATGAATGTGGCAAGGCATCTGGTACAGGGTGTAGATATGTGGCTCAATACACCCCGCTGGCCCATGGAAGCCAGTGGAACCAGCGGCATGAAAGCTGCTGCTAACGGTGTTATAAATTGTAGCGTGCTAGACGGTTGGTGGCCCGAGGCTTACAATAGGCAAAACGGCTTTTCCATTGGGGAGGAAACTGGTTATCGCACTGAGGAAGAACAGGATAGGGATGACGCCTACCACTTGTACTCAATCCTTGAAAATCAAATAATTCCAGCTTACTATAATAAATCCGATGGTTATCCCAGGGAATGGATAGGCATCATGAAAAACTGTATTAAAACAATAACACCTCAGTTTAGCACTGAGCGGATGGTAAAAGAATATACTGACCGTTTTTACAGCCAAGTGGCCAATCGAGGTGAGCAGTTTTCTGTAAATAATTTTCAGGTGGCCAGCCAACTACAGGATTATAAAAGGTTTATTAAGGATAATTGGCATTATGTAACGGTTAAATCTGTTGATGCTAATATTGATAAGAATATTAAAGTAGGGGAGACCTTGGATTTGGCGGCAAGTGTTTACCTGGGACCTATTCCGCCTAAGGATGTGGTGGTGGAAGTTGTGCATGGTTGTGAAGGAGATCATGCTCTAACTGAAATTAAAACCATTCCCCTTGATGTGCATGAAAAGTTTAGTGAAGGGGCCTATAATTACCGGGGGGGCTTTAAGCTTGACCAAGGAACCTGTGGCTTTACCGTAAGGGTAAGACCGGAAAATCCCTATTTAGCAACCAGATTTGAACTGCCCCTGGCAAGCTGGGCCAATAATTTTTAAAAGTTAAATTACAAGCTCCCTGGTCAGTGACCAGGGAGCTTGTAATTTAATCCTAACATTATCAAGGAATTTTTCTTTTTGGAAGGTAATATTTTAGAAATTGTCGAAACAATTTCTAATAAAATATCCGGAGAGGACTTTAGTATGCCTAAAATTAAGTATGATGAAGAAAACACCATATTTGCACTGGATATTGGCACAAGAACTGTAATCGGATTGGTTGGTTTGGTTCAAGAAGGTAGTATTAAGGTTTTACACCAGGCTATGGTGGAGCATCAAAGCAGAGCCATGTTAGACGGACAAATTCATGATATACCTAAAGTGGCCTCTGCTGTGGAAAAGGTTATAGCTGAATTAGAAAAAAAACTTAAATATAAAGTCAAAAGGGTAGCCATAGCAGCTGCCGGTAGATCCCTTAAGACTATCAAGTGCAGAGTAGACCAAGAGATACCAGATGCAGTTGAAATCGAGCCATTAATGATTAATACCCTTGAATTAACCGGGGTTCAGATGGCCCAGAGAATATTAGAACAAGAAGCCGAGCAAAGGGATAGTGAAAATTTCTATTGTGTAGGTCATAGTGTGATATCCTACTATTTAAATAATTATCCCATTGGGAATCTTGTGGGTCATCGGGGGAAAAACATTGCCGCCGATGTATTGGCTACTTTTTTACCTGCCTCAGTGGTAAATAGCTTGTATGCAGTGCTGGCCAGGGTTAACCTTGAGCCCCTATATTTAACATTAGAACCCATAGCAGCCTGTGAAGTGGTAATTCCCGAACAACTGAGACTTTTAAACCTGGCCCTGGTAGATATAGGGGCAGGCACATCCGACATTGCAATTACAAGTGACGGCTCTGTGAAAGCCTATGGTATGGTACCAACGGCTGGGGATGAAATAACTGAAATATTAATGGAAAACCTTATGGTTGACTTTATGACTGCAGAGCAAATTAAGAGGAGTATTAATTCCCAGGACAAAATAGACTACCAAGATGTACTGGGCCTGTCAATGACGATCAATAAAGAACATCTGCTTAATCTTTTGAGCCCTTCTATTAACAAGCTTGCCGAAGAAATAGCAGCCAATATAGTTACACTTAACGGGGGAGCAGCCCCAAAATCGGTAATGTGTGTAGGTGGTGGTTCACAGGTTCCTGATTTAACTAATAAGCTTGCAAATAAACTGGGATTGGCGCCCCAGCGGGTAGTCATTAGAGAGAGGTCCAACATTACTAATCTTACTGATGTAAAGAAAAATGTTTTGAGTGGACCTGAAGGAGTTACTGTGGTGGGAATTGCAGCAGTAGCTGCCAAGAAATTAGGCCGAAACTTTATAACAGTAACGGTGAATGAGAAATCTTTTACTTTATTTAATACAAGGCAGCTTAATGTGATCAATGCCTTAGCCTTTATTGAACTGAGCCCCAGGGAACTATTGGGGCAGAATGGTAAAGACATTAGGTTTACTCTAAATGGCAAGTCCCGAACTGTATATGGAGAAATGTCTAAACCTGCAGAAATAACAGTGAATAATAAACCGGCAAACTTACAGACACCTATATCCGACGGGGATATTATAAAGGTAGTTGAGTCTGTTAATGGAAAAGATGCCGTTGCTAAGGTGGCCGACTTTTTCAGTGAGATTTTTGGGGATATAACCAAATTGAATGTTAATGAAGTGGAATGTACCCTTAATGGGAATAGAGTTAATGGCGAACAACTTATAAAATTCGGGGATGTACTTGAATTAAACTTAAATGAAGTGCAGAAGCTTAAAAAAGATATCGGGACCAGTGGAAAAACAATTGAAAAGGCCCCTGGGAAAGATAATAAAATTCAGGTCACTGTAAATGGACAAAGGATAGAAATGAGCGGTGGTAAAGAATATATATTAATAGACATCTTTAACTACTTTAACATTGATTTAGCTAATTTTACAGGGAATTTTGAACTGAAACATAATGGGGAAAAGGCTGAATATACTGATGTGCTCCGGGATGGGGATAATATTGAGATTATATGGTAAGGTTTAAAGAGTGGTAAAACCAAGGCTGATAAAGAAGAGGAATACACCATGCTAAAAAAGGTAATTGTAGATGCAGATGCATGCCCAAAAAGTGTTTTGGCTAGTGCACAAAAGATTTGTCTGCAGGTTGGCCTGGAATTATGGACGGTAGCCAGCTTTAATCATAATATTTCTTCTGCAAACCATATAACGGTGGGAAATGCTTCCCAGGAGGCAGATATTCAGGTAATGAACTTAACCAAAAGGGGCGATATTGTAATAACCCAGGACTGGGGTCTTGCTGCTATGGTATTGTCCAAAGGTGCTGGGGCAATTTCACCCTGGGGAAAGATATTTAAAGAAGAAACCATAGACTTTATGCTGGAAGAAAGGGAAGCTAAGGCAAAATTTCGTAGAACTGGTGGCAGGACCAAAGGTCCTCGTAAACGGTCTGCCGAGGATGACCATCATTTTGAGTCGCAACTTAGAAAACTAATAAAAGAGATAGTTACTCATACTTAATAAGTTAAAGGGTATTATTGTTATTTGGTAGTATAATTATTAAAATTTGCCTGATAAATTTGATTAAGCAGGTATAGAAATTCTAAAACATCTATGCTAAGATTATTCTGAAAAATAAAAAGATACTAAAACAAAATTTTCAATTATTGAAGGTTTTGATATATTTATGTCGAAATCTTTGTTAGATTGTAAAAAATTAAGAAAATTGGGCAACGGTTGGGTCATACCACCATGCCGTCAGACAAATGGTTCCCTCCAACAAGTTGCCATAATTTTTTGATAAGATAGCAATAACTTTAATAAGTAGGGGGTAATGTTATGGTAAAGGCACAGGCTATGGAAGCATTAACCAAGGCATTGGGCAAAGAAAACGTAATAACTGAGGCAGAGGATTTGCTTTGCTATTCCTTTGATGCAACTGCGGATATGCCCAGTCAAGTCCCTGATGTAGTGGTAGTTCCCCAAAATATTAACCAAGTAGTTGAAGTAATTAAGGTTGCCAGGGAGTTTAAGCTGCCTATTTACCCCAGGGGTTCTGGGACCAACTTAAGCGGCGGAACCATTCCCCTTCAGGGTGGCATTGTCCTATCAATGAAGGGTATGGATAAAATTGTTGAAATTGATGCGGATAATCTTGTGGCAGTAGTTCAACCGGGAGTTATTATACAGGATCTTAATAATGCTGTAGCACCCTTTGGCCTAATTTATCCTCCTGACCCAGGCACTGTGGCCACCGCCACCATGGGAGGCAGTGTATCTGAGTGTTCCGGTGGTTTAAGGGGATTAAAATACGGAGTTACCAAGCATTATGTTATGGGTGTGGAAGTTGTTATGGCAGATGGAACTGTTGTCCGCTTTGGTGGCAAAACAGTTAAAAATGTAACTGCCTATGATATGGTTAAACTGTTCACCGGAGCAGAAGGTACCCTTGGTGTTATTACTGAAATTACCGTTAAGCTGATCCCGGCACCAGAGGCCAAAAAGGCTATGCTGGCCACCTTTGAGAGCTTGGCCGATGCTGGAAACGCTGTAACTGAAATCGTACGCAGTAAAGTAATTCCTGCTACCATGGAAATTATGGATAATGTAACCATACGTACCGTAGAGAACTTTGCCAAGATTGGTTTACCTACCGATGCTGAGGCACTGTTATTAATTGAAGTAGACGGCATTCCTGAAGTTGTGGAACGTGAAGCTGCAACTGTAATTAAGGTTGTGGAGAAGAATAAAGGTAAAATCAAGGTTGCTAAGGATGATAAGGAGCGGGATGGTCTATGGGCTGCACGCCGTTCGGCACTACCTGCCCTGGCCCAGGTTAAGCCCACCACGGTATTAGAGGATGCCACTGTGCCACGGAGCAGGCTGACCGATATGCTGGTTGCCCTTCAGAATATTGCTAAGAAATATAATCTCCAGATTGGTACCTTTGGCCATGCCGGAGATGGTAACCTGCACCCAACCATCCTGACTGATGCCAGAGATACCGAGGAAATGAAGAGAGTTCACCAGGCCGTGGATGAAATTTTCAAAGTAGCCCTGGAATTGGGTGGAACCATTAGTGGTGAACATGGAATAGGTATTGCTAAGGCTAAGTATCTACCCCTGGAATTTGGTGAGCAGGGTGTTGATGTTATGCGTAAAGTCAAGCAAGCCCTTGACCCGGAGAATATTTTAAATCCCGGCAAAATGTTTAAATAGGGGGGGAACATATGGCTATTTACGACGGAATAAAAGAGATCGAGGAAGAATTGCTAAAATGCATGAAATGTGGTAATTGCCAGGCTGTATGCCCCATATATAAAGAAACCAAAGCGGAAGCAAGTGTTGCCAGGGGGAAGATTAGACTGGCAGAGGCTGTATTAAAGGGAGAGATTGGATATACACCAGGCATAGCCAAACGATTTGATCTTTGTTTAACCTGTGAGGCCTGTGCGGCAAACTGTCCCTGTGGCGTTAAGCCCCATAAGATTGTCCTGGCAGCTAGGGCAGAGTTAGCACGCCAAAAGGGTTTGCCCACAGCAAAAAAGGCAGCCTTTACCCTTTTAAGACATCCCAAACTGTTTGATCTAGGCCTTCGAATGGGTGGAACCTTCCAGGGATTGGTCTTTAGTAAGAAAGACAAGGGCATGAGCCCGCGTTTTCCCATAGGTATTGAGTCACGCAGGGTCTTACCTCCCCTGGCCGCCCAACCCCTAAAGTCCCTGGTTGAGGAGAGTAATAAGGTAAAGAACCCACGTATGAAGGTAGCCTTCTTTAGTGGTTGTGTGACTAACTATATCTATACTTCTGTGGGTCAAGCAGTGATTGATGTGCTAAACCGTGAAGGTGTTGAAGTATTTTTCCCTAAGGGTCAGCACTGTTGCGGTGCTCCTGCGGTAATTAACGGGGATGTTGAGACCGGCCGGGAGATGGCCAAATCCCACGTTGATTTATTCAGTAAAGAAAAGGTAGATGCTATAGTTACAGTTTGTGGAACCTGTGGGGAATCCTTCAAACATAGATATGCTGAGCTTCTGGAAAAGGAAGGAGCATACCATGAAAAGGCCAAAGCCCTAGGAGCTAAGACCTATGATATTTCCCAGTTTTTAGTGGATGTGTTAAAGGTAGACTTCTCCAAGTTGGCCAATGTTCCCATGAAAGTAACCTATCATGAGCCCTGCCATTTAGGTAGAGGAATGGGTGTAACTAAGCAACCGATGCAGATTTTGACCTCTATACCTGGATTGAACTATCAAGCAATGAAGGCACCCAACAGGTGCTGTGGTGGTGCAGGTTCCTTCAGCTTAACAAATTATCCAGTATCCTACCAAATCCTTGGCAAGAAGCTGGATGATATATCAGGGACAGGTGCCAATACCGTAATAACTGCCTGTGGCTCTTGTCGGATGCAGCTGGAAGATGGTTTGACCCAAGAAAAAATGGGGCAAAATGTAATGCACATTATAGAGCTTGTACAAAAGGCATATCAAAAATAGTAAGTATTTAGTATTGAAGGGTCTAAAAGCACAGCCGTTTAGATAGCGGCTGTGCTTAATTATTTTCCTACATAGGTCGACAAGATAACGGAAAAATAGATTTTTAGCAAGAAGGATGATTGTAATTTAAGTCGAATAAATAATGGTATTTTGCCTAACTTTCCGTCTCAAACCGGGGCTAGGCTGGATTAAATTTAGTTAGCCCATTTGGAATGGGAAGGGAAGGGGAAAGGTATATGCAGGTCAAAGAAGCAGTACTTTTATCAAGGGACATGGTAGCCGGGCAAGAACTTCAGAGGGGTTTAAAGGCTAGGCATTTGCAATTGATAGCCTTGGGGGGAATTATTGGCAGCGGATATTTTTTAGGTACAGGTTATGTAATAGATTCTGTTGGGCCGGCGGCATCTTTGGCCTACTTACTTGGCGGATTGATTGTACTTTGTGTTATGCTCTGTTTGGGAGAACTGGCTGTGGCGGTACCTATTTCCAGTTCCTTTGTAACCTACGCCAATGATTTTATCTCACCCTCCTGGGCTTGTGGTGTAGGATGGTCCTACTGGCTTACCTGGGTCACCTATGTTCCTGCGGAAATGATTGCGGCAGGAATTATAATGAATTTCTTTTTTCCCTCTGTCGGAACCCTATGGTGGGCCGTATTCTTTGGTTTAATCATCACCATCATTAATTTATCCTATGTTGGCACCTTTGGAGAAATGGAATTTTGGCTGGCTATTATAAAAATAATGGCCATAATCATGTTTGTCATTATGGCGGGGTTAATTTTCCTTGGAGTAATTGGTAAAGAAGGTTTTATGGGCAGCTCTGTTTTATTAGGTGAAGGTGGCTTTATACCTAAGGGTTCCTGGGCCATATTTTTAACCATGGTGATAATTCTGGTTAATTTCCAGGGTTCCGAGATAATTGGCCTGGCCGCTGGGGAGAGTAAAGAGCCGGAAAAAACAATCCCTGTGGCCATTAGAAATGTAACCTGGCGAATTGTCGCCCTGTATGTTATACCGGTATTTTTATTGGTATGCATTTATCCTTGGAACAAAGCAGGTCTGGAAGAGAGTGTCTTTGCTGCAGCCCTCAATCACCACGGCTTTCAATGGGCTGGAGGATTGTTTTCCTTTGTGGTGCTTACAGCGGCTATCTCATGCTCCAACTCCGGTCTCTATGGCTGCACCAGGGCTGTATACGCACTGGCCCGTGAAGGAATGGCTCCTGCCTGGTTGGGCAAACTTAACAAGAACAGTGTACCGCAAAATGCCACCATACTTTCAGTCTTAGGCTGCTGGGTGGGTGTTATAGCCTACACCTTTGACACAAGTGAAGTAATCTTTACCTACCTATTGGCATTATCCGGCTTCACCGGAGCCATTGCCTGGATCTCAATTTGCTGGTCCCAGCTCAATTTCCGCCGTAGACTTGAAAAATCCGGCTATGATATTAATAAGCTCAAATATCGCACTCCACTGTTTCCTTATTTGACTCACTTTGCCATATGGATACAGGTAGCCTGTCTGGCAGTAATAGCCCTGAACGAGGAATTGCGTGCATCCTTTTATATCGGTGTGCCCCTGTTGATGATTCCGATCATCTGGTATAAAGTATGGGGACACAAACTCAAACCCATGGATGTAAAAAGGGTTAAGTACGAGGATTTATTTAAGGTATGATAATAGACTAAATGAGTCAAAGAACCGCCCCTGTCTCGTTTTTCACTAGATAAATTATTTATTACTTGCTTAATAGGTCTCATAAATATAAGGGCTGTGACGAAGCATAAACCTTCATCATAGTCCTTTTTCTATTTTAGTGAAAACTACTTTATTTATTTGCCTAGAAGAGATAACATTACCTAAAAGGTTTCTAATTGGAGGTGACAAAATTGAACTGGCATGAGGCGATTTTAAGTATGATTGGCGGAGTGGGATTATTACTTTATGGTATGTCGTTACTAAAAGATAATCTCCAAAAAGTGGCGGGGAAAAAACTTCGTGAAGTATTACTGTTGGTTACCAAGAATAAGCTCATAGGCGTTGCTTTAGGGACCTCTATTACATTACTATTTCAGAGCAGCACAGCAACAATGGTATTATTAGTGGGATTAACAAGTGCCGGGATTATTACCCTAATAGAAACACTACCGGTTATTTTGGGCGCTGACATTGGCAGCACTGTTACAGCACAATTAATAGCGTTAAAGGCTACTGAATTGTCATTGCCAATAATATTTATCAGCTCCTTTGTTTTTCTTTTTTCTAAAACAACTAAGAGAAAACGATTTGCCTTAATATTTTTGGGATTTGGACTCCTCTTCTTAGGACTTAAACTGATGGCTGACACAATGCATCCACTAAAGAATGATCCTTCAGTCAGTGCCATGTTACTTAAAGTTAGTTCATATCCGGTTTTAGACATATTGATTGCTGCAGTTTTTACTTTTCTTATCGCCAGCAGTGCTGCAACAATAGGGATTATAATGTTGCTGGCCATGCAAAATCTTATACTCCTCGATGCGGCCATATATATGCTATTAGGGGCTAATATTGGAACAGCCTTTACCGCTATACTCTCTAGCTTAGGGTCGTCGAAAGAGGCACAGAGGGTCGCTATGGCTCACTTACTGTTTAAGGTTACAGGGGTATTGTTGTTCTTGCCATTCATTTCTCATATAGGTACCATGATGCAAATGATCACACAGTCAAGGGGATTTCAGGTTGCCAACACTCATACATTTTTCAATGTAATAATAGCGACTCTTTTTCTTCCCTTTACACGGCAATTTGCTAGACTACTCGAGGTTCTTGTTCCAGATAAAAGTACAGCCGGTGTTGATATGGCACCCAAATACCTGGATGAAACACTTTTATCCAGTCCTGATTTTGCTATAGGTATGGCAACAAGGGAAACCGTTAGAATTTCAGATCTCGTGTCAGAGATGATAAAGCCTATATATTCCCTTTTTGAATGTTACAGTCAAGATCATGCTGACAAGATATACGAAAAAGAGGATCGTGTTGACGTGCTATCCATAGCTACAATTAAATATCTCACCCAGTTATTAAGGCATAATCTTGTGAAAGAAGATTTTGGCAGGGCCATGGGCTTAGTAAACGTTATTCGTGAATACGAATTTATTGGGGATGTTGTGGAAAGAAACATCTTAAGTAAGGCA
The DNA here is from genome assembly GCF_030577015.1 of Desulforamulus aquiferis. Lineage (NCBI taxonomy): Bacteria > Bacillati > Bacillota > Clostridia > Eubacteriales > Peptococcaceae > Desulforamulus > Desulforamulus aquiferis. Next base: position 44,733 of record NZ_JARPTC010000022.1, on the reverse strand, counting down.
GAAAACATGAATATCAGAAATCTAGAATTTTCCGTCAGCGGGAGAGAAGAGATTAAGGCAATTCACGGAAAGGTGTTAGAACTTCTACAAATTGTTAATGTTGCCTTAGCTACGAATAATACCGCTCTAATGCAAAAAGGCAAAATATTATATGATGACATTATTGATTTAGAGTTTCGCTTAAGAATGAGCCATATAGCCAGGATGAAAAAGGGTGCTCCTGAGACAGAAAAGACCAGCTTTATCCATATGGATTTAATTAATTCTTATTTAAGGATAAGCGAACATTTAAATCAAATCATTTTAAACCTTAGACGAGAAATAACAGGTACATGGCATGAGGATGCAAATTTCCAAACAGTATAATAGAATGGAGAACCTCACAATGGGGTTCTCCATTTTAATCATTTATAACATTATCAAAGGAGAACAGTTACTAAAAGACTTTCAACTGGCTAGATTTCTTCAAGCTAAACTACCTGGGAAGGAGACTGATTGTCGTAGTTTCTAATAACGTTGCTGAGAAATTCCCTGGTGCGAGGGTGTTTCGGTGAAGAAAAGATTTGTTCCGGTACGCCTGTTTCAATGATCCTACCTTCATCCATAAATACCACTCTGTCGGCTACCTCCCTGGCAAAGCCCATTTCGTGGGTAACTACCAGCATGGTCATGCCTTCAGAGGCTAAATCTTTAATCACATTTAGTACCTCACCCACCAGTTCAGGATCTAAGGCACTGGTCGGTTCATCAAATAACATCACCTTAGGATTCATGGCTAAAGCCCTGGCAATGGCAACCCGCTGCTGTTGTCCGCCCGAAAGTTGGCTTGGGTAGCTGTTTGCCTTGTTGGCTAAGCCCACCTTTGAAAGAAGGTTTTCAGCTAGTCGTCGAGCTTCACCCTTTGCAACACCCAGTACGGTAACCGGGCCTTCCATCACATTACTTAATGCGGTCATGTGAGGGAAGAGGTTAAATCTTTGAAAAACCATACCGATTTGTCTTCTGAGCCTATATACTTCATTTCCTTTAACAGGGATTCTTTTGCCTCCGGGTAATTCCTTGAAGGCCACTGGTTGCCCGTCGAAGATTATATTACCATCATCAATGGCTTCTAGATGGTTGATGCAGCGTAAGAGGGTGCTCTTACCAGAACCACTGGGTCCTATAATGACAACAACCTCACCCTGCTGTACCTCCAAGTTTACTCCCTTTAATACCTGAAGCTGTCCGAAGGTTTTATTTACGTTCTGAGCCGTAATCATTGAAGTTACCCCCTATTCCCCGTCAGAAACTGCCAACCTTTTTTCCAGCCGGTTGAATATGGCAGTAAAGAAGGTAGTCATGATGAGGTACATTAAACCGGCAGTGACAAATATCTCTATTGGTCTAAAGGTTGCATTTTGTAGAAGGGTAGCCGCCCTTAGAAGTTCTGTCATACAGATAACGGAAACCAGGGCACTGTCTTTCATCAGGGTGATAAATTCATTACCCATGGGAGGTAACAGCCTGCGATAGGCCTGAGGCAGTATAACCCTGCGCATGGCCTGGGCATAGGACATACCCAGGGACATGGCTGCCTCCATTTGACCTCTGTCGATGGAAAGAATACCTGCCCGGATAATTTCGGCTATATAGGCACCACCGCAAACTGATAATCCAATGATGGCCACTGTAAATTCATCCAGTAGGATTCCTGCAAAGGCTAAACCATAGTAAAGAAACATTAATTGAAGGAGCAGGGGGATACCCCTGATTACCCAGGTGTATATTCCCCCTGCCCATCTAAGTACCTTAATACCAGATATTTTGGCCAGGGCGACAAACAAGCCTATAATGGTCCCAAAGACAATGGCAAAGAAAGTAAGTTTGATTGTCATAAATGCTCCCGTAAGTAAGTTTGGGAGTATTGTTAAGATAAAGTCAATGTCCAGGGGGCCTAAATGCATGACTCCACCAACCTTAGTAATTATTTATGCTATTCTGCTTGAGTAGTGATATCCTTTTGGAACCACTTCATGGAAATGGCTGTAAGGGTACCATCCTTTTGCATCTCTGCAAGTGCTTTATCAATTGCTTCTTTAAGTTCTGGATCAGATTTGCGAATACCAATGGCCATAGGCTCTTTTGTCAGTTGGTCACCAACCACCTCGAAGGTGTCAGCACGTTTTCCCAGGTAGTGTCCAGCAGTCATTGCATCACAAACAACCACGGGGATACGACCAACCTGCAGGTCGTTGAAAGCATCAGGATAGGTTTTGTATAGTTTTGTATCCTTAAGGCCCTCCATCTTTTTGACAGCCTCTTCTCCGGAACTGCCAGCCTGGGTGCCAACTACCTTATCCATTAAATCTTCTGCGGTATTAAAACCGGTGGTACCCTTTTTAACTACCATTACCAGGCCGTCGTTTACATAGGGGGTAGAGAAGTTGATGGATTCTTTTCTTTTCTCGGTTACGGTCATGCCGGAGAGGATAATATCAAATCTTTTGGAATCAAGGGCTAAAATTACTCCATCCCATTGGGTTGGCTGCCACTCAATTTTCACACCAAGACGTTTGCCAAGCTCTTCCCCCATGTCAATATCAAAGCCAATCAGGTTATTATTTTCATCCCTATAACCCATAGGAGCGAAGGTATCATCCAGACCTGCCACTAAAACACCCTTTTCCTGAATTAACTCCCAGGTGTTCTTTTCTCCTTGCTTAGCCGGTTCTGCTGCCTTCTCATTTTCAGTTCCACCGCCGCAGCCTGTTACCACCAGGGTGAGGGAGAGGATAAGTACTAACAGCCACAAACCTTTCTTTTTCATCTCACATTCTCCTTCATTTATGTATTAATTTAATATTACTCTATCATTTTAACTAACTAAAGTGTACAGGTCAATATATCAAAAATTGTACAGTTTTGTCGCAATTGACGATGAAAAAAGACAGACAGAGCCAAGGAATGGCTCTGTCTAAAATATTGTCACTTATTTGACTGTAGGCTTAAGGGAGCAAAACCTTCTTGACTGCTTCGCCGATTTGCCCTTTGCCTGTTACTTCTTGATGCAGTACAGGGCGCTGATCTAGGCCCCTAAGGCCCCTGGGCACCTGCCAGCCGGTAAAGGAGGCCAGATCATTTAGCAGTTCAAAATCTGTTTTTCCCAGGATAGCTTCACTGCCCATGATAGCCCTGGCAACACTTTCATTAAACTTGAAGGGGCTGGCGGTTGAGGCAATGACAGCCTTAGTAGTGTCGCCTGTGGAAGTCCGGTATTTTTCCAGTACGTTTACTGCCACAGCAGTATGGGTATCCATCAGGTAGTTATGTTGCTCCCAGACATCCTTAATGGTCTCAAGGGTCTCTCGATCATCTGCAAAATCAGACCAGAACACACTAGTGATTAATTCCATGGTTTCGGGATCTACTGTGTAAGCTCCCTCATCCTTTAATAAATTCATCCATTGTCTTATTTTTTCAGCATTTCGTCCTGTGATTTCGTAAAGTAACCTCTCCAGGTTGCTCGAAATTAAGATATCCATTGAAGGTGAGTTGGTTTTGAGAAAATCCCTATTTCGATTATAGGTTCCGGTTCTGATAAAGTCGGTTAATACATTATTTGCATTGGCTGCACAGATCAAGCGATTTATAGGCAAACCCATTACACGTGCATAATACCCGGCCAGGATATTGCCAAAGTTGCCAGTTGGGATAACAAAATTAATTCTTTCACCATCGTTAATAGCGCCTGTTTTTAGCAAATCTGCATAGGCAGAAAAATAATAGACTATTTGGGGCACCAGTCGTCCCCAGTTAATGGAGTTGGCGGAAGAAAGGCTTAAGCCCTCGCTGTTTAATTTTGCATTAAAGTCTTTATCACCAAAGACCTGTTTTACTCCACTTTGGGCATCATCAAAGTTGCCCTTGACAGCGATGACGCTTACATTCTTACCTTCCTGGGTAACCATTTGCATTCTTTGAACTTCGCTAACGCCTTCCTGGGGAAAGAAGACGATGATGCTTGTGCCTTTAACATCGGCAAAGCCGTCCAAGGCAGCTTTGCCGGTATCACCGGATGTAGCCACCAGTATAACGATTTGAGCCTTTTCGCTAGTTTTAGTTACTGCCCTTACCAGGAACTGAGGTAGTATTTGCAGGGCCATATCCTTAAAGGCGCAAGTTGGCCCATGCCATAGTTCCAATATAGATAGATCCGGGGTTAAAAGCTTCACTGGAGCAACATCCACCGAATCAAATTTACCTCCGCCATAGGCAGCCTCAACACATTCTAATAATTCCCCTTCGGTGAAATCAGTTAGATAAGGTTTAAGAATTGCTAAAGCTCTTCCGGTATAAGAAAGGGGTACTAAATCAAGAATCTCCTGCTGGCTTAGGGTTGTGTTCTTTTCAGGCACAAATAATCCACCGTCTGGTGCTATACCAAGCTTTATAGCCTCAGCAGAAGAGACAGCCGGCGAATTCCCCCGGGTACTTTCGTAATTCATTAAGTCGGCCTCCTAAACAGGTATGAGTAATTATAACTTACATTAAACAATAAAATTGCAGCTTAGTAAAGAAACAATGCAATTGTATACATTATGTACTGAAATCTTAATTAATTATTTACAAATTAACATAATTATGGAAGAATGCCGTAACACAATAAAAGATGTGGAATATTATGGTAGGGAAAACACATTTATATTTAAAGGAGGAACTAGTGTGAGCGAAGAGTGTAATTTTGGTTGCTCATTTAAAAAAGGCTCCCCCATAGACATCTGCGTTCCCGTGGTATTTGGTATTCACAGACAGGTGGGAAAGAATGCATTTAAGGATACCAACATTTTTGCATTTCCATCTAATATCTGCCGGGCAGAATGTGAGAATGTAGAAGTTATCAAAAGGTCTATAGCCTTTGAGTGCGACAAGGTACTTTTGTATGTGGACTATATAATTTCTTTAAAGATCTTCCCTAAGGTTGGTGCCCCCTACTGTAAGACTTTTCAATCCTGCTTTGTCAAGGAAATTAAGCATAGGGAGTTTTTCTCAACTCTTAAGTATGGGAAACATGTTTCCCTCGAAGACTTTCAGAAGGCACAGGGTTCCTGTGTAGAGGTAGAGCCTTGCGCATGCTTTATTAAAGTCTTTAATCAAAAAAAATTAGATCCTCGCTTAACTTTAATCGTAAATCTGGTTAAATTTAATGTTAGGGTTAAGCTCTTCCAGGAACGCGACGTTATAATAACTGGTGTAATGGGAGGGCCAGTTGTAAAGCTTTCTAAAGAAGATAAATGCGGCTTTATTTCTAAAGGAAATGGCATTATTAGGGATGAAGTTCAGGGCTTAGGAGTCGATGACAGTGAATTTGAGTTGGTGCAGAAGCTGGATGAGTATGTTGAGCAGGCAGTAGCGGAATTTGAAAGGGATTCAAGTTCTTTAGATGAAGAATAATTAATTGGGCGAGTGTGTTGCGGGACAATATATCCTTTTCTTATTCTGGGAGTTGCTTTGATATGCTCTCTTATGGTAATAGTTTAAAAGCTGTTAACCTAAGGGGGCATTTTACATAGGTGTAAGGGACTTGGTGCAAATCAAGTTTTTTCTTGGTTACTTCACGATTTCCTGTCACTATATTCCCAGGGTATAAATATTATGTAAAAGCAGATTTTGTAAGAAAATCACTATTTTGTAAATACCCACAGCAATAATTATTGTATTTACAAAATACTTTTGGGGGTGGTGATTATGGGTTTTATAGATGACATTGTAAAAATAGTTGATCAAGTTGTTGAAGAGAATTTAAACAATACATTAGATAACGGGGAACTTCCTCATACTGAGCCTAAGAAGGCAAAAGTTAAAAAAACTAAAAATAACACAAGTTTTTGTGATGGGGTTTTCGAATTGGGACCGGGAGAAGATAAAGAGTGGTTGGAGGAGTTTGACAATATAATCAATGAGGCAGGGGCAGAACCTAAAGCTCCAAAGAAGCCGATAAATATGGGATTTATGGAGAGCCTGTCAACTAAGCCTACAGCCATAGTTATTATTGCGGGACTACTTATCCTTGGCCTGGCTGCCGCAGGAGTTTCTACATTAGTAATGAGAAAACGTTCTACAAAGGTTAATATAATTACCACTTTACCAGTCAGCACTGATCCTGTTAAAGAAATTAATGAGACTGAAAAGCCTAAGGTTAAAAGTGGCTTTAAGCAGAGGGCGATATTACAGCCTTTATTTGCGTATCAGAAAGTATAAATACTTTCTGATACGCACAAGGGCAACTAAGGCTTCCGCCGACGCCTAAAGGCTTTGCGGAAGCCAAGTTTTCTTTGTAAAAATAGTTCCCCGGGCTTACAAGTCGGGGTTTTTTTCTTAGTCTAATTTTCTAAAAGGAAGATAAAAATATGTTATTTAGGTTTAGTCATGAGTTTAGTAAATTTCAAATTTACGACAAAATTCCTGAGGCACAATGGCAGGTCTTAGCCTTAAATATTAAAAAAGTTCAAAAAAGAATTTTTTTTGATTTACTCTTGGCAAATTTAGAGTCAAACCTAGTGATTCCAGTATTACTTAATGAACTGGTGGTAGAAAATAAAGAGACTTCTCCACTAATTATTTTTGATTCTATTCTTATGGATTTAAACAATAACGTTAAATTGCAAATTTATATGCAGAGTATTAAGCTAATTGCACAAATCCTCCAAGATAACAAGAAAATAGATTGGCAGCCCCGCTATAGGTTTACAGAAACTGCAAGGAATTTTCCAGTTTTTGATCATATTAAAAATGGCAATCCTCATCGGAGGGCCGTTATAGGACTTGAGGATTATGTTCTAACCTTAAAGTTTATGGATATTTATCGTGAGGTAAAAAAATTTATAGATAATAGGTTCCCGGAGACTAATATTTCTATATTAGACTGCGCCTGCGGCAGCGGTTATGGGTCTGTAATACTGGGGGATAGCAGTCTTGTAACTGTAACGGGCGTTGATATGGATAAGGAAGCAATTGAGTATGCAACACTGTTAAATTTAAAGAACAATGTTAATTATATACAAAATTCCCTCGAAGAATTTTCCTTAAATAAGCAAGGTTGTAAATATAATGCCGTTGTAAGTATTGAAACAATGGAACATGTTGAGGATGCCGAGGGTTTTCTTTTTCGGTTGTTAGATGTCCTTGACGAAGATGGTTTATTGGCCATATCCTTGCCTGATGCCAGGGTTCATGGCATTGAATACAACTCAGATCATGTTACCAATTGGACATTAGAAAAGATCAAAAAATTCTTTACTAAATACTTTTATTCCTTCGAGCTATTGCTAATGGAATCGAGAAATGTAAATAGTCCTTTTGGATTTCATTTTTCTAAAGAAGAAAATACAAATCTTAAAAACACAGATCTTTATTTAATAATTGCTTCCCCAAAGGATTTGAGAAAACAAGGTGAAATAGACTTAAAAAATAAGGAATTGGTTAACCGGAGACCATTAAGAACCCTATTTGTTTCTCACAATATCTACCCCCTAGAAAAAAGCGGCGTACCTATTGTGACATACAATCAGGCCACTGAACTGAGACAAAGGGGACATAGTGTAGCTGTAATGATTCCTCAGTCCCAAGAAAAGGCAGAAAGGATAATCCTTGATCATTTAACAATTTACAAAATCCCTAAAATCGAACATTCCAGTTGGCTTCAAAATGATTTTTTTAAACAGCATAGTGATTATTTCGAAGAGGTAGAGAAGGTAATTAACGATTTTAAACCGGATCTAGCTCATATAAACAACCTTCTTTTTATGAATCCAAAGGTTATACAGATATTTTCAGATAGGGGAATACCGGTAGTTAGGGAAATGCATGATTTGGTGGATTTTTGTTATTTTGCAACAACACCTGTTAATTCATTTTTTAGGGTAAATGAATCAAATGAACTAAAATTATGCATGGGTGCAAGTGCAGAAAAGTGTTCGGATTGCTTCCTCAGGAAACGATATCCCACAAATGAAATATACTCTATTAAAAACAAAGCTAATTTACTTGGCAAGTTTTATGCACGGCTAAGCCATATTAATTATTTATATCAAAAGCATATTAGTTTACTATTATTCCCCAGCTTAAATTGGCAAAGCTATCTGCACAACTTCACTGGCCCGAACAAAAAAGAAACCGTTTTACCCATTGGGATTAGAACTGCCGGGAAAGAAGATGGATATTGTGATAATAGAACAGAAGAAACCAGGTTAGTATTCATTGGCAGTATAGCTAAACATAAGGGTCTGGATATTTTATGTCAAGCATTAAGGGATGAAGAAATTCTTCAGGAAAATTTTACGTTAAACATTTATGGTCAAGTGCATCATTCCACAGAAATGAAACAAATAAAAGAACTAGAAAAGCTATCAAAAGGAAAAATCAAGTATGCTGGAACTTACACCCCTGATGATATTGGGGCTATTATGAAAACTGCCGATGTGGGGATAGTTCCGTCATATTTTGAAACCTATTGTCTTACTGCAAGGGAATTCCTCATTTACGGTAAACCCATAATTGCTGCAGAAACCTTTGGTATCAATGAAATAGTAAAGGATAATATTAATGGTTTGTTATTTCCGGTAGGTAGCTGGCAAGAATTAAGAAATGCAGTTCACCGGATAATCACTGACCAAAATCTATTAAATAGCTTAACATTGGGAGCGGGCCAAACAAAGGTATTTACTTTAAAAGAAGAAGTAGAGCAATTGGAAGAACTATATTATGAAGTTGTAGGTAATTGGATTCATGATGAAGGTGTACAGCCCCAAAAAGATGACATAGATCAGTTTGAATCTAATCCCCTGGTATCTATAGTTATACCGGTTTATAACAAGCTGGAGTATACCAGGATGTGTATCAACAGCTTAAATAATACCCTTGATCTTAGGGGAATTGAAATCATTATAATAGACAATGGTTCAAGGGATGGTACAAAGGCATATCTTCATGGGCTACCGGCAAATTTCAAAGTTATTTATAATCAAGAAAACTTAGGCTTTGCCAGAGCGTCTAATCAAGGTGCGAAATTGGCTAAGGGTAAATATCTTGTCTTCTTGAATAATGATACTGTCTCTCTTTCGGGCTGGTTAGATAATTTAGTTAGTATTATTGAAAATCAAAGTGATGTAGGCATTGTTGGCAGCAAGCTATTGTTTCCTGACGGAACTATTCAGCATGCCGGGGTAGCTATTGCTGAAAATGCACCCTGGCCCCTTACACCCTTTCATATTTTTCACCGTAAACCGGGAGATTTTCAAGAGGCCAACAGGTTTAGGGAGCTACAGGTTGTTACTGGTGCCTGTATCCTGATAAGGAGAGAACTTTTCTTTGACGTGGGTTGTTTTGATGAGGCCTACGTTAATGGATACGAGGATGTGGACCTGTGCTTAAAAGTAAGGCAAAAGGGGTACCGGGTTATTTACTGTCCCCATAGCGTATTATACCACTATGAGTCAGTGAGTGAAGGAAGATTTAATCATATAGATTCTAATATTTGCCATTTTCACGCTAAATGGTTAGGAAAAATAGAACCTGATATAAAAACAAGTGTTAACCCTCTTACCAGTATTGTCATACCCTGTTATAACCAGGTTGAATATACGAAACTTTGCCTGGCTAGCGTTTTTGAGCATACCAAGGAGCCCTTCGAGCTGATATTGGTTAACAATGGATCAGAAGATGGAACCAATGAGTATTTTAATTATCTAGCTGGGGTTCACAAAAACATACAGATAATAAATAATTCTAATAATCTCGGCTTTGGAGCCGCCTGTAATCAGGGAATGGCTATTGCTAAGGGAGAGTTTGTGTTAATCCTTAACAATGATGTTGTAGTCACTTCTGGTTGGCTGACTAGAATGCTAAAATTGGCAAGTTCCAGTGAGGAGATAGGTATAGTAGGGCCCCGATCCAATTGGATTGCCGGAGCACAATTAATAAAAGAGGTCCCTTATCAAGACCTGGAAGGAATGCATTTGTTTGCGGCTGAGCTGGCAGCAAAATATGCTACTAGCAGTTTTGAAATAAATCGTGTTATTGGACTATGTATGCTCATCAAAAAAGAAGTGGTAGACCATATTGGTGGTTTTGATTTGCGCTTTGGGATTGGTAATTATGAAGATGATGACTATTGTATCCGAACCCGCCTAGCCGGTTATAAAATTGTTGTTTGCAGCAGTGTTTTTATTCACCACTTTGGTAGTAAAACCTTTACAGGGGCTAAGATTGATTACAAAGAGTTAATTGAGACAAATTGGAATAAATTTGCAGAAAAGTGGAATTTAGCCCTGGATGTTTATCCACCTATGAGCTATAACCCCTTGGATATTATTACCGGGGGATTTAATAAGGAGCAGCACTATTGTCCTTTATGACAGCGGAGGGAAGATTATGAAGGCATTAATACTTTCCGGTGGTACTGGTACGAGGCTTAGGCCCTTGACCTATACTACCGCAAAACAACTGATCCCGGTGACCAATAAACCTATACTTCATTTCGTTTTAGAACAGATTCTTAATGCAGGAATTAAGGATATTGGGATTGTTGTTTCTCCTGAAACAGGAGGCAGTGTAAGGGAAGCGGTGGGAGACGGGGCCAACTGGGGAGCTGGCATCACCTACATCCTGCAGGATAAGCCTGCAGGGCTAGCCCACGCTGTGACAACTGCCAAGGACTTTTTGGGGGATTCGCCCTTTCTCATGTTTCTGGGGGATAATTTGATCCAGGGCGGCGTCCGTGAATTGGTTCAGGATTTTATCAATTCCCCGTCAGATGCCATCATTCTATTAAAAAGGGTGAAGGATCCCAGGCAATTTGGGGTAGCAGTACTTGGGCAGGATAGCCGGGTTATCAGACTATTGGAAAAACCTCAGCATCCCCCAAGCGATTTAGCCTTAATAGGAGTCTACCTGTTCAGGCCGGTTATCCATAAGGCCATAGATAGAATTAAGCCCTCCTGGCGTGGGGAATTAGAAATAACTGACGCGATTCAGGAACTTATTAATATGAATTTTATTGTGGAGGCTAAAATTCTGCACGGCTGGTGGTTGGATACTGGCAAAAAAGACGATATTCTTGAAGCAAATCGTGTGGTTTTGGATGAATATGCTACCTATAATATTCAGGGGGAAATTGATGATCAAAGCATCATTTCAGGCCGTGTCGAGGTGGGTATCGGTTCAAGGGTAAGCAACAGTATCATACGGGGTCCCGTTATTGTGGGAAGTAACGTAACAATAAAAAATTCCTTTATTGGTCCCTATACGGCCCTGGGCAATGGGAGCATAGTTGAGGATGTGTCTGTTGAGCATGCAGTGATTCTAGATAACTGCCATCTGAAAAATGTGGAGAGAATCGAAGATAGTCTAATTGGCTATAACAGCAGAGTTTATCGTAAGGAAAGTAGGGGAAGGGCATTAAGGCTTTTAGTTGGAGATGACTCTGAAATTACCCTGTAGAATAGGAGAAGATGATATGAATTTGATTGAAGGGGTCATGATAAAAAAATTACCTGTAATCCCCGATCAAAGGGGTTACCTAATGGAAATGCTCCGGTCAGATTGGCCGGAGTTTGAACGTTTCGGCCAAGCCTATATGACTGCTTGCTATAGCGGGGTCATTAAGGCCTGGCATTACCATAAGCTGCAAACAGATCACTTTGTGTGTGTTTCTGGTATGGCTAAAGTGGTTCTTTGCGATTTAAGGGATGATAGCCCCACAAAGGGATTAATTAATGATTTTCATATGGGGCAGCTTAACCCAATACTTTTGAAAATCCCTCCCTTTGTTTATCATGGGTTTACAGCAGAGGGCAACTCCACAGCCTTAATAATAAACTTTCCTACGGAACTTTATAATTATCAGCAGCCCGACGAATACAGGCTGCCCTATGATGATCCCTCCATTCCTTATTCCTGGGAGGTAAAGCATGGATGAGAATTTTAATTACCGGTGCTGGGGGTATGCTGGGAAAGGATGTTCTCGAAGTATTGTCCCAAAGGGGCTGTGAAACTCTTCCCAGATACAAGAATGATTTAGATATTACTGAATTAAAGCAGGTTTATCAATGTGTAGAAAATGCTAAGCCTGATTTAATAGTTAATTGTGCCGCCTATACCAATGTAGACAAGGCAGAATCTGAAAGGGAGCTTGCCCTTAAAATTAACGGCCTGGGTGTGCGAAATCTTGCCCTAGCCTGTCAAAGCACACAAATACCACTTATGCATATAAGTACGGACTATATTTTTGACGGACAAAAGGAAGAACCCTATAATATCTTTGACCAGCCAAGCCCGGTAAATACCTACGGCTGGAGTAAAAAGGTTGGGGAATACTATTTAACTTCCCTTCTTAGTAAATTTTATTTAGTTAGGACCAGTTGGCTATTTGGGACCGGGGGTGGTAATTTTATCGAAACTATCATTAAACTTGGTCAACGGCAGGAAGAGCTTAAGGTTGTGGATGATCAGCTTGGCTGTCCTACCTTTACCAAAGATTTAGCCCGGACCATGGCCGATTTAATTGAGACAGGTTATTACGGTACCTATCACGTAACCAACCAAGGAAAGGCCAGTTGGTATCAATTAGCCAAGGAAATCCTAAATAAATGTGGCAGTCCTGCCCAAATTAGGGCTGTAAAGACTTTCAAATACCCCCGTCCAGCTAAACGACCTTCCAATTCAGTGTTAGATCCTTTTCCCCTTTATGAAACTTTGGGTTATTTACTGCCTCATTGGCAGGATGCTTTAGAAAGATACCTTGAACTGAGAAGGGAGGGTGTCCAATGAATTTGTTAGTAACTGGAGGATATGGATTTATTGGCAGTAATTTTATCAGATATATTTTGAATAATCATGCCCATATCAGGGTGATAAACCTGGATAAAATAACCTATGCTGGTAACTTGGAAAACCTCAAGGAATTCGAAGCAAATCCTAATTATACCTTCATTAAGGATGATATATGCGAGGTTGAACATGTCCGTTGGATCTTCAGCACCGGAATTGACGCAGTCGTAAATTTTGCGGCAGAATCCCATGTTGATAGGAGTATCAGGGATCCTAATATTTTTGTTAAGACTAACCTGGAAGGCACCCAGGTACTGCTGGAAGCGGCAAGGAGTAATTGGAACTCTTCAACTGACACGGAAATCGGTGTGAAATTTATTCAGGTATCAACGGATGAGGTATACGGTTCACTTGGAAGCACCGGTTTTTTTACAGAAGCTAGCCCCTTGGCCCCGAGCAGTCCCTATTCAGCCAGCAAGGCCGGAGCTGACCTGATGGCCAGGGCTTACTATCAAACCTATAGATTTCCTGTGGCCATAACTAGATGCTCCAATAACTACGGACCCTATCAGTTTCCCGAAAAGCTAATCCCTCTAATGATCATTAATGCCCTATCAGATAAACCACTTCCTGTCTATGGTGACGGTTTAAGCATTAGGGATTGGTTGCACGTCGCAGATCACTGTCAAGCAATTTATGAGGTCCTAACTAAGGGTAAAGCCGGTGAAACATACAATATTGGTGGTAATTGTGAGAAAACAAACCTAGAGGTAATTAAGGGGATACTGGACTTACTAAACAAGCCAGAATCATTAATAACCTTCGTTAATGACAGGCAGGGCCACGATAGGAGATATGCCATTGATGCATCGAAAATTTCCAGCCAACTTGGCTGGAAGCCTCAACATTCCTTTGAGCAAGGTTTAAGGGACACAGTAGCTTGGTACATTAATAACTGGCAGTGGTGGCAGCCGCTTTTGACTTGATGCGGGGGGAAATAGATGTATATATATTTAGATTATCCGGTTCGTTCTAGACCAAGGTACGGATATGGAAAGCCACCCCATCCAGCCCTCTACAGCATTATTGAGTCCCACAGGTCAGTATATCAAAAGTATATAAATGATTTTTTTGACTATAAGGAGCAGCTTCATAAAATAAATCGTCACGAGGATAAGGTAAATTCGAAAGCTCCCGGTTGGATGAATGGTTGGTTTTCTGGTTTGGATGCCGTTGTTTTATATTGTTTTATCAGTATATTTAAACCTAAAAGGTATTTAGAAATAGGCAGTGGTAATTCAACTAAGTTTGCCCGGCGGGCTATCTCGGACCAAGGGCTGGATACCAGTGTTACATCAATTGATCCTAACCCCAGGGCAGAGATCAATGACATTTGCGAAAAAATAATTAGGGAACCGATAGAGGAACTGGACCTTACAATTTTCAAGCAACTTCAAGCAGGAGATATATTATTTATAGATAACTCTCACAGGGTTTTTATGAATTCAGATGTGTCTGTTGTATTTTTGGATATCTTACCCTATCTGCCGACCGGAGTATTAGTTCACTTCCACGATATTTTTCTTCCCTATGATTATCCACCTGAGTGGGGGGCAAGGTATTATTCTGAACAGTATCTACTGGCAGCCTATCTCCTGGCCCAGGGGAACAAGTGTGAAATTGTAATGCCAAATGCATTCATTAGTAATGATAAAGAACTTAGTGGAGAAGTTTTACCTTTGTGGGAAAGTGCAACCATGGAGGGAGTACAGACCTCGGGGGGATCTTTTTGGATTAGGACGAAATAGAGTATCGGAAATGGCCTGGTATTTTTATACCAGGTCATTTTGAACTTGCTTGTAAAGTAAACAATAAACTAAACTTGGTCCCAGTCTCATTAAATGGCTTTGATAACCCATATAACTATGGTGTTAGGATGCATTTCTCTCAGAAAACCAGGATCTTTATTTGGGAACAGCTAACCCTTCCAGGGTTGCCAATTATGGGTAAAAACAAAATGCTCAATACAGTCAATTATAAATGATTGGCTGGGCAAATGCTGTGAATAGCAAGAAACAAGCCCTTCAGTTTGAAGGGCTTCAGATTGTCGAGAAACTACCAATATTCGGGTTTTAATAATCCCTCACGACTCCTCTCTCCGCAGTGGACAGCGCTAATCCCTTGCTTCGGGCGAAAATGGGCCGCCTTCGAGTAAACATCGTGTTTACCTCAGGCTTGCCCGGACGTCCATGTCCGGGCACCCATTTTCGCATCCTCAGCTTCGCGAAGCGCTGTTTCCACTGCTCTGAATGTCTCTGTTCGGGATTATTAAAACCCAGTTGTATTTTTTCAACAGGCTGAAGCCCTTCAGTATCAGTTTGAAGGGCTTTGTTTATTACAGGTATTTTCCACTGAGTTAATCAGAAGTAGATTAAGCTCGATCAATTTCTCAAATAACTTTTCGTCGGGTTGCTTCATTAGTTGTTGATATGCATGAACTAAGGATCCATGAGCGGCTATTCGATCACCTTGATTAATTAACATTTCTCCTTGTTTAATAAAAGCTGCTATTATATTTTTTATATAAATAAGGGGTTTTTCTGCTGCTATGCCATGGGAGGAAAAGTATCTGTTAGGTGGTGGTCCCATGGTAAGACACTTGTTCATACAATCCAATGAGCGAATTAGCTGGCCTTGGTTAAAATAAAGAGCTCCTTTTAAGTAAACCAGGTCGGTATACTCTGGATAGATACCTTGGTATTTTTCACACATTCGAATTCCCTCATCAAAACGATTAAGTGCCATGTTGCAATAAACCATACTCCGTACCATAGCTGGTGCATAAGATTCCCCTAAATTAGATTTTTCTAATGAGATTGTGTAATAATCAAGGGCTCTCTGATACTCGCCAAGCTTCTGGTATTCAACACCTAAATAGAAGTAAACAAAACCGTATTCCCCGTATTTATCAAGGGACTTATTGAGTAATCTTAGATTGCGTTCACATTTAGCTTTAGCTGCTGCTTTATCGGTATCATAGCCATAATGAAAAATTGTGACATCAAGTTGACCAATTTTATCTAATGAGGAGTATTTTACCACCGACGGAAGTACCTGCTCATGAATTGGACATTCAAAGTGGTAAGCTGGATTATTTCTAAAAAGTCTGAAGCCTAAAAGGCTAGTGCCGGGTTGGTTATTAAAGATATTTATAATCTTAACCCAGTAGCCCTCATGCTCACTTTTGAAAAGGCTGCTCCTCAGTAATGGGGCTGTGTTGCTATCCAATTCCTCATCACAATCTAAAAACAAAATCCATTTGCCCGTTGCGTATTTCAAAGATTCATTACGGGCATGGCTAAAATCGTCTTGCCAGTCAGCTTTGTATACTTCGGCTCCCAGCTCTTTGGCAATATTAACTGTATTATCAGTGGAACCGGTATCTACCACAATTACCTGGTCCACAAAAGGACGGGCGCTATTAATGCACCGCTGGATCCTAGTCCCTTCGTTTTTAGAGATCATGCATAAACTTATTAAGCCGGACATTTAATGCCCTCCCTTCAGACCTGTTGCCGTTAACAAATCCTTTTGAAGGTCAAGTAATTGATCCAAAAACATCTGGTTGTCAGGATGATTTTCCAGGGCTGACTGTATTATTTTTAAGGCTTGCTTGCGGTAAATCATCAGCAGAAGTTTGCGGAAGTGAACTGCATCGGGCAGGATGGCTAGGGCGTTATTGACCATAAGATGGGCCTCAGTCAAAGCATCATGATTTACAAAGTACCAGCCCAGCACATAGAAATAATCTGGCTTGGCCTGGCCGTTTTTCAATTCTTGGAGGGATAATCGAGCTGCTAATTCTAATTTATCCCTCCCAGGCTGATGGTTACTTAAATAGGCTACCTTACTAAGGGCGGTATCTAAACCGGATAAATTTAAGATATCTATTACCGGCGCCCAGCATTTTTGAGTTAATAACCCGCCGATAAGTTTGGTAACAGTAGGATGTGAGATATCAATTTTGTTAGTAGACCTGGTTAATAAACTGTCGTTGAAAGACCTAAGGGTAGTTAAGAATTCTTGATCAGGGTGTTTTATTCCCTGGAGAAATTCTGAAGCTGCCATGGGGGAATTGGTACACCAACAGGAGATTAATACATCAAGTATAAAAGTATCCAAGGCTGTATCCTGGATATAGTCAAAAACCTTCAGGACGTGGTTAATCTTACCTAGCCTTGCCATGCACAACCCTTTTATATAGGCTGTATCGTTGGAGTCTGGAAGGTTTATAAGCTCAGATAAAGCCAGGTTATATTCTTTAAGCTCATATAGTACCTGGGAAATAATTAGGGAGCGCCTGGGATTTTCAAGGTTTTCCAGTAGTTTACACAGGCTTTCCTGAACTTTACTAATATCTAAGGATAGTTCGCCAAGGAATTGGCAGTATCTAACCAGTTCATTTATAGCATAATTTTTGAGTTTAAGACCCTGGGCCTGATAATGTGCCGCCTGATTAACATCACCCAGGGTTTTATGGATTTGCGCCAGCTCAAATAAGGGCAGAAAGGTACCTACTCCAGTTCTGGTTGTATACTTGCCGTTGGTCTGTTCGCCAAACTCTAGGCACTTTTTAAAGCTTTTAATGGCTTTTTTGGGCAGTCCAATTTTCTGGAAGAACTCGCCTTCTATGAAGTGAATATCTACATAATCAGGAAACTGTTTTTTGCAGTCTGCTATTTTCCCATAGGCTTCCTTAAGTCTACCCATTGCTAAAAGGCAAGAAATATAAGAAATGTAAATACTGGGTGCATATATGGCCATTGGATCAACATTATCTAATGACCTTTCATAGCATTCTGCAGCCCCTGCATAGTCTTTTAAATTTATACAGGTGCCACCTAAGGTGTACAGATAAAAAGGATTATTTGGTTCCGAGTCCACTAATTTTTTATTGATTCGATAGTTACGACTAATTTTATCTTTAGTGAGAAGTTGTGAGCTTAAATAACCATAATGAAAAATATTAATACCTGAATTGACCACTGTGCCAAAATTATAAGAAGTAATTATATGCGTGATCTGTTCATGGAGTTTACCTTCAAAACGATACTCAGGTCTGTTTCTGAACATGCGCAAATTTATATGTCTCAGAGGGTCGTTGGTATCAGATAGGTTATTGATTTGAAAAATGTAACCCTCTATACCAGGTAAACTTTCTAATTTTTTCAGGCGAGCACAACAATTTTGCTCCAGTTCTTCGTCAGCATCCAGGTAAAGAATCCAGTCCCCCGTAGCCTTTTTAAGGCTAAAATTACGAGCTGAGGCAAAGTCATCATCCCAAGGGTAATAAAAAATTTTAGCTCCATGCTCCTCAGCTATTGCTATTGTATTATCGTGGGAGCCTGTGTCCACAATGATGATTTCCTCAACACAGCCTTTCACACTATTTAAACATCTGGACAAGTTATCTTGTTCATTTTTTACGATCATACATAAAGAGATCATTATTTGCCTCCCGGAAACTCTTCTATGGCACTATATGCCTAAATTAAGGGCTGTGTGCCAAATGGAGGGAGCAAAAAAATAGCCGGCAACTAAATGTTTCGGCTGAAAAGATCTCTATAAAATTTAATAAGTCTCACCTAACCACAGAAGGTGGTTAGGGGTGCCCACTCAGCATGTTTAAATTCATTGACCTTGGTACCCTGACAATTTGGCAGGCCGGTTTTCGTGGCAGCGTATATTAAGATACCCTGGGAGGCTGCACTTAACTCAGCCCTGATTTCAAGATTTCTTTCTCCTTCACCAGGCAGTGGGACTTCAACAAAGGCCGCGCAGCAGGGAGGTATATTAATTAGGGGAACGGTAATGGCACCAATGGTAATGGGACAGTTGGCTAAAGAGTGAATAATGAAATTGACACTTTGAGAGCTTGTTGTATAATTTAATACCTTCAGGTGGAGAGTTTGCTCTAAACAATCAACAAAGAATGGACCGGTGGAAAGATAAGGAGCTATACCCTGGTTTGCTAAAATTTCTATAATCTCTGTCTTTATTTCCTGCAAACCAAAGGTAGGGCTGAATACTGCATCCTCAATGCCGGCAACCTCAGATTTAATTTCCTGCAAACCAAAGGTAGGGCTAAATACTGCATCCTCAATGCCGGCAACCTCAGATTTAATTTCCTGCAAACCAAAGGTAGGGCTAAAAATTGCATCCTCAATACCCGCCACTTCGGTTTTAATTTCCCGCAGGCCAAAGGTAGGACTAAATATTACCTCAAGGATGGTCTCCACATTGACCTCAATCTGCTTTACCTCTGATTTGATTTCCTTAAGGCCAAATTTAGGGTTGCACAGTATTTTTTCGCATTGTTCAAGCTCTCTTTTAAGGATGCAAAGACATTTAACTAGTTTCATTAGAAATTGTTTATCCGGAATACACTTATCCTTGTGGCAGGGATTTGACATGCATTTATCTGGGAAGCATTCAGAATCGCTTTTGTCCCAGGGAAAACCTCCGTCAAACCACATACATAAACCCCCTTTAATTTCATATTTATACATAATATGCCAATTTATCCAATGTGTTCATTATATATTTTCAAAAGAAAAACCGGCAAATATTTTTGCCGGCTTGATAGCTTTTATATGTCACAGAAGGTTCCTAAAGGTAGGAAGTTACCAGAGAATATCTCTGTAAATTTTGTGTCCTGATCTGTTGTTGTAGTTGCTGCATAAAGGAAGATACCAAAAGTGGAAGTGGTTTGTGCATTTATTAGGATATTTCTGGCAATTGCAGTAGCTATGGAAACGTTAGTGCTGGCTGTGCAGCAAGGCTCTATATTAGCAAAGGTCACGGATGTTATCAGAGAAGGTGGACAATCATCCACGTCATGTACTCTATAGACAACATCCTGGAATTCTCCAGTGGCATTAAAGGCCTTAAGTTCCAGGTCGCTTTCCCCTGGTGTTTGTAGGAAAGGCCCTGTAGTTAGATTCTGGGCAGGTCCCCTGGCTTCCAAAAATTCTTCAAATCCAAAAAGCAACTGAGCAATCTCAGACTCAATTTCCTCCAGGCCGAAGGTGGGACTGAAAACAGCAGACTCAATCAGAGA
This sequence comes from Desulforamulus aquiferis, assembly GCF_030577015.1. Taxonomy (NCBI): domain Bacteria; kingdom Bacillati; phylum Bacillota; class Clostridia; order Eubacteriales; family Peptococcaceae; genus Desulforamulus; species Desulforamulus aquiferis. Next base: position 24,806 of record NZ_JARPTC010000022.1, on the reverse strand, counting down.
TACTTCAGACTTGATTTCCTCGAGACCGAAGGTGGGACTGAAGACAGCTGATTCAATGTGAGAGATTTCCGTCTTAATATCCAGGAGCAATTCCGTTGGGATTGCAAAGTCACTGACGAGATCAAGAATGATGGAGACCTCGGATTTGATTTCTTCCAGTCCGAAGGTGGGGCTGAAAACAGCAGATTCGATAAGGGAAACCTCGGCCTTGATCTCAGGCAAGCCAAAGGTAGGGCTGGTGATTTCATCGAAGATACCGCCCACAAAGGATTCGATCAGAGATACTTCAGACTTGATTTCCTCAAGACCGAAGGTGGGACTGAAGACAGCTGATTCAATGTGAGAGATTTCCGTCTTGATATCCAGGAGCAATTCCGTTGGGATTGCAAAGTCACTGACGAGATCAAGAATGATGGAGACCTCGGATTTGATTTCCTCCAAGCCGAAGGTGGGACTGAAAACAGCGGACTCGATAAGGGAAACCTCGGCCTTGATCTCAGGCAAGCCAAAGGTAGGGCTGGTGATTTCATCGAAGATACCGCCCACAAAGGATTCGATCAGAGATACTTCAGACTTGATTTCCTCAAGACCGAAGGTGGGACTGAAGACAGCTGATTCAATGTGAGAGATTTCCGTCTTGATATCCAGGAGCAATTCCGTTGGGATTGCAAAGTCACTGACGAGATCAAGAATGATGGAGACCTCGGATTTGATTTCCTCCAAGCCGAAGGTGGGGCTGAAAACAGCGGACTCGATTAGGGATACTTCAGACTTGATTTCCTCAAGACCGAAGGTGGGACTGAAGACAGCTGATTCAATGTGAGAGATTTCCGTCTTGATATCCAGGAGCAATTCCGTTGGGATTGCAAAGTCACTGACGAGATCAAGAATGATGGAGACCTCGGATTTGATTTCCTCCAAGCCGAAGGTGGGGCTGAAAACAGCGGACTCGATTAGGGATACTTCAGACTTGATTTCCTCAAGACCGAAGGTGGGACTGAAGACAGCTGATTCAATGTGAGAGATTTCCGTCTTGATATCTAGGAGCAATTCCGTTGGGATTGCAAAGTCACTGACGAGATCAAGAATGATGGAGACCTCAGATTTGATTTCTTCCAGTCCGAAGGTGGGACTGAAAACGGCAGATTCGATAAGGGAAACCTCAGCCTTGATCTCAGGCAAGCCAAAGGTAGGGCTGGTGATTTCATCGAAGATACCGCCCACAATGGACTCGATCAGGGATACTTCGAACTTGATTTCTGCCAGACCGAAGGTGGGACTAAATATTGCATCTTCAATACGTGCCACCTCGTTTTTAATTTCCTTAAGGCCAAATCTCTCGTGCTTGATTAAGCAGAGAATGATTTTTAGCTTTACGCAGGTCAAAATAAAACATTTTAACAACCCATTAGAGGGAAATGGTGAACAAGGATCTTGGGGAAAGCAGAGATCTTGCTTACATCCCCCCATATTTGGAAAAAATAATTCCTCAATTCCTTCGAATTTATCAGATTCAAAAAGTTCCTCAAAATCTGACATATCGCCAATGCCAGATATGTCTCCAAATTCGGAGAATTCATCAGAGTATGGTTGTTTTTGTGTTTTTTTGAAAATTGATTTAACAAGTTCATTGATATATTCCTTAAAACTATCAGACATAGTAGCCCTCCTCACATAATTTCATTCCAATATATTCCTGAGGTGACAACAATGTTAGGATTTTTGTAAAAAAAGAATTTAGATTTAATTTTGCATAATCCCTTCACCTACAAATTATGGATAAATTTAAAAAAGTGCTACAACATTGGGTAAAAAAGGTTAATAATGGCTGGGGATATAATTGATATGCTTGGAAGGTTTTATTTGTAAAAGTTCCGAAGTATAAAGTAGTTTTTATAAACGGGGGTATGTCAAATGGGCCTTAGATTTGTGATCGGGAGAGCTGGTAGCGGCAAGAGCTATACCTGTCTGGAAGAGGTTAGAGAGAAATTGCGGGTTAATCAGGAAGGGAGACCGATTATTCTCCTTGTACCTGAGCAGGCCACCTTCCAATATGAATATTTACTCTCCACCACTCCTGGTCTAAAGGGCACTATCAGGGCTCAGGTGATTAGTTTTAGACGGTTAGCCTTGCGAGTATTTCAGGAAACAGGAGGGGCTGCCAGGGCCCATGTAGGTGAGCTGGGTAAAAGAATGCTAATAAGAAGGATACTAGAGCAGAGAAGGACTGAGTTTAAGATATTTAACCGGGCGGCTAAACAGCCTGGTTTTGCCGATAGCCTGGCCAGTATCCTATCAGAGTTTAAAATGTATCAAATTTCGCCCGATGTGCTGAGTAAAGGCCAAGGTTCAATCAAGGGCGAAGATGATAAAAGTGATTTGGCAGAAAAACTTGATGATTTAAAACTAATATATAATGACTTTGAAGACTATTTAAGGGGGAGATTTACTGACCCGGACGACTATCTTAATTTACTTGCTGAGAAGCTGGGTAGCTGCACCCTTGTTCAAGATTCAGAAATATATATAGATGGTTTTAATGGGTTTACACCCCAGGAGTTTAGTGTTATAGATAAGCTGCTTATTACGGCCAGAAGGGTGACTGTTACCCTGTGTTTAGACCCGATGTTGATAACTGATGGGATTGACCAAGCTAATATGTTCCATCCCACTGTAGAAACCTATAACAGGTTAAGGCAGATTGCCTTAAGACAAAATATCAAAGAGGAACCAAGCATTAATTTGTTCCAGTCCTATAGATTTAAGTGTCCAGGAATAGCCCATCTTGAAAAAAATTTTTTTCTACATCCCACAGAAACTTGTAACACCCATTCAGGTGTGGAATTAGCAGCATGCGCTAACAGAAGGGCAGAGGTTGAGGCGATTGCAAGGAAAATTATTGGTTTAGGTCGTGATTGTGGCTATCGTTGGCGAGAGATCATTGTTGTATCAAGGAGCCTAGATAATTATCAGCACCTGTTAAACACAGTTTTCCAGGATTATGGGATACCCTTTTTTATTGACCAGAAAAGAACTGTACTGCATCATCCCCTGGTGGAGTTAATTCGTGCGGCCCTTGAGGTGGTAAACCAGCAGTGGACATATGACCCAGTATTTAGATACTTAAAAACTGACCTGATTCCGGTGGAGCGGGAAAGACTCGATAAGCTAGAAAATTATGTTTTAACCTATGGAATAAGGGGTTCCCGCTGGACTGATAACAAGGATTGGAGCTATAAACAGAGTCATAATCTAGGTGACCAAGAGCAGGGGGATGAAAAAGCCATTGTAGAGTTGGCTGAAGTTAACGCTACAAGATTCATGTCAGTTGAAGAACTAAAGAAATTCCATACGAAGGTTGGGCAGACTGCTAATGTTAGGGAGCTTACCACAGCCCTTTTTGAATTACTGGAGGATTTACATATAAATAAAAGTTTGGAGCAATGGGCTTTTGCAGCTGAGAAGGACGGTAGATTAGTTGAAGCAAGGGAGCATTTGCAGCTCTGGGATAATATTATTTTGCTTCTGGATGAAATTGTAGAAATTCTTGGGGAAGAAAACTTAACCTTGGAAGAGTATGCCAGGATTTTAGATACCGGCCTTGAGGGTCTTAAACTTGGAGCCATACCTCCGGGATTGGACCAGGTGGTGGTGGGGACCTTGGAGAGATCCCGTAATCCTGATGTAAAGGCTGCACTGGTATTGGGTGTTGGAGACGGAATATTGCCGGCAAGACCAGTGGAAGATGGATTGCTTTCGGATTTAGAGAGGGAATTTTTGCGGGAAAAGGGCTTAATGGTAGCACCAGGTGCCCGGAGAAGGTTGTTTGACGAGCAGTATTTGGTTTATATTGCCCTGACCAGAGCCAGTGAACTGTTATGGATTAGCTATCCGTTAGCAGATGATGAGGGAAAGGCTCTAGTTGCTTCAAATGTAGTTTCCCGAATAAAGGAAATGCTGCCGGGTCTGAAGGAGGAGCTTTTGCCCGTAGAACCGGTTTATGGACAAGATTTAGAATTTGTTGCTGGTGTAGATAGAAGTCTTACCTACCTTGCTATTATGCTAAGGGAACTGAAGGCCGGACATGAAATCCATCACCTATGGCTTGATGTATATAATTGGTTTGTTCAGCAGCCAGAATTAAAAGAAAGATGTGGGGCAATTATATCCGGGTTATTTCACGTTAATCAGGAGCAGTCGTTAAGGAAAAGCACGGGACATCGGTTATACAATACCAGATTAAAGGCCAGTGTTTCCCGTTTGGAAAAATTTTCACGGTGTCCCTTCTCTCATTTCCTTTCGCATGGCCTAAAACTTAAGGAAAGAGGGCAGTTTCAATTGGCTGCTCCAGATCTAGGTCAGTTCTTTCATGCAGCACTAAAATTATTTGCAGATCGCACCAAGGAGCAGTCTTTAGACTGGGCCGATATAAATAATCAACAGGTAACAGCTTTAACCAGTGAGATAGTAGAACACCTGGTCCCCCAATTGCAAAACGAGATTTTGCTTAGTACAGCCAGGTATAGATACCTAATAAGAAAGCTAAAGAAAATTGTCGAGAGGGCAGCCCAGACAATCACTTTACATGCCCGTAGGGGGAATTTTCGCCCGGTGGCTGTTGAGTTGGCCTTCGGCAGAGATGAACAACTACCTCCGATTCAATATGATCTGGGTAACGGTTGTGTCATGGAAATGACTGGACGTATTGACCGGATTGATGCTGCCTGTGAAGGAGGACAGCAGTACCTAAGGGTAATTGACTATAAATCAGGAGAGGCTGACCTGAAACTGGTGGAAATAATCCATGGTTTGAAATTACAACTACTAACCTATTTGGATGTTGCCCTTCGCCATTCGGAACAATTGATTAACCAACCGGCATTGCCTGCGGGTATTTTATATTTTCCCGTAAAGGACCCTTTGGTTGTCAGCTCCGGTCCCATGGAACCAGAGTTAGCCGCCAAGGCCTTGCTTAAGCAATTAAAGCTTAGAGGGCTGCTCCTTGCAGATCCACTGGTGGTTAGTTTAATGGATAACCAGATAAAGGGCTATTCTGAAATACTGCCTGTGGCTTTAAATAAGCAGCAGGAATTTTATAATTCAAGTGTTATTACCCATGAGCAATTTACGGAACTGAGAAAGTACCTGGTCTGCAGATTAGAGGAATTGGGTAGGCAGATTATAGATGGGGAAATATCAATTAGCCCCTATAAAAGGGGTAAGGATAAGGCTTGCACCTATTGTGTCTATAAATCAGTCTGTCAGTTTGACCCAACACTGGAAGACAATCTTTTTAGGCTGCTGTTCGACCCAGATGAAGCTGCCCTATGGAATATGATTAATAAATATAGGGGAGGGGAAAGCGGTGAGTAATAATTGGACCAGTGAACAGTTGACTGCTATCTCTACCCATAACACTAACTTACTGGTGGCCGCAGCCGCAGGAGCCGGTAAGACTGCTGTATTGGTGGAGAGAATAATTCGTATGGTTATTGACCAAGAAAATCCAGTGGAGATTGACAAATTGTTGGTGGTTACCTTTACCAATGCTGCGGCAGCTGAAATGAGAGAGCGCATTGGCATCGCCCTGGCAGGCCAATTAAGTAAAAATCCCCATTCAAAACACTTGGCCAGGCAGGTGGCTTTGCTAAACAGAGCTCCTATAACCACCTTACACTCCTTTTGCTTGGATATTTTACGCCGGTATTTTTATAAATTGGATCTAGACCCAGGTTTTCGAATAGCCGACCAGGTAGAGGCAGATCTACTTCGCTTGGAGGTGTTGGAAGAACTGTTAGAGGAGTGTTACCAGCATGAAGAGGAGTCTGACTTTACCAAACTGGTAGACGCCTATGGAGGACAAAGGGACGATAGTAAATTACAGGGGCTGGTAATGGAGCTTTATCGTTTCTCTTCCAGCAATCCCTGGCCCAGGGAATGGTTAGCAGGGTTAACTGACAACTTTAATGTACTCCCTGAACAATCTCTGGATGATTTAGGATGGATAAAGGATATAAAAGGGCAAATTGCCCAGGAGCTTACCTCTGCCCTGGCAATGCTCAGGGAGGCGTCTGAAGTGGCCGGTCAGCCGGGAGGGCCAGGGGCCTATTCTAGCAATCTGATTCAAGATATACAACTGGTCAATGATTTACTAATGAGCTGCAATAAGGGTTGGGAAAACATGTACCAGAGCTTTTCCGCCGCCTCGTGGGGAAGGCTGCGCCCTGTTAAGGGAGATATAGATGAGGCATTAAAGCTAAAGGTGCAAGAGCTTAGAAATAGAGCTAAAGAAAGTATTAATAATCTTAGCAAGACCTACTTTTGTGCAACCATGCAGGAGATTATATTTGATCTTAATAATCAAGTTAACCTAATAAAATCACTGGCCCAATTAACCATAAATTTTATGGATGCCTATCAAAAAAAGAAACGCTCTAAGGGTTTGGTGGATTTTGGGGACCTTGAACACCTCTGTTTAAGGGTGCTGCTGGATCAGGAGAAAAGCGGCCCAGGGCACCCAGTGCCATCCCAAATAGCCCGAGAACTGCAGGAACACTATACAGAGGTACTGGTTGATGAGTATCAGGATATTAATGAAATTCAGGAGACCCTCTTGCAGTTAGTTTCCAAGACAAATAACCGCTTCATGGTTGGGGATGTGAAGCAGAGTATCTACCGATTTCGTCTGGCAGAGCCGGAACTTTTTCTTAAGAAGTACGAAAGCTATTCGACCTTGCAAGATGTCGGGGGTAAGCGAGTTGACCTCAGTCAGAATTTTCGCAGCCGTCAGGGCGTTATTAATGCTGTTAATTTTGTCTTCAGGCAAATTATGACCCGTTCGGTAGGGGAAATTGACTATGATGAAGGAGCAGAACTTAAATTTGGGGCAAAATATCCTATTCTGGGAGAAAACGGAGAAAATGAAAATGTAGAGCTGCACCTTATAGATGGTAACGGCCTCTGGGAGGAAACAGATAATCAAGGGGACTTATTGCCTGATAACGAGGAGCAGGAAGAGCTGGATACGGACCAGGCAGAGGCCAGACTGGTGGGAAAAAGAATTTTACAGCTGATCAAGGGATATAATGTTTGGGATAAAAACCTTGGGTCACAACGCCCCTTAGAGTTTAGGGATATTGTAATTCTACTAAGAGCAACCACGGGCAAAGCCAACGTTTTTGTTGAAGAGCTCCGCTCCCTGGGTATACCTACCTATGCAGATTTGGGGACAGGATATTTTCAAGCCATAGAGGTTGAAGTTTTTTTATCTTTGCTAAAAATAATTGATAATCCCAGACAGGATATCCCACTGGTCAGTGTTCTTAGGTCCCCAATTGTTGGACTTAAGGCAGAGGAGCTGGCCCTGGTCAGGATGTCAAAGGGAGATGGGGATTTTTATGATGCCCTTTGTTCAGCAGCCCTTTTAGATCTTGGGTTACTAACCTCTAAAATCACCAGGTTTTTAGAACGCTTAGATAATTGGCGAACCCAGGCGCGCCGGGTTTCGCTGGCGGATTTGATTTGGGAGCTTTATCGGGATACAGGCTATTACGATTATACTGGCGGAATGCTTGGAGGAAGCCAAAGGCAGGCCAATCTTAGATTACTCTACCACAGGGCCAAGCAATTTGAGAATACCTCCTTTAGGGGATTGTTTCGCTTTCTAAGATTCATGGAGAGGATTAGAAATACAGGCAACGACCTGGGTGCGGCTAGATCCCTTGGCGAGAATGAAGATGTAGTAAGGATCATGAGTATCCATAAGAGTAAGGGTTTAGAATTTCCAGTTGTATTTGTGGCTGGTCTTGGTAAGAAATTTAACCTTCAGGATCTTAATAAGGATGTATTAATGCATAAACAACTGGGTGTTGGTCCACAAATTATAAATACCGAGACCAGGGTATCCTACCCCAGCCTCCCTAAACTGTTGCTAAAGACTAGCCTTAAACGTGAGGCTCTGGCGGAAGAAATGAGGGTATTATACGTTGCCCTAACTAGAGCTAAGGAAAAGCTCATACTAGTTGGTTCTGTCAGGGATTTGGATAGGGCTATGGAGAAATGGACAGCACATAGTGGTCAGGGAGAATGGCAGCTTCCTGAAAATGACTTGCTTAATGCAAAAAACTGTCTAGACTGGCTTTGTCCTGCCCTCGTAAGGCACAGGGATTTTCAAGCCGGTCAACTCCAGTTTGCTGATAAGACTACCTGTGATTTGACCAGAGATCCGTCCCGGTGGCAAGTTAAAATTACTAGTGTTTCAGAGATACAAGCAAATGTTGAGAAAGCAATACAGGTTGAGGATAGTATCATAGCTCGGATTAAGGTGTTAGAACCAATGGAAGAAAAGGAGTGGCTTCCCGAAATTGCAAGACGTTTAGGATGGCAGTATCAATATATTAATATAGCCTCTAGGGCTGCCAAAACTACTGTAACTGAGATGAAAAGAAAATTTGATCATGAGGTTTTGGACGATGCTGATACTGTTAAGAGAAGAAATCTAAATAAGCAACCAAGATTCCTCCAACAGGACAAAGGCCTAACCCCTGCAGAGAAAGGGACTGCAATACATACTGTTATGCAGCACATCAGTTTGGAAAAAGCACCTATCCTGGAAGAGGTACAGGAACTTCTTGAACTTTTAGTCCATAGGGAGATAATTACCCCGGAGCAAGCTACTGCTGTAAGCCCCGATATTATCTTGGATTTCTTCACTGGTCCATTGGGTGAGCTAATGCTAAAGGCTAAGAAGGTTATTCGGGAACTGCCCTTCAGCTTAGCCCTTCCCGCCCAGGAGGTATACCCGGAGCTGACCGAAGCAGAGACTGATAACCAGCAGGTACTAATCCAAGGAATAATAGACTGCCTAGTGGAACAGGGTGAGGATGGGGGCTTGGTAATAATAGATTATAAATCGGATGCTGTGTGGCCGGGGCAGGATTCGCCGGCCGAACGCTACCGACTGCAAATCAACCTGTATGCCAGGGCGGTGGAGGAAATCCTGGGCAGGGAGGTAGAGGGGAAATACATCTATCTCTTTCATACTGGAGAGGCCATAAAAATGTAACTAAACAACCGCCCTAATCTTTTATTAGATTAAGGGCGGTTTGTTTATTGGCAATATTTATTATTGGGGCCAGTTGGCCTGGGTGGATTTGGAGAATTTGTTATCCCAAAGAACCCTCATTCTTAGGGTGTCGTCCTGTTCAATATTGCCGGATAATTGCTTGTTGGCGATCATGATATCAAAGGGTTGGTGGACATAGGGGTCAAAAAGTAGTTTTCCCGCTGTTTCCTTTTCAAAGGCAATGGGTAGGCGAATGCCATTCTGCCACTTAACAAGTAGAAAGTACATATCCAGTTCTGGGTCATAGGCCCAATTGGTAAAGTACTCGCCACCGGCCTTTTCCAGGGGCTCAGCCCAGGCGGGGTTAACCAGGACCATGGTTGTACGGGCCATATCCTGGCCATTTTCATCCTCATATTGCAGGTCTGCCCAGGCCCCGAAGTCTGGACTGAAGGCAGATGACCCATATTCCTTAATAACGTCTAAATCTGATTGCTGCATTTGAAATTCCCTCCTAAATCTTTATAATAAATAGTCCTTTGGACAATTATTCCCGGCTTAGAAGAATTCAATTTGCTCATACTTATTTTTTATGCTTAAATCCAAGCGTTCCTTTAAATCAGGCTGACCTTCCTGGAGCCATAATTTATAACCCTGGGATTGCCTGATAATTTCAGGTCGCTTACCAGCCGTCATACCAACATATGAGCCATCCAAACGCCAAATATACAGGTAGATTAAATCCGAAGAGGGACTAACCTGAACTTTGGCAATACACCACCGGTTTTTATGCCACCAGTAAATATAGCGTTGGTCGATCTCCTTCAAGTTCAAAGCGATACCCCCCAACGTAATCCACTTTTCCAAATTCGCCAAACAAAGGAAAAATCCTGTTAAAGTTCAGATTGTTATTTTTGTAGAGGAGAGTTTTTAGGAAATTTGATAAGACCTTGCATTTTTCTTACACTGCAGGGTATGTATATTTAGGTGTAGAAATAAAGCACAAGAAATTTTATTGGGAGGGTTTTTTATGACAACTCACCAGATAATAAATGAAAATTCATGGGGGATAAACGTAGACCTAATCCCAGAATTCTGGGTAGAACAAGAAAAACTAGCCATCATACAGGACTTTATGTTTTCTGGAATCAATGTAATGCTCACGGGTGATCCAGGTACTGGAAAAACGGAGCTGACAAAGCGCCTGGCTAGGGCACATGGGCTAGCCTTTCATCGGGTGAATGTGGGGGCCATTAGAACTCCGAGGGATTGGTTTGGTCACTGGGAATTTATCGGTGGTCAGACAATCTTTGTACAATCAGAATTTGTAGATGCCATTCAAAGGCCAGGCATTGTAGCCCTGGATGAATTCAACAGGGTTACCCCGGATATACACAACTCCATATATACAATTTTAGACCATAATAGAGAGGTATTCATTGAAGAAACCAAGGAGCATATTTCAGTCCACCCACGCTGCATATTTATCGCCACTGAGAACCGTGGGCGTAGCCATACGGGAACATTTATGGAAGATACCGCAGTGGACGATCGCTTTGAGTCCCTGAGGCTGGAGCTACCACCGGTGGAGCTTATGGCAGGCCTTTTGGAAGAAGTATATGGAGCAAAGGAAGAGCATGCCTTGTTACTGTCAAGAATTACCCATAAGCTTAATGGCCTCTTCCACGAGGAAAGCCTGAGCAGGCCAACCGGCTTTAGACCGGCCATTTCTGCAACTGCTTTGCTGAAAAGGGGACAGCCTTTAAAAACTGCCCTAAAATATACTTTTGTGAATCGCTTTTCTCCAGAAGGAGGGGTAGATAGCGAGCAGACAACGGTACTTCAAGTGATTCAGGCCTATCTTAAGTGAATAAAAATATAAATGGTTTTATTGACAGGGGGTGAACCCTTTGACATTACAAATTAGCACTGAGACATGGAAAACTAAGAGTCTCTCTGATTTTTGGCTGACGGGTAAGGGCTTGGATGGTAACGGAAGGGTTTCAGGAAATAATTACGCCATGTTTAGTCATAAATTATTAGCTTCCGAGGATATGGATGCCCAGGCCATGGCAATGACCGCAATTCTAGGGGCAGTTTCCAGGATAGTAGATATTGTTCATGGTCGAAATAAATATACCATTAATTTTAGCTCTAAAGAGACCAGAACTGACTTTGGAAGAAAGCAGATTGCCTTAAGTGCTGAGCCCTTAATGAATCCACCACCGGGCTTTTTAATAGGGGATATTGTTGATGTACTAACGGGCATGGCCCTGCATGAGGCTGCCCATGCCCAATTTAGCTCACCCGAATATTATACTGAAATGCCGGGCAATCCCTTTATGGCTACAGTTAGAAATGTGGTGGAGGACGTTTATATTGAACACCTAACAGCCCTTCACTATCCAGGATACCAGGGTTATTTTTGGAAGCTGAGACGTTATGAATATGATTTAGATCCTAACAAATGGGCCCATGTCCCCAAAAAGGATCTGATGGAGAACGAGCTAAACCTGAGGGCAACGGAATTTCTACTTACAATGAGATCTACAAGGGGATATGTTTCTAAGGTGCCCAGGGTAAATAAGGTGGTTGAGCTGCTGCACAAAATAATTTATATAGATAATCCGGTAAGACTAGGGAAGCTAAATACCCGCAGTGTGGCCAAGAAGGTTTATGAGGAGTTATTCGGCAACCTAATCCAGCATGACATTGCCTACTCACTGCCCAGTACTTTATTGGATTATAACGGCAGGGGTAATCATCAGACCGATACAAGTGGTGGTTCGAAGGATAAGACCAATATTCCCGGAGATCTCCAGAGTCTAATTCAAAATATGAGGCAAGAGCAGCTTCAGGTTGCCAATTTGTCGGAATTGATGGAGGCAGGGCTTGACCCGGATTACCCACCACCACCACCACCCATGGTGGTCTTTAGAAAACCCGTGATAGATGAGGGAGCAGCAGAACGCTATGAACTGGCCAGGACAGTGGTAAAGCCCTTTATCATTAGGCTTAGAAATCGTCTAAGCTGGGCCAATACCCGTCAGGTAATAAACCAGTATAACTTGCCAAGTGGGGAATTGGACGAAGACTCCCTTTATCAAGCCTACTATTCCAATAAATTATTCAAGCAAACAGAAGTTATCAATACTCGAACCAGAAATATGGATATAGGACTATTAATAGATACCAGTGCTTCTATGGTATATCCTGCCGCCGAAGGAATCTCCCGGGTGGAACTGGCTAGAAACCTGGCTGTTCTCTTCCTGGAGGCCCTTGAACCGGTAGACTCAGTCAAGACCTGGATTTTTGGCTTTAACCTAAAGGTGGCTGTGAACATGACCGAGCTATATTCACCAACATTGACAAGCAAAGCACGAATCGGCATGACCGGAGCAGAGGGAACCACCCCCGAGGGAAGTGCCCTGAAGTACTGCGCCTTAAGGTTAATGTCCGAGGGTAGGCGTTGGGTGCAAAAGGTAATAATTGTAATAACCGATGGCAATCCTAATCCGGGACCAGAAACAAAGCTGGTCAAGGAGCAGGTGAGGCGCTTAAAGAATATGGGCTTCAAGACAATTAATATATCGGTGGGTGATAGGCCGGCGGACTATGGTTACGAGAACAGCATACCCTGGACCGACTATAATACGGTAATAACAAGCTTTGGAAGGCTTTTAAAGCAGCTTGTAGAAAAAGAATAATACGATGCTTACCCACAAGGGCTACTCCTTGTGGGTAAGCTTTTTATAATGGATATATTTTTTAAATAATGTCAATACTTTTTTTGCATAAGACAATAAACAAAGGAAAAAAATAATTTTTTCGGTATATAATTGCCCGGTGTGTTTTTGATAACAACTTATAAGATTTTTTGACACAAAAAACGTGATGACAAAATATTTTTGTCACACTGAAAATACCTTGATTAGATGGCTGAAAACGTAATGAAAACTATAAAAAACAGAAAAATATTTTTGATTTTGTGCAAGAAAGTACTTGCAATCAAAAAGGCCATTTGATAGCATTACCCCCAAGTAAGGGTGATGACAAAAAATAATGTTACGAGATTAGATTTGTTTTAGAGTAAACAAACTGTTTAATATATTGATACAGGGATGAGATTTTATCTTTATTAATTTTTGTGATAGATGGTAGTTTTCTCGGTAGGGATGAAAAAATACTAACTTTATATAGGTTGCGGAAGTAGCGGGGGGTGAAGATTGTGTTTTTTCGCAAGATAACTACTAAGAAAAACGGGAAAGAATACGTTTATGTGAAACTTATAGAAAACTACCGTTCTGATGGTAAGGTAAAGCAACGGGTTATAGCTAATTTTGGAAGTATTGAGAACCTCTCTCAAGAAAGAATAAACTACCTGATGGCCAGCTTAAAAAAACTACATAATGAAATTGGGTCACAGGGCAATGAAACAATAATCCCCAATGATTTAAGGATACAAGTTCAAATCATTAAACAACTATTAGTTGATTTAACAATAAAAAGAACAATTAATAAAATTGTTAACCAGAAGCAGCTCTATGAAATAGCAGAGGCCTTAATTATTAAAAGCATCCTAGCTCCAGAGGCAAGTAATCCTATTCAAGAAGTATGTAAGGATTTAGGTCTGATGGATGCCCCCAGTGTTCAGTTTTACAATGCGATAAAAAGACTAGGAGAAGATGAGGCTAAAGAAGAATTTTTAGCAATAAGGCTGAAAAGGATCAATGAATCTGAAAGCATTCACAATCCCATGTTTGTTTATATATTCTCCATTAATTTTGAAGGAACCGCCTTTGATGTGGATGTTCCTGGCAACCTTTATTTACCCCAGGATTATCACAAACAGTTAATATTATTGATAGCTTGTGATGCTGAAGGAAATCCCGTTGATTATGAATTTACTGAAGAAGTAAATGAGGTTCAAGAGCAAATAGAAATATTGGTGGAAAGATTACAAAGGAATATCAGTAATACCATCATTGTTCTTGATGAGGATAGTTTATTAAAGGCAAATAACCCAAATTTTTTAATGGCAAAGCAAGTGGTAAATTTGCCTAAGGATTTAATGGAACGGGTTCCCTATTTCAATACCATCCGCTATGAGCAAAAAAGTGAATTAGAAATTAAAGAAATCAGGGCAAACATGGCAAAGGTAACTGCAGGCTTAGAAAATATTAAAGCAGATGTCTTATTGGGCAAATTAAACAAAGATTCAGCTTTGAGGAAAAGGGCAGAGGCAGTGATTAAGGCAAATGGCTGCCAGGATGTGGTTTCCTACAGTTTTAATGAAGCCAGCCAGGCCTTTAATTACAGCATTAATGAAGAGGTTTTAAGGGAGAAAAATCAATCGGTAGTTACTACAGCCTGGCAAATCGAAGGAATAGATAAGGATTTAGACACCCTAAACCTACCAAGTACAGTTAAACTTAAAATAGACCAGTTCAATATAATAACTGATCAACTTAAAATTCCACCAATTAATATGTATGTTGATTACCACTATTCACCGGATGTGATCTCGGGACATATTCAACTCGAGATAATCAAATATCAAATATCAAGGGCTATGGATATGCCACAAGGAGGTGGAGTTTAAAGAAATATAAAATTTTATTTTGTCACTACCGTTCATTTATGATTGTAGCACTTTTTAAAGCAACATTCAATAAGTATAGGAATTAATATTCTGAATTTTTGTCACTATTATCGCGAACTAGTTAGTTAGAAAAAGCACATTCTCAAGATTTTAATAAAGGGGGTTACTCAATTGAGAGCCTTGTTCGAAAGTATGATGGCAGCTTCTAGGGCCCATGCTAAATGGGAAATGGAAATGTCAAATAACATCGTTCGCAATAGAAAACACTTATTTATTTTAGCAATTATGATGCTTCCTTTGATTATCCCGGCCATTGGTCATGCAGCGGATCTGCCTGGCTTTATCGGTGGGAAAACTGCCTATGGGCCTTCTCACTACAATCCCACCATGTTTTATGGCTCCATGGCCGTAGGCGTTTGTGCCGGCTTGATTACCGGCTGTATTGGTGCAGGTGGCGGTTTTGTAATCACACCAGCCCTAATGTCCCTGGGTGTAAAAGGTATCCTGGCTGTAGGTACTGATATGTTCCACATCTTTGCCAAAGCCATTATGGGTACAGTGATACACAAAAAATTAGGCAACGTAAACGTTCCCCTGGCTATCGCCTTCCTGTGTGGTTCCGGTATTGGTGTAACTGCTGGTGGATCATTAAACCGTGCTTTGTTTACATCAAACCCGGTAATGAGTGACTTTGTAATTAGTGCCATTTATGTTGTAATGCTTGGTTTCTTAGGATTCTACTCCTTGTATGACTTTATCAAGACTAAGGGTCAAAAAGATAGTGGGGATGCCCATGGTGGTCCTGCGGGACTTACTCCCCTTGCTGTTAAGCTGCAAAAAGTCAATCTGGCTCCCATGATTAAGTTTGATGAGGATATTACTCCCGGAGGTCGTAAAATCTCTGGCTGGTTTGTGGCAATATGCGGTGCTGTTGTTGGTTTTGCAGCAGCTATCTTAGGTGTGGGTGGTGGCTTCCTGACCTTCCCCATGTTTGTGTACGGTCTTGGTGTTTCTTCCTTCACCACTGTAGGAACTGATATTCTACAAATTATCTTTACTGCTGGTTATGGTTCAATTGCCCAGTATGCCATCTATGGCTATATTTTCTACACCCTGGCCATGGGTATGCTGGTTGGTTCTCTGCTGGGTATCCAAATCGGTGCCGCTACAACAAAGGTTGTTCCTGGTATATATATCAGAGCCTTCTATGCCCTGGCGATTTTGGCTGGTTTTGTGAACAGATTGTTTGCTCTGCCGGAAAAACTAACACAAATGGGCTATATTTCACTTAGTGCAGAGGCCGGTAAATTAATTGCTGACATCGGAGCCTGGATATTCTTCGGCTTGGTATTAGCCTTTGCTGGTTGGATCATTCTCTCCTTCATACGCGGCATTCCCACATTAAGGGCTGAGAGTGCCAAGGGTGCAGTGGCTGGGAAAGGAGGGAGCCATTAATGATTAGAGATAGCAAAGCATTTATCATTGGACTATTAATGATGTTATCCTTCGGCGTCATCTATGCCTATATGATGAGCCCATCCTTTGGGGATGGTCGAAACGGCTTAGAGTATGCTGACGACATGTTTAATTCCATCTCCAAGGGTTCTGCCTATGAGATTGTACTTGGTGAAGCTGCCAAGGCTGATAAATGGAACGGTACTGCCTTTGATGTTGAAATTAAGGCTAAGGACCAGGCAGAAGCTGCAGATTGGGCCAAGCTTTATCAAACAGCCGGTGTTAATGTGGCTCAAAGCGGAGAAATGCTAAAGATCAGTGGCGATTTGGGCAAGGTTTTCGCTGCCATTGTTGTTGACAGTGATGCTATGTACCAAAACAAGGGTAACGAACTACAGGCCAAATATGGCCTTGATCCCAGAGTAGCTACCTATGGCTGGTATAATTCTACCAAGCAGGTAACTAGAGCCCTTGATAACCAGCATAATTTCCCCGAATCCCTGGCTATTCAGAGCTTGCAGAAGAAAAACATTGAGCCTGCTTATAACTACTACGGTGTTGAATCAAAGCCGGTTGGGGAAAATAAAGGTGTAATGACCTTTATGATGGTATTCTACCTCTTCTATACCCTCTGGTACGGTTTCGCAATTTACTACCTATGCCAGGGACTTGGTATCACCATGAACAAGTCTGCTAAAAAGGCAGAAGCATAGGTATTATCAGCTATCTAAAAAGGTAACCCTGGGCTTCCATGATAGAAGCCCAGGGTCATTTTATTTTGCTATATGACTAGACGTTGTTTTCGAGCTTGTCCTTTATTTGCTCTGCCAATTGAACCATTTGGCCATTGGTTTCAAATACAGGAGTACCTGTTAGGTCTGCTTCAATGACTGAAGGGTTGAAGGGAAGAATGCCTAACAGTGGCAAGAAATCAAGGAACCTGCAAACACTTTCCTCCTGTCCGGGATGTACCTTGTTAATTACTGCAAAAACCTTTTCCACGCCCAAATCTTTGGCCAGCCTCACAGTTGCTGCAGCAGTTTGAAAGCTCCTTTGACCCGGCTCCACCACCACTATAAAGGCGTCAACTGCACGGGCAGTTCCCCGACCCATATGCTCTAGACCTGCCTCCATGTCAACTACAACGGTATCGTTTGGCGCTAAGACCAGGTGGTTTAGCAGTTTCTTCAGAAAGGTGTTTTCCGGGCAGTAGCAGCCACTTCCCCCGGCGGCACTTTGCCCCAGTTGCAGGAGACGTATGTTGCCCTTATTAACAATATACTTTTCAGGAATATCGTCAACCCTTGGGTTAAGACAAAAAAGTGAACCGGGTGTACCTGGCTCAGCACCGGTACGCTCCTTAATCAGTTTTCTATCCTCGGCAATGGTAGTGACTTGTGCCAATTCATCTGGGCTAAATCCCAGGGCCATACCAAGGTTTGCATCCGGGTCTGCATCCACTGCCAGTACAGATTTACCTTCCTTGCTAAAGAGATGACATAGTAGGGCGGCCAAAGTGGTTTTGCCCACCCCGCCCTTGCCTGACACGGCAATTTTCAGACCATGTTTTTCTGTCATTAACATCACTCCGCTGTAGAATTAAATTCCTAAAGCTTTGCGTTTCATTTTGATTCTCTCAATGATTAGTTCCGCTGCTTTAACGGAATCTTCTTCATAGATTATTTTTCCACCGAAGAGGGCGTCAGTTGTAATTGGGAAATCCTCTTTGGCAGCTGTTAAAACATTGGTGACAAGCTCGGAACCTGTTACCTGGGGGTTAACCCCCACATGAACGTCTACACCGCTGGCCAGGAAGTAGGTTCCAATGGCCAAGGCTTTGGGATGGTGGGTTTCGGGACAGGATCCCGCCACGGGCAGATCCTTTACACCCACATTTAGATAGCCGGCTAAGGCCGAAAGTAAATCAGCTATACGGGAATTGTCCACACAACTACCCATATGGAGGGCGGGAGGCAGAGCCGGCAGTCCATTGGCTTGACCTACCGCAGTAAGCACCCCACGTAGTCCTTCGCCGCAATATTTCAGACCATCGGGGGATAATAAACCAAATTTACCCAGGGAATGGGCCGAGCAGCCTGTGGCTACCACCAACACATTATTCTTTATTAATTCCATAACTAATTCAACATTATACTTGTCTTGCTTTCTTCTAGGATTTGTACAGCCCACAATAGCCACAGCACCTAATATGCTGCCCGAGGCGATGGAATCAACTAAAGGCTTTAAAGGATCACTTTTGTTAACTGCTGACAAAGCCTCGACAATTTGCTCCACGGAAAAACCGGCGTAGGCTTCGGTAATTTCCTCAGGAATGCTTATTTTGTTTGGATCACGCTTGGTGAAATTGCTAATGGCTCGCATAACTATTTCCCTTGCAGCCTCATCGGCTTTCTCTGTGGAAAACTCAATATGGGTGGCACCTGAAATCTTGGAGTAGGGGATGGTAGTAATAAGCTCAGTATGGTAGCACTGGGCCACCTGCTGTAAACCGGGCATGATGCATTGAATATCCACAACCATGGCATCCAGGGCACCGGTGATAATGGGCATTTCCTGGCTGGCATAATTGGTGGCAACATTTACACCTTTACGCATTAAAAGCTCGTTGCCGCTGCAGCAAACACCTACAATATTAATACCCTGGGCGCCTACCTTGGGAGCTTCGCCTTCCAGCTTGCCGGCCCATTCCACCACCTTTTCGGCTAGAAGGGGTACGTGGCCGTGGACTGCGATATTAACCATATCTTTTTTAATTACACCTAATCTATACTGGGCCTTAACTGCCCTTGGTGTGCCAAACATAACGTCCTGTAGATCCGTGGACATGTGTAGTCCGGCAAAACCATCAACAAGACTTAATTTAACGGTTCCCATCAAGAGATTGGCTGGGTCAGAGTCAGCACCCATTACGGTTCTGGCCAAAGACTTAGCTATTTCGGCATGGGCATTTTCAGGCAATAGGTTCAATGCTTCCCAATTTTGAAAGTTTTTTTCGTGGGATTTAAGCTTAAGCCAATTGAGGGTGCCATGCTGTTTCTGAAAATCTTCAAGGGCCTTGGCTGTAACTTCTTTAACCAATTGGTTAATTTCTTTACCTTCAATATCTATTCCTAAACCCTGGGCCAGGCATTTTAACTTATCGGTGCCTTGAATTTGGTATGGCGCATGCCCTTCAATTGTTTCAATTAAAGCATGGACAATTTCCCTGGCATGTTCAACGTGGCTGGATGTTCCTTGCATGACATGCTGGTAGAGGTTTCTCGCAACTATGGTGTCAGCATCAGCACCACAGACACCCCTTTGTGGACCTTTACCCTTGGGCGCAATACGGCATGGCCCCTCCAGGCACAACCTGCAGCAAACTCCCTGGGAGCCAAAGCCACACTGGGTCATCTTAGCGGCCCGGTCAAAGGCAGTTTCAATCCCTTCCTCCCTTGCCTTTTCCAGCATTTGCTGAACGCCAGTATCCATTGTTAGATCTTTTACATCCGGTTGTCCCTTCATGCATAGTACCCCCTTGTATACTTTTGATCCTATTTTACCAGCCAGTTGGTTAAAAAAATGTAAAACATTTTACAAATATTAAGAAAATTTATACTGATTACTTATAGAAAGCTTTCAATCCCTCAAAATCCTTGATAAGGAGTTTTTTTTGCTTTAGTTCAACCAGTCCAGCCCTGGAAAGTTCCTTGAAGATATTTGCCAGGGTCTGTCTGGTGCTGCCTATCATGCTGGACATTTCTTCCCTGGTTAATTCTAACCTAATAAGAATACCCTCATCGGTTGTTTCACCATCCCGGGACCACTCCTGTAATAATGCAATCAGTCTCATACCGGCTTCATCAAAAACTAAGCCTTCAATTACATCGATGGATCCCTTTAGGGCATCACCTAATACATTTACCAGGCCAAAAACCAGTCCAGGAAGATCGGTAAGCATAGCTCTAAAAACCTCAATAGGTATTAAGGCTATTTTTACGTCAGTTATAGCCTGACCAAAGGCCCTGGTATGCCCGCTGTATACATCTCCTGACTCTAATACGGTTAATGTAAATTCCTTACCCAGGTTGTAGTTTAAAAATACCCTTACTTTACCATCAAGGATCAAAAAAATTGAATTTGGATACTTTCCCGGATAGAATACGATGTCCTTTTTGTTAAAAATTAATTCCTGGAAGTATTTCCTGTATTTTTTGATCTCCTTAGGTTGCACAACCCCAAACATATCTGCTTTTTTTATTTTATCAATCTCTTTGATAGTAACTCCTCCAAGCTATAATGTTCTGTCATATATTTGTCCTGGAATTTGGATATTCCTGTACGGCATCAAAAATAATATAATTTATTTTTAATGTAAATGCACTATGGCTTTGCAATATATTAAGGGGGTAGGCAGCACCATGGGCAAGCAGTCCCAAAAGCCGAAGTAGAATAGTCTGGATAACCCCAAAACACCCTTCGTTGAGAGGGTGTTTTTTATTTCAATGAACACATTATCATATATTGTCAACTATTTTTTACAAAAAATAATAAAGAAAGAAAAATTTGTGACACATTAATGAAATGACAAATAAAAATATTTAGTTTAGCTATTGGACTCTTTTGACAAAGATTTTTGACACTCTCTGATAATCAGCTTAAATCAAGGATTTCAATGTTTAGAGCTTGAAATAATAAAAAATTTTTCATATTGTGCAAAAAAGTACTTGCAAATAAAAAGCTCATTTGCTAATATTTGCCCAAGTTAGCAGCTAAATAAAATATAAACCAAATTTTAAATAAAATATAAGGGCTATGTTTATGAAAACTAAAAGATATGCTTTATGCAGGGCGGAGGTGGAAAATGTTCCTGCGCAAAATCGTTACCAAGAAAAACGGAAGAGAGTATGTTTATGTAAAATTAATTGAAAACTATCGTGAAGATGGAAAAGTTAAGCAGCGCGTATTGGCAAATCTTGGTAGTATAGAGAACCTTTCTCCTGGTAGATTGGATTACTTAATAAATAGCCTGCGTAAGTTGCAAAATGAGCTAGTGCCCCGTAGTAATGAGCAAAATCTTATTCTACCACCAAAGGGTAAGGTGACAAGAATTTTAGAAGAATTAAAGAGAATTGATTTTGAAGGGTTTATCAATCAATTGCTTGCAGATAATAAGTTCCGAACTTTGGTTGAGTCCATGATTGTTAAATCAATATTGGCGGCTGAATATAGTGGGCCAATACAAAATGTTTGCAAACAGATGGGATTGATTGAAGCTTCAGGATTAGATTTTTATAAGGTTGTAAAAAAGCTAGGAGAGACAGCTAGTAGGGAAGTTCTAAATAAAATGCCACTTTATCTTAAATATAAAAGAGAAAAAAATCACAATCCCATAATTGTATGTGTTTTTGATGGTGTCTTTAAAGGAATTTCCTTTGACGGAATGATTAAGGATATTGATTCAATGCTCAGCTATGAGAAGGACCTTTGCCTGATAATTGCTTATGAGCTCAATGGTACAGCCCTAGATTATGAGTATGTGGAAGAAAGGAGTCAGATAAAAAGCCAGCTTGATAGATTGCTAACAAGAATTGAACAACACTCCACCAATAAAGTAGTTGTAATGGACCTGTTGAAAAGTCTAGATGACTTGAAGGAAGGTTGTTTGTTAGCCCATCAAGTTGAAGAAGTGCCAAAACAGATTTCTAAAGAACTAGTAAAAGAAAGTATCCATTTTTACAACAATGCCTGGTATTTCAGTACAATCACATATCAACCAATAAGCAAATCCAAAATGAAAGAAATTCAGGCAGGTCTGGCCAGGGTTTCTGCCGGGCTAGAAAACATTAAGGCAGATATTATCCTAGGTAAATTGACTAAAGGTAACTTTATTAGAAAAAGGGCTGATGCAGTAATAAAGGATAACGGATGTCAAAACATAGTTAATTATCATTTTGATGAGGCAACTCAAAATTTACTCTATGTAATCAATGAACAAGAATTACAGGAAAAAATAAGGTCTAAAATTGTTTTAACCTGGAAGGTTAAGGGGGAACAGTTGGAGCAAGAGGTTATTAGGAAACTCAATGGCATAAGTGTTTTTACGGATAGGTTTTCTATAATTAGGGACCAATTAAGAATTCCTCCCATGAGTATATATGTTGATTATCATTACTCACCGGAAATAATCTCTGGTCATATTCAACTTGAGATTATTAATCAATTAATTGCCAGGAGAACTGGACTATCCTGGCGAGGGGGTGAAGCTCTAGAAAAATTACCTTAAGAGATATAATCCTATAGTTTTTTACTAAACACAAGAACCTTAAAGGAACTAAAAACATTGGAAAAAGCAGGGGAACCATTTATTTTTTAAAGCACCTTTATAATATAAAAAAATGAAAGGGGTTGCCCACATGAGGGGAGTATATGAAGCCCTAATGAGTGCCTCCAGGGCCCACGCCAGGTGGGAACTGGAAATGTCAAATAATATAATTAAAAGTAGAAAGCACTTGCTTATCTTGGCGGTAATGCTATTGCCTATAATTATTCCAGCCATTGGTTATGCCGCTGACTTACCTGGGTTTATTGGAGGGAAAAGTGCCTATGGACCTTCTCACTATACACCCACCATGTTTTATGGTTCTATGGCCATCGGGGTTTGTGCGGGTCTAATTACCGGATGCATCGGTGCCGGTGGCGGTTTTGTTATTACTCCTGCCCTGATGAGTCTTGGTGTTAAAGGTATTCTGGCAGTAGGTACTGATCAGTTTCATATATTTGCTAAAGCTATCATGGGAACTGTAATACACAAAAAATTAGGTAACGTTAATATACCCTTAGCCATTGCCTTCCTCTGTGGTTCTGGTATAGGTGTTACGGCTGGAGGCACCTTAAATAGAGCACTCTTCAACATGAATCCGGTGTTTAGTGATTTTGTGATTAGTGCCATCTATGTGGTTATGCTAGGATTTCTAGGTTTTTACTCACTATATGATTTCATTAAGGCAAGGGGAGCCAAAGATAGTGGTGATGCCCATGGTGGCCCTGTAGGTATGACTAAGTTAGCTATCTACCTTCAGAAAATTAATCTTAAACCAATGGTTAAGTTTGATGAGGATCTGGGTGGACGCCAAATCTCTGGTTGGTTTGTGGCTATTTGTGGAGCAGTGGTTGGTTTTACTGCGGCTATCCTAGGTGTAGGCGGCGGGTTTCTAACCTTCCCCATGTTTGTATATGGTCTTGGTGTATCCTCATTCACCACGGTGGGAACTGACATTCTGCAAATCATTTTTACAGCAGGCTATAGTTCCATAAGTCAATACGCCATTTATGGCTACATTTTCTACACTCTAGCCATGGGTATGCTTGTAGGTTCCCTACTTGGCATTCAAATTGGTGCCGCAACCACGAAGGTAGTTCCTGGTATCTATATCCGTGCCTTCTATGCCATAGCGATTTTAGCAGGTTTTGTTAACAGACTCTTTGCCTTACCGGAAAAAATGGGACAGATGGGTTATATCAAGCTGACAGCTGAAACGGGTAAACTACTTGCTGATATTGGAGCCTGGATATTCTTCGGATTGGTGCTGCTCTTTGCTGGTTGGATATTGATCGCCTTCCTTCGCGGGATACCGGTCTTGCGCGGTGAAGCAGAGGGAAGTGCCGGTGGGAAAGGAGTGTCACACTAATGATAAGAGATAGTAGAGCTTTTTTAATAGGATTGGTAATGCTAATATCCTTCGGCGTAATCTATGCCTATATGATGAGCCCATCCTTTGGAAATGGCAGAAATGGGCTGGATTTTGCAGATGATATGTTTAATGCTATATCCAAGGGTTCAGCTGCTGCTGTTGTTCAGGGAGAGATTAAAAAGTCCGAGAAATGGAACGGTAGTGAAATAGATGTAACCCTTACCTGCAAAGATGAAGGTCAGGCGGAACGTTGGGCTAATCTTTACAAGAAGGTAGATGGTGCCACCATAGCCACAGATAAAGAAAAACTGTTCATCAAGGCTGATCTGGGCAAGATATTTTCAACCCTAGCTGAAGATTGTACCGCTATGTATGATAATAAGGGCGAAGTTTTACAGCAGAAGTATAGTATTGACCCCAGGGAGGCAACAAATAGCTGGTACAATTCCCTTAAGTCTGTAACAAAGTCATTGGATAATAAAGCATTATTTGCTGAATCCCTGGCCATCCAAAACTTTTCTAAAAAGGTAATTGAGCCAGCCTATAATTACTATGGTGTTGAGACTAAGTATGTGAAGGATAACATGGGTATAATGACCTTTATGTTAGTTTTCTATATGGTTTACACCCTGTGGTACGGTTTTGCCATCTATTACCTCAGCATAGGTTTTGGCATAACCATGAATAAAGCTGGTAAGAAGGTTGAAGCATAAGCAAAACGAATAATTTCCAACATAAAACACCCTACGGGGTGTTTTATGTTGCAGTCTGTTGAAAAAGATTTAACTGGGTTTTAATAATCCCGAGCAGCGACATTCGAAGCAGTGGAAACAGCGCTTCGCGAAGCTGAGGATGCGAAAATGGGTGAGCGGACATGGATGTCCGCTCAAGCCTGAGGTAAACACGATGTTTACTCGAAGGCGGCCCATTTTCGCCCGAAGCAAGGGATTAGCGCTGTCCACTGCGGAGAGAGGAGTCGTGAGGGATTATT
>NZ_JARPTC010000021.1:0-245265 GCF_030577015.1 Desulforamulus aquiferis | reverse complement strand
GAAGGGGGTTAACCTGAAAAAATGAGGAGGCTGATATCTTAAAGCTCAAACCTCCTAGTATGTCTGTAATATGGTCTTTTCCTGATAAAATGTGGTTCTCTCGTCCTAAGACTAGTCTTCCTGAACTATTATTAATATTGCGCATAAGCGATACTATTTCTGGGTGTCTGTACCTAATCTCCTTAACAAGCTGTTGTTCTATAGCCCATTTATCAGAGGTAGTTACAAATACAACCATTACTTCCCCGGTTGTATGTCCCCGGCGAATCATTATATTCCTTAAGAATCCCTTTCTCCTTCCCCAATGATAAGGAGTTACTTTATACTTGTTAATCAATTCATCCAGAGTAGCGACGATCTCGTTAATTTTATCATCCACCAGTAAGCAGCCCTCACTTCCTACATCTACTGCTGGTTGGTGGCTTCCGCCTTCAAAAAAACCCAGTTTAATCTCATTACCTTCCTGCCAAAGGTGTAAATGAATTTTATTACGGTAATGCCACGGATTAGACATACCAAGTACCTCTTCAACTGGTACATTCTTTAGATTTCCTATTCTTTCAAGGGCTGTCTTAACAATAGCCCTTTTATGTAATAAATTATTGTTGTAATCCATATGCTGAAGATGGCACCCTCCGCATTTATGGGCTGCCTGACAAGCTGGCTCTATTCGATTATTACTTTTCTCGATAATATCTATGAGCTGGGCTCGAGCAAAGGATTTTTTAACCTCTCTAATTTCAGCTCTAACCTTTTCGCCAACCAGTGCGCCTGGTACAAAAACCACCATGTCCTGTAGCCTTCCTATGCCTTCGCCGGAGTGCCCCATACTGTGAATATCGAGTTCAATCACATCTCCAACTCGAACTGGTATAAACTTTTCTTGCATTATTACACCTCTTTGAGTATGATAAAATTTTCAAATCTGTTTGGGAGCTTACCTGAGATTGAAGAATAAAAATTTTATTCTGGCTGCAGTAGCTAGTGCTACATTTCTTGATACACTCATTTATGAAATTATTACTAACACCGCCTTTTCCCTAGGCCATCTTGCTGACCCATTAATAGGCGGTGGGTGGTTGGAATTATATCCCTTAAACTGGCTCTTTGTATTATACAGCATAGTAATCCTTATAGGGATATTTCTACTTAAAAAGAATATTGGCGAGCATGTAAACCAGCTTACAGAGCGGGACAAGTTACCTGTCCCTCTGTCCCATGATTCATAATATTCAGACTAATTTTACTAGTATCACTTTATTTTTTCTTATTGTTTATCTTTCTTAACTATGTTAAGCTTTCACCCAAATATATGTCATGCAACTGACAATGTTTGGAGGTGGATTTTGATTGACTGATAAGATAAAAAGAGATACTAACATTTCCCGTCTCCATGATTTGGTTGTTTTTCAAAAAATAAGGGATGCGAAAAAAAAGCCTAGGAAAACATTAGCAAAGAAATCTCCTGAAATAATCACTGACAGCATGGGCCAAATGATTTTTTACGATTCATCCGGTTCTGTAACAAAATAATTATTTCTTTAGGATGCTTTCTATATATAAATTTACTAAATACATTGAAACCTCTTCATGTTTTAAGATTTGCATATGACCAACGAAATGTTTAGCCGGTAGCCTGTTTACATTTAATATGTAACCCTCTGAAACAGGCTTACCCGTCTCATCTAAAATACAACTGCCCTGGGCATGGACAACCATATCCTGATTGGTGGCAAAGGTGGCCACCCTCAATCCCCCTTTCTGAAGCTCTTCTATTGATTTTCTCCTTTTGTAGGTGTTCTCTTCTAAGTTCTTGGACTCCCATATTAGATACCTTACTGCCGGTGAGCTTAAAATAAAATCAATTTTCGAAAATACTTCCATAATCATTTCGGGTACTTTGAAGGATGCGCCTGATAATGGAGAATTCAGGGTTACCACACCCCCTATTTTCTTTCTCATTTCTTCACTGGTAGAGCTTACAAAATCCATAGCAATTCTACCACCTAGGCTATGACCAATCAGGATAAAACTGGCCTTAGGATGACTAGAAGAATACTCTCTAACTAAAAGCTCTAGATTTTTCACACTGATTTGTAAAGGCTGTCCGGTATCTTTGGATTCATATTTATTAGGATACCATCGTCCCCTTTCAACCTTACCCCCTGTGTAACTATATAATAAAAATCTATTATCGGTAAATGTGAAACCGGCCCTAGCCATATTTCTTCTTATTACTTCAAAACCCATATCATTATAGCGAGTACCATCACACTTACAATCCAAGCCATTAATAAATATAAAGTATAAATCTTCTTGTCCACCATTTCCCAGCATCAAACTGCTAACTTCTAATGGAGCTTTATCATTTCTTGACTGCTGTGGGTAGATATATGAAGGTAGTACAATGACAAATAGCAGAGAAAAAACAGTAAGAATACAAGCTTTCTTCATACCTATCCTCCAGTTTATGGGATAGGTTTTATTTTGCAACATTTTCCTGGTATTTATAAGCTAGTTTTAAAAATGTTATTCCCAGAAAAACAAAATAGCTGTAATGCTTTTACTTGATTTAACATTTTTATTATAGATGCGACAAATTTCGATATAATACTACATTTTTCTGTATATCGCCCCTGTCATTATTTAATGGGGGGTGATTATCAAAAAAACTATGTTTGATTGTAAATAAGCATAATTTGTAGGAAGGAGGTTATCACCGAATGGAAAATTGCAAAATTGTAATGGATTTAAGAGATGGTACAGGAAGAATCAGGGGTTATTCCCAGTTGATCTCAAAGAAAACCCGTGATAAAGAGATCCTGGAACTCACCTTAAACATTATGCATGAAACTCGGGAATTAATGAAATTATTAGACAGAGTAGAATCCGAGTTGCATGGAAATTAAAATAGCTGTTTGATGGTGCTGTGCAGCAGTGCTCCTGCTGCACAGATTTTTTAGGGAAAGAAAAAAGCCCTAAGGATTAACTCCTAAGGACTTAATTATTGCCACAATCCGGACATTGATTGTCTCTCCTGATTTCAACTTCCAAAAAAGACATTGTCAGACCATCCATGGTCAGCATCCTGTTTACTAGTAAATCCCCTTGACCAAGAAGGTATTTCACAGCCTCAGTCGCTTGGATACAACCAATAATTCCAGCTATAGAACCTAAAATCCCCACATCTGCCGTCGATGTCACCGACCTTTCGGGAAGTTCCCTAAATACACACCTAAAACATGGCCCCTGACCGGGTATTATGGTCATGACTTGTCCCACCATCGATAGCACTCCCGCGTGAATAAAGGGCTTCCCAGCTTCTATACATGCCTTATTAATGACATATCTGCTGGCCAGGTTATCAGTTGCATCCACCACCAGGTCGTATTGTTTTATTAAATCAACTGCATTTTCTTTGGTTAATAATTTTTGATAAGCAGTTACTTCAATGTCAGGGTTGATGCTCTCAAGCTTTTCCTTTGCAGATTGCACCTTCGGTCTGCCAATATCGGCGGTTGCATGTAATATCTGCCTCTGCAAATTAGAGTAGTCAACATTGTCCCCGTCAATTAGGCCAAGCCTGCCAATCCCTGCAGCACCCAAGTAGTAAGCCACAGGGGAGCCTAATCCACCAGTTCCAACGATTAGCACAGAGGACTGAAAAAGCTTTAACTGCCCTGCCTCTCCAACACCTGGCAGTTTTATATTGCGATGATATCTTTTTTGTTGAATTAAATCTAAGGATTCAATTTTTGCAACATTTGTTTTTCTATTATTTACTACCTGTTCTTCTATAAGGTTTGCAACGGAAGGTATATCCTCCAGTTGGAATACCGGAAGACCTAACTTAAGGGGTAAATCACTTATCACCGCCAATAACTCTTCCGGTGCCAAAACAGGCTCTTTTGATATAGCGGATCTAACCAACTCCAACTTTGGCTGGGGACCACCCTTGAAGCCTTCCACAATGATGATATCAACGTCCCCCATGTATGAAGCGATTTCCTCTATAGACATCTCTTGCTGAAGTTTTCTCACCAGCCCAAAGCCTTTAGGGGTGGCAAGACCCACCACCTCTGAACCGGCCTGAAAATGACGCCAGGTATCCTTTCCCTCAATATCCATTTCAAATGCCCCACGGTGGTGCTTTACAGAGCCAACTCTATAGCCTCTGAATTTAAACTCTTTAATAAGCTTTTCAAGAAATGTTGTTTTTCCTGAATTTGAACATCCCACCACTGAGACAATCGGCGGCAAATTATTATTCTGCCTGGATTTCAACTTCGTCCCCTACCTTCACCGGGCCACCCCGAAGTACTCTAATAAATATGCCTTCCTTTGGCATGACACAATCTCCAGCTTGATGATAGATGGCACAGCGGGTATGACACTCTTTACCTATTTGGGTGACTTCACCTAAACCATCTTGTCCAATGCGAAGTTTAGTTCCAATCGGCAGAGAGACTAAGTCGATACCCTCGGTAGTAAGATTTTCTGCAAAGTCACCGGGGCCAACTTTAAGTCCCATTTGCCTCATTTTTTCGATACTTTCAATGGCTAGCAGGCTAACTTGACGGTGCCAATCACCCACATGGGCATCCCCTTCTAGGCCATGCTCAATCTTAAGAATAGCTTCACCTACATTTTTCTTTCTCATACCCTTTTTGGGGCTTGTACAAACGGCTACTATTCTTCCCATGGTTTTTCCCCTTCCCTTACAAAGTCTCCACTTTTTCCGCCACTCTTTTTTACTAACCTGATATTTTGAATTTCCATTGCCTTGTCCACGGCCTTACACATATCGTATATAGTCAGGGCCGCAACACTAACTGCAGTAAGGGCTTCCATTTCAACACCAGTTTTGCCGTCAGTTTTTACGATTCCCTGAATCTCAATTTTATCTGGCGGTAATATTTTAAAATTAATATTAACCCCTGTAATCATTATTGGATGGGCCATTGGTATCAAATTAGGAGTGCTTTTAGCGGCCATTATTCCAGCAACCCTGGCCACACCTAATACATCTCCTTTAGCCATACCGCCCTTTTCTATTAGCTCCAGGGTTTGAGGAGACATAACCACCTCTCCCCTTACCTCTGCTGCCCTGGATGTATCAGCTTTTTGGGTGATATCCACCATGCGGGCATTTCCCTTGGCATCAAAATGTGTTAGCTGTGACACTTTATTACCCTCCTATTTGGCTCATGACCCTTCTATCAGTCCAACCTTGATCCATGTGGTGCTGATCTGGTTTAAGTTTAATTGCACCGGCTATTAGTTCAGCCAATTCCTGCCTGCCGGCCCCCCTCCGCATGGGGGTCTTCAAATCTATCTCTTGCTTACCGTACAAGCAGGGGCGTAATTGACCGTTTGCCGTTAAGCGGAGTCTATTGCACTTGGCGCAAAAATGTTCGCTTATTGCGGTGATAAAACCGATAGTTCCTTTTGCACCTGGTAATCTGTAATATTTGGCAGGTCCGTTACCCGTTACCTTTGTTTCTATATCAAAGGTACCAAATTCCTCCTGAAGCTGTTGCATTATTTCTTCAGCAGAAATAAAATTTCCTACGGCCCAGGGATTACATTCACCAATGGGCATTAACTCAATAAATCTTACATGTAAGGGCATTTCCCTGCTGAGCCTAACAAAATCCCCAAATTCCCGGTCATTAACTCCACGAACAGCCACAACATTTAATTTAACCGGATGAAGTTCCAGCTCAATTGCCTTCTCTATACCCTTCCATACAGCATCAAATTTTCCAAGTCTCGTAATATCCTTGAAATTATCCGGGCTAAGACTATCCAAGCTAAAATTCACCCTGGTGAGTCCAGCATTTTTCAAATCCTTAGCCATATCTGCAAACAAAACCCCATTTGTGGTAATGGAAATATCATCTATTTTGGGGTTTGCTAAAATATGCTCAAACAAATCTAAGATGTTTTTTCTGATTAACGGCTCTCCACCTGTAATACGAACTTTTTTTATTCCTAAATCTGATGCAGCATCTACGATTCGCCCAAATTCTTCGAGACTTAGTATTTCCCAATGGGGAGTATGTTTTACTCCCTCAGGAGGCATGCAGTAAACACATCGTAAATTACATCGATCTGTAACAGAAATACGAAGGTAGTTAATATTTCTCTGATGATTGTCAATCATTATCGTAGCCCCCTATTAGTTAGTTAACCAAGGTTTTAAGAAATGATGGCTTGCTTAACCTCTTTTTGAAAGGGTACCCATTGAAGTAAGTCACTTACTGTCTGATTCTTTGGTTGACGATATATTTCCTGCGGAGTCCCACTCTGTATCAAATTTCCTTGATCCAAGACGGATAATCTATGAGCCAAATATGGTATCTCATTATAATCATGGGTAACAAACAAAGTAGCAATATTTGTATCATGCAGCAAGCTTGCCAAATCAAGCAACAGTTTCCCTCGGGTAGGGCTATCTAAGCCGGTAAAGGGCTCATCCAGAAACAACACCTCTGGCTCCAAGGCCAAGGCCCTGGCAAGGCTAACCCTCTGAGCTTCTCCACCCGAAAGGTATCTAACTGATTGCTTTGCCAAATGAGTTATGCCCAGACGTTCGAGCCAATGCTCAACTCGGTGTGCTTGTTCATTTTTAGGAACTTTTCTAAGCCGAAGCCCCGTTTGAACATTATCTTTAACAGTCATATCTAATAATAACGGCTGTTGAAATACATAGGCCATTTTTTTCCTATTTTCTAAAAGATTTCCTTTATGAATTTTTTCTCCCTTAAAAAACAAATCTCCTGAAGTAGGTTTTTGCAGCAAGGATAAAACCTGCATAAAGGAGGTTTTACCAGCACCGTTAGCCCCAATTAACGCAGTAACCTGTCCTTCATTTATTGCAAAGGAGTCGATATCCAGGATATTTTTACCACTTAAATTTAATTTTATATCAAAGGCTTCTAAGACTGCCATCCCTACGGACACCTCCCCTTTTGCTGAGCAACAGTAAGTATCACTGTGATGGAAAATGCTAAAAGTAAAAGTATTATACTCAAGGCCATGGCCAGGTCTGTATTACCCTTACTTACTTCCAATACTGTTGCCGTTGTTAATACTCGAGTAGAGCCTACCAGATTGCCACCTACCATGGTTGCCGCCCCTACCTCTGACACTGCCCCTCCAAAGCCCGCCATGACAGCTGCCAATAGGCCTAGACGGGCCTCCCTGGCCATCAGCCAAAGTAATTGCAGCCTGGACGCCCCCAGGGAAAGAATTTGCAGCTTAAGTTTTGGATGAAGTTGTTGAAAGGCTGCCAGGGTAAAGCCAGTGACAACGGGAAAGGCAATTATTCCCTGGGCAATAACCATTGCGGTAGGGGTATACAATAGGCCCAACAAGCCAAGGGGGCCATACCTACTTAGTAATAGCCAGACAAATAAACCTACCACCACCGGAGGTAAACCCATACCAAAATTTACAATACTGACAACAATATTTCTGCCTGGAAAGGAAGTCAGGGCCAGGAAAAAACCTATAGGAACTCCAATCAACACAGCGATGACAGTAGCCGTACCTGAAACCTTTAGTGTAAGTAGTGCAATCTCTAAAACTTCTCTATCGCCGGATAATAGTAGTTTTACTGCTATGATAAAGCCATTCCAGAATACTTCCACTAACTAGTCACCACCATTATGTTTTGATAAGCATAGCGAGTTCCTTAACAAGGGCAGAGGGTTTTCCCCTGCCCCTGGCTTCCTTACTGTTAACCTCCACCAACAGGTGGAAAAAGGGCTACTCGGTCACCGTCCTGCAGTATAGTATCAAAGGATTTGTGCAGACCATTTACTAAAGAAGTAAAAACTTCTTCTTCAGGGATACCATATTTCTTAAGAACATCCAAGATGGTAGTTCCCTCTGCAATTTGAACAGGAATCAACTCCCCATACTTGGTTCCCGTAAATCTTTCCAAACCCGTATAAACTCTCAACTCAATCTGCATGTCCGGTCACCTCTTAATTATACTACATCTATTGTACCAAATGAACTTAGAAATTAAACACAGAATCAAGTTCCTCGTCAGTTATATCGAATATTGTGTCGTGAGGAGCCAGCTTTTCATTATAGAAGAACTCCGGTAAGCGATCATCTGCATTGGTGAATCCTGCTGCAGCGTTAAAGGCACGCTCATTCTTAAGAATGCTTTGTCCTAAGGCTACAACATCATTAACGGTTAATTCTAAGCCATACTGGGCATTTAGCATCTCAACGATGGCTGGTAGACCTTCTGGATTGTCAAGAACACCAAAGGCTACAAACAGGCACAGGCCGGTAGCATCAACTGCAGCAGTGGCAATTTGCAGGTTACGGGAAAGATCAACTTGACCTTCTGCCTTGGTTGGGTCAACGAAGCCACCCACTTTAAGAATGTTAGCAGTTACAGCATAACCGGCAGTGTGGTCACCACCCATTGGGCTGGTAGCATAGGTTACACCGTTACCCTTGCAGCTTCTGGGATCATAAGCTGGAATGCCTTGCCCCTTAACAGCAGCTACTCTGGTAATTCCATAGGCTTTTCCTACAAATACGGCGCCATTACCAAGGATACGTCCTGCTGGGGTACCTTTAGCAACTTCTTCTAGAGCTGCTACTGCGGCATCGGCATCACCAAAGGGGATTACTCCGGCTTCCATTAATACACCCAGGGCAACACCCATTTCGATGGTATCAAGACCTGCATCGTTACAAATGTAGTTTAGCTTAGCAACCACATCTAAGTTATCAATTTCCAGGTTAGGACCAAAGCACCAGGCAGTCTCATACTCGATAGGGGAGCAAACTTTGCCATCGGGCATTGGATAAACATTGGAGCAGCGCATAATGCATCCTGGGTGGCAGGCGTGGGTAGCTTTTCCGCCGCGTGCCTTTGCAACTTCAGCTAAAGTCTCGCCGCCAACGTTGTTGGCGTTTGCAAAACGTCCAACATTACTGAAGTTTCTAGTGGGCAGAGTACCAGCTTCACTGATGATATTCATCAGTACGTTGGTTCCAAAGGCAGGGAGACCTTCACCTGTAACAGGGTGATCCATAAGAACTTTGGCAAATTTCTTAGCAGCTGCTGAGAAGCGCTCCTTATCCTTTACTGGAACGTCAAAGGTCTTAGGAGCATCAACTACGATTGCCTTAACTCCCTTTGAACCCATTACCGCACCTAAACCACCACGTCCAGCATAACGACTGGAGTTTCCTTCAGCGTCATTGGTAGCAACTCCAGCGCCCATCAGCATCATTTCACCAGCTGGTCCGATGCAGATAACGCCTACTTTGCTGCCATAACGTTCCCGTAAAATTGCAGTAACTTCATAGGTTCCCTTATTAGCCAGCTCATCAGCGGCCAAAAGCTCAGCACCGTCTGGAGAAACTTTAATAAGCCAGGAACCCTTTTCAGCAGGCTTTCCTTCTAAAATTATAGCCTTTATGTCAAGGTTGGCGATTTTCTGTGAGCAGATACCACCAGCATTGGCCTCTTTAATACCACCGGTCAGAGGACTCTTACCTCCTACGGAAAGACGCCCTGAAGAAGGAGCATTGGTTCCTGATAATAATCCAGGAGCAATTATCACCTTATTAAATTCACCTAGGGGATTGCAGGTTGCTGGAACTTCATCCAGTACCATTTGGGAAGTTAATGCCCTGCCGCCTAAAGCAAGGTATTTTTCTGGAACATCCTCAAAATTGACTTCCTTCTTTGCCATATCGACCCTTAAAAATTTTGGCATAGTCCAATACCTCCTTAAATATATAACTTTTTTGGGAATACTACCTAATTTATTCGGTAATAGATTTTCTTTTCCTTCTTTTTTTTATTTTCAAAGAATTTTTCGTAATCCCCCCTCTTATATCTTTAAACTGAATATTTTTCGAATTCAAACATATCTAGCAACCTTATAAGCTTGCAAGGATTGTACCAAATAATATAATAGCATTAATATCGGTAATATGCCTAAAATGACACAGGAATCAGTTCCATATTAGGACATATGTTTCAAAATGCCACATTTCTAGACCTAAAAATCGCTTAACTAATGGTCTGAATTTTGCGATATAATTATATTCAAAATATATTTATAAGGAGGGGTATGTTTTGGGTGCTATCGAGTTAAGATGCTTTTCCAAGCTTCAAAGTGTAATGGCTGAAAAGGGCTTTAAATTTCCCGAAATGTATGAAGTAGGCGAAAGTATAACAGGCGTAGAATTAATACATAAGCTTGAAATAACACCTGAGCAGGTTGAGGCTATTATGATTAACGGAAAGGTGCAGAGCTTAGAAACGGTAATTAAATCCGGGGATAGGGTTGCTTTAATCCCTCCCGGCACTCCCGGCCCATACAGGGTCATCCTTGGCCTTGTTAACAAGGAATAAGCATTAATAAATAGCCAGGAAGTACATCACACTTGAACTTCCTGGCATCCTTTATCCATTAATATTTATATTGTACTCCTTAGCCTTTCTGTACAGGGTATTTCTACCTATGCCCAGTGCCCTTGCACTCATGCTTACATTACCGTTATAAAAGCCCAAAGTCTCCTCTATGGCCCTAGCCTCCAGTTCTTGAATGCTTACTGGAAAAACATCCTTTATTCCCCTTCTGCCAATTGTTGTTTGTAGGGATTTATATAAGCCTTCCACCTTGTAATATAGATTTAATATTTCTTGTTCTTCCATATTTTCCAGATTTTCCTCATCGATTGATTTCAATGCTACTTCACCGATGATTTCAGCCTGTTCGGTTTGTGTATTGCTAGGATAACCTTCCTTAAAATTGATATGACTTTGTCCGGTAATCTTATTTGAGATATGCTCAGGAAGAACCATATTCCCATCACAGAGGGCCAATGCTTGCTCAACAACATTAGCAAGTTCCCTAATATTACCCGGCCAATGATAAGCATTCATATCTTCTATACAGTTAACTGAAAATATTGGCATTATGCCGGCATTTTTGTCCCAGAATTTATTGATAAAATGTTCTACTAACGGTGGTATATCTTCTTTTCGCTCCCTAAGGGGAGGTAGTTCCAGCCTAACAACATCTAACCTGTAGAATAAATCTTCACGAAAACTCTTCTGGGCTACTGCTTCCTCCAGATCAACGTTTGTAGCAGCAATAATCCTCACATTTGTCTTTACAGGTTTCTCTCCTCCTACCCTGAGAAATTCACCTGTTTCAAGTACCCTTAATAATTTTACCTGTATGGAGAGACTAGCCTCACCTATCTCATCTAAAAATAGTGTGCCGTTGTTTGCCAGCTCAAAGATACCCTTACGCTGCACATTGGCACCAGTAAAGGAACCCTTTTCATGACCAAACAACTCACTCTCTAATAAATTTTCAGGCAGTGCTCCACAGTTTATAGCTAAAAATGGCTTGTCCCTGCGATTGCTGGCAGCATGAACGAATCTTGCCAAAACCTCTTTGCCGGTTCCCGTTTCCCCGTGAATCAGTACGTTAATATCCTTTGTAGCAATCCGTTCCGAGATAGAGACCAACTTAATCATCTTAGGGGTTTTTCCCACTTGAAATCCTACATCCTCTGCAACCTTTGCCCAACCATAATCTTTGTCATCAAGAGCTCCCTCAGTTTTACTAAAACTAAGGGCCTTTTCAATTAATTCTTCAACTAGTTCAATATCATCAAAGGGCTTCTCAATATAATCAAAGGCTCCAAATTGAATTGCTTTTACCGCAGTTCTTGTGGTGCTATAACCAGTCATAATGATAACTTCACAGCCAGGTTGGTGCGCTTTAATATGCTGTAGCAATGATAATCCATCGGCATCTGGCAATTTCAGATCAACCATTGCCACATCAAATTTTTCCTGTTCAATTAGCTCATAGGCCTGAGCCCCAGATGAAGCAACTCCTATTCTATAACCCTTGTTACTAAGCAGCCTGGTAAAAAATGTTCCAACAGGCTGTTCATCATCTATTACTAAAATTCCTGGACCGTTAACCATTAAAACTTTCACCCCCAATATCCTATTTTATAGGCAATATAAATTTAAAGGTACTACCTATACCCAGTTGACTGTCACAATGGATTGTACCCCCATGAGATTGGGCGATACCTAGACTAACAGATAAACCCAGGCCTGTTCCTTTGCTTGCTTCTTTGCTGGTATAAAAGGGGTTAAATATTTTGTTAATATTTTCCTGGTCAATGCCCTGACCATTGTCATCGACAGAAATTATTACGCATTTTTCCCCTTGATGCTGGGCGACCGAGGTTGAGATGGTGATACGCTTCTCTCCCAGATTTTCCTCCAGTGCATCCCTGGCGTTTAATAACAGGTTAATTAGAACCTGCTGTAGCTGATGTCCATTGGCCATAATTACAGGAATATCCTGATCAAGGTCTTTGTTTATGGCAATATTATTTCTATTTATTTGATAATGAATAAGGCTTAAAACCTTATCCACTTGCTCATTTACATTTGTCTCTGTCAATGAAAATTGTCCCTGCCTAGAAAAGGACAGCAAGTTTTGAATTATTTTCTTACATCTCATGCCACAGCCAATGATATCATCCAGCCATTCAAACCTGAGATCATCTTTCCCCATATCCCTCTGCATCATCTGGGCTGTTCCTATCATTACCGTCATGGGGCTGTTTAACTCATGGGCAACCCCCGCTGCCATTTCACCTATAGCCACCAGTTTAGCAGAGTTCACTAGCTGTGCTTCCATTTTTACCTTCTCAGTTACATCCTTTACATGAAGGATTACTGCATAGATCTCCCCATTGGGATCCACCATGGGATAATAAAAAGCATCTAAGATAACGCCATCATTTTGTATCTGTCGATAAACGGCTTTACCAGTCATATGAACTTCGTCTAAGGTGCAATATTCACATGGAATGCTTCTTTTCCAGAGAAGCTCATAACATTTTGGGTTTTCTTTAGGCTTCTCAGTAGTTAAACTAATATGGCGCTGGTTATGCCGAAGCACCGAAAAATTCTTGTCAATTAAAAATATTGGATCGGGTACAGCCTTAAATGTTTCTTCCCATTCCTGCTTACCCTTAGATACTTCTTTATATAGCCTTGCATTTTCTATACATATTGCTAGTTGGTCTGCTAACTGTTGAATAAAGGTTAATTCCGAATTATCATAGGCAAATTCCTGATCATAGCCAACGATCAGAAGTCCAATAACTTCATTGCGCACCATAAGGGGCACTATGGCCACAGAGCGCAGTCCCCAGTTCTCTAATGGGTCCCTACCTTCATTAAGCTTACAAACAAGCTCCTCACGATAATTCAAATTGTATAAAAGCCTCTGGCACTTAGCATAGGCCTGCCACAAAACCGATGTTCTGGGAACCGGCTGTCCCAGGTTGCTATTTCCTGGTATTGCTGCGGTCATCACCAGTTGATTTGCCTTGGCCATGGCAAGACCAAGAAAGCAACAGGGAACCGCCTGTGGCAGTTTGTTATAAACCCTTTCTACTATGTCTGAAAAGGACATATCGATATTAATATCCTTGATCAGCTGGTGTATAATCTCAAGCCTATTGATTTGTATTTTGATTTGTTCATTAGAGCGCTGAACTTCAAGGTAATAGTTGAGTTTTGAAGAGTTAACCCCAGTCAAGTTTTGTATAATATTTAGTTTATCACCAAACACGAGGCAACCCCTCCCTTTAAAGCGCTTTTCTGTATAATTCCTCGATATCATCAGCTGTTGTATCCCGTGGATTTGTTACCAAACAAGCATCCTTCACAGCGTTTACGCTTAGCATTTTGATATAATCCTCTTTCATTCCCACCTGGCTTAGGCGTTCCGGGATACCTATATCTCTAAAGAGCTTTCTGACAGCTTCGATGCCTTTTTCGGCAAGTTTCCATTTGCCAATACCTGCGCTATGCACCCCCATTGCCTCAGCAATATTAGCAAATTTCTCGCCACATGAGATCATATTATATTGCATAATGTAGGGCAGCAATATACCATTGGTTTCGCCATGGTGTAAATCTAGTAATCCGTCAACCTGGTGGGTCATGGCATGGGTCGCTCCTAATATGGCATTAGAGAAGGCTAATCCCGCCTGGAGGCTGGCCATGGCCATGGATGCCTTAGCTTGAAGATTGGTTGTACAAGCTACTGACTCCCTGAGATTTTCTGTTATCAATCGAATAGCTGCAAGGGCGTGTATATCCGTAAGAGGTGTGGCAGCTAAGGAGACATAGGCCTCAATGGCATGGCTAAGGGCATCAACACCGGTAGCTGCAGTAAGTCGGGCACTTTTTGTCTGTAATATCAAGGGGTCAACTATGGCAATATCAGGTATTAGTGATTTTGAAATAATGGCCATTTTTACCTGTCGGGCCTTCTCAACAATCATTGAAAATTGGGATACCTCGGCTCCTGATCCACCAGTTGTGGTTACTATAACCATTGGCGGCAGTGGTGAAATGATCTTATTTACACCCTCATAGTCCTTTATTTGACCACCATTGGTTGCTAATATTGCAATGGCCTTTGCCACGTCTATGGGGCTACCTCCACCAACGGCAATTATACCATCGCAGCCACTTTCAAGATATTGTGCCGCTCCCTTAGCTACCTCAAAATCCTTTGGGTTTGTGGTTAACTCAAACCAAACATGGGAACTTATCCCCACTTCCTTAAGATAAATCAGCGCCCTCTCTACCCATCCTGCATTTATTACTCCCTCATCACTTACCAAAAAGGCTCTTTTGATACCTAACCTTACCGCACTTTCCCCAACCTGACTCATAGCCCCCAGGCCAAATATTACCTCAGGGGCAACAAATTTGCTAATATTCAACAAATTTCCCTTTTGCATATCCCGCCACCCTCTGACAAATTATTCATAATTGTAGGTCAATTCAAACTTGTCCTGTAAGTAATTCTACAAAGATACGTATATCCCTTCTAAAGTGCTCCAAAAAAAAACAGGTGGATATAATATCCACCTTTAAAGCAATTATTTTAAGGGGTTTATGATGGTTAATTATAATGCAGACTTAAAGATACCAATTACATCATCAAGGGTAGCAATTCTTGGGTTGGTAAAGCTGCAAGCATCCTTCATAGCATTTTCACCCATAATCTTCAGATCTTCTTCTTTAACGCCTAACTCGGTCAAGCCGGCAGGAATGCCTACGTCGGAGGAAAGCTTCTTAATAGCAGCCAGGGCCTTGTCAGCTGCATCACGTACAGACAGACCTTCAACATTTTCACCCATAGCCTTAGCAATGTCTACAAAGCGCTCGGGGCAAGCAATCAGGTTAAAGCCTTCCACGTGGGGCAGCAGGATGGCATTGCATACACCGTGGGGCAGGTTGTAGAAGCCGCCCAATTGGTGAGCCATAGCATGAACATAACCCAGGGAAGCGTTGTTAAAGGCCATACCAGCTAAGAACTCAGCATAGGCCATTTTGTCACGGGCTTCCATGTTTTGTCCGTTGGCCACTGCGCAACGAAGATTCTCAGAGATAAGCTTGATAGCCATTAAAGCTGCAGAATCGGTTACAGGGGTAGCAATGGTGGATACATAAGCCTCAACGGCGTGGGTCAGAGCATCCATACCAGTTGCAGCAGTTAATGCGGGAGGCATTCCTACCATTAATAATGGGTCGTTAATAGCAACGTTTGGTGTGCAGCGCCAATCAACGATGGCCATTTTCACCTTGTTGCTGGTATTAGTAATGATGCAGAAGCGAGTCATTTCAGAAGCGGTTCCAGCGGTGGTGTTTACAGCGATAAATGGAGGCATGGCCTTAGTTGTTTTATTTACGCCTTCGCAGTCACGAATATGTCCGCCATTAGTTGCGACCATTCCAATACCTTTAGCACAGTCGTGGGAGCTACCACCACCCAAGGAAAGAATCATATCTGCGCCGCACTCTTGGTAAACCTTTAATCCATCATGTACGTTTATGTCAGTGGGGTTTGGCTCAGCGCCTGCATATATAGAAACTTTAATGCCTTCAGCTTCTAACATAGCTTTAATATCGTCAGCCATGCCACCAGGACGGCCTAAGAAAGCGTCAGTTACGATTAATACGTTAGTGCCACCAAGGGTTTTAACCTGATTAGGGATTTCCTTGTGTGCTCCAACACCCATTAAGTTAACGGTGGGAATAAAATATCCAAATACCTGTTCGCCTACTGCCATTTTAAAACTCCTCCTTAAATATAATGTATTTTTGTAGGGGTGTTCCCCTCATTGACTATGCCATTAATAAACGCAAGGACCGTGCCAAAGTATTCTGTATTAATATAATTTTTTAATTTTACAGACTATTAAGGGAATTGAGATAATTGTGAAGAAAGTAACTTGTATTTTTATACCATCGGTGCTTCTTTTTAGTACAATATCTACCTTTATGTTTGTTCTATATCCGAACAATGATCTATGCTCGAACATTTCCTAACCTTTGCAGGAGTAACTAACTTAATAACGAATGTATCTGAAAGTAGTTTTACAGGGGTGGTCTTATGTTTAGAAAACTAACCTATCTAATAATCTCCTTAATCCTATTACTATTTTTTACTGGCTGTAAAACACAAACAGTAATTGTTGAACAAACCCCCGAGCCCCTTCCGCCTCCTCCTGAATCAATCACAGTTACTGCCGTAGGCGACCTTTTAATGCACATTCCCGTTGTCAATTCAGCTAAAACCCCAGATGGACAGTATGATTTTAAGCCGATATTTTCTGAAGTAGCAGAACATCTAAACTCAGCAGACCTCACCATAGTGAATCTGGAGACACGCCTGGCCGGCAAAGAGTTTGGTTATAGCGGTTATCCCTTATTTAATACACCCGAAGCATTGGCAAAGGATTTGAAGGATTTAGGAGTTGATATAGTTGCTACAGCCAATAACCATAGCTTAGACATGGGCTGGAAGGGGTTAGTGAACACCTTGGACAACCTGGAGTCAGCTAATCTATGTCATATGGGAACCTACAGAACATTAGAGGAAGCCCAGGAGGTATTTGTCAGAGAAGTAAAGGGGTGCAAAATTGGCATATTAAATTACGCCGAAAATACCAACGGCATACCCCTTCCAAAGGGTAGAGAGTACGCCGTTAACTTGATACACAGCAATAAAATTTTTGAAGATATCGAAAAGCTTAACGAGCAAAGTGTGGATTTGATCATAGCCTACCTGCATTTTGGTACCGAGTACCAGCGTCAGCCCAACCAGTTTCAAATTAAACTGGTTGAGGAATTATTTCAGCAGGGTGTAGATATTGTCTTTGGCAATCATGTTCATGTTATCCAGCCCATGATGCTTAAACAGACAATAACAGACGGATTAGAAAAACAGCAGTTTGTAGTCTATTCCCTAGGCAATTTTGTGTCTAACCAGGACTGGCGTTATTCTAACTGTGGATTAATAGTAAATGTAACCTTAGAAAAGACTCCGGACAAACTTATAATAAAGGATGTAGACTATATTCCAGTCTGGGTCCATAAATTCAAACAGGATGGCAAGCTCAGCTACAGGGTTCTACCAGTACAAAAGGCACTTGAAGATTATAATGCAGGTATAGAACCCCTTCTATCTCCCCTGGATTACGAAAGGCTTGATGAAGTTTGGCAGGATACAACAGGTCTCATATACGAAGCCTGCCCAGTTATATTGCCAAAGAATGTTCCCGGAGGTAGCAAGATATAGTTTGCTTTAATCCCTTAGGGAGAGGTTGATAAATTGAGTAATTTTCAAATTAGCCTGTGCCAAACACCTGTGGCAGATGATAAAGCTTTAAACCTGCAAACTGCCAAAGCTGCTATAGAAATGGCAGCTTTAGCAGGCAGTCACCTGGTAGCCCTGCCGGAAATGTTTAACTGTCCCT
Source organism: Desulforamulus aquiferis (assembly GCF_030577015.1). Classification (NCBI taxonomy): domain Bacteria; kingdom Bacillati; phylum Bacillota; class Clostridia; order Eubacteriales; family Peptococcaceae; genus Desulforamulus; species Desulforamulus aquiferis. Next base: position 227,388 of record NZ_JARPTC010000021.1, on the reverse strand, counting down.
ACGGAAAAGAATATTTTGATTCTTATGCAGAAGAATTTCCCCAGGGTAAAACCATAAAATTGCTTTCTGCCCTTGCAAAAAAACATTCCCTCTATTTAATAGGTGGTTCTATTCCCGAGAAAGAGAATACTCAGCTCTATAATACCTGCTTTGTATTTGGACCGGAGGGGCAACTACTGGCAAGACATAGAAAAGTTCACCTCTTTGATATTGATATCCCGGGTCAGATTAGCTTTAAAGAATCAGAGACCCTCACACCAGGAGATACGGTTACTTTCTTTGATACTCCTTTTTGCCGGGTGGGCATCGCCATATGCTATGACATACGTTTCCCTGAGTTCACGCGTTTGATGGCCTTGAAGGGTGCGAATCTTGTGGTGCTCCCTGCTGCCTTTAATATGACAACAGGTCCAGCCCATTGGGAGTTGACAATGAGGGCAAGGGCCTTGGACAATCAGATTTACTTGGCAGCTATTTCCCCCGCCCGGGATCAAACTGCCAACTATGTGGCTTATGGTCATTCTATGGTGGCAGGACCCTGGGGCAATGTCATCTCACAAGCCAATGCAAACCCGGCCATTGTCACTGCAGAAATAGATTTGGCTCAGTTGTCTAAAATCAGAGAACAATTACCATTGCTTAAACACAGGAAACCTGAAATTTATTAGGAAATTGAAGCCTCCTATGACAATATATTGTCATAGGAGGTGTAATAATGGTTCAAAAAATAATTGTGATAGATCCAGGCCACGGTGGCAGTGATCCAGGGGCTGTAGGTAATAACCTGTTAGAAAAGGACTTGAACTTAGATATTTCACTTAAAGTTGCGGCAAGACTATCCTCATACGATGCACAAATCAGGCTAACAAGGGACGATGATAGTTATATATCCCTAAATTCCCGGGCCGTCTTTGCCAACAACCTCAGGGCAGATTTATATGTATCTATCCATATCAATGCAGGAGGTGGGGCCGGTTTTGAAAGCTACATCTATAATGGTCCCGTCAGTACCCATACTGCTAACTTCAGAACCACTATCCATAATGTGGTTTTCAATTATTTAAAGGGCTTTGGGGTAGTGAATCGTGGTGAAAAAAGAGCCAATTTTTTAGTCCTGCGGGATACCTCTATGCCTGCTTTACTGCTGGAAAATCTGTTTATTGATAATCCAAGGGACGCCGCACTGCTAAAGGACTCAGACTTTATCAATGGTTTAGCCTTAGCTATTGCCGATGGTATCGTTGAAAGCCAATTGCTATCGCCTTTAACACAGGAAAATCCAACTATCCCGGCCGATCCTATTATTCAGAACCCGACTGTTCCTCCTGTCTGGGACCCCCAGGGGGAAATAGATAAATTAATTGCTTCAGGCATTATTGTTAACAACCATCAGGCAGATACTCCCGTCACCTGGGGCCAGCTTGCTACTGTATTAAATAGAATTATTGAACGTAATAAGTTATAATACCTTAGACTGTATAAAATAATTATTGAACAAATCCTAGCAAAGTAAACAAAGGAAGTGCTATAATTAGCCAGGTGATTTGACATGAATTTATCAACCCTACAAACATTTATTGCGGTTGCCGAAAAGAAAAACCTATCCCTAGCTGCCCAGGAGATCCATATTACTCAGCCGGCAATAAGTAAACAATTGAGTGTCCTGGAGTCTCATTTTGGGACTGCTTTAGTTGAGCGCAGGGGTCGAGGTGTAAACCTCACTCCCGCCGGGGAGATTTTTTACCGTCATGCCAGAGAAATATTGGACCTCTTACATCGGGCAGAGCAGGATATACGAAATATTTCCGGGGAAATCAGGGGACGGCTGGTGGTTTGGGCAAGTACAATCCCTGGTCACTATATTCTCCCAGGGCTTATCGGAGCCTTTAAAAAAGAGTTCCCCGATGTTCAAACTGTACTCCACATTGGTGATTCAAAGGAAGTTATAAGGAAATTACTGGAGGAATCTGCCCATGTAGGTGCAGTGGGGATTTCGCCAAATAACAAGCGCATCGAAGGCATAAAGTTTTTTTCGGATGAGCTGGTAGTAATTACCCCTCCCGAACACCCCCTGACCAAATTAGATGAGGTAGCTATAGATGTCCTGGCAAAAGAGCCCCTCGTATGGCGCGAAACAGGCTCGGGAACCAGAACCGTGGTTGAAAAGTACCTGTCCCAAGGGGGACTTAATGTTGATAAATTGAATATTGCTCTGGAATTAGGCAGCACCGGTGCCATTATTGCTGCCGTTGAAGCCGGCGCAGGTATTTCAATCGTTTCACGCTGGGCAATTAATAATGAGCTTGCCTTAAATAAGATCGCCACGCTAAAAATCAAGGATATCCCTATGGATAGGGATTTATATTTAGTTTACCCCCGTCGCAAAAATAAAAGCCCATTAGTAGAGGCCTTTCTCAATTTCACCCTACAGATAAGAAATACTTAAAATTAAAGCCCCCGTAGATTGCGGGGGCTCTCTCTTAGACCTGAACAACTTCCTTTACTTCGGGAACCGCCTGCTTGAGCGACCGCTCAATCCCATTTTTCAGGGTATAGGTAGCTCCGGGTCAACCACCACAAGCGCCTTTTAGCTTGACCTTTACAACTCCACTTTCATCAACGTCTACTAATTCAACGTCTCCCCCATCTCTTTGCAGAAATGGACGCACTTTTTCCAAAGCCTCTGCCACTTTTTCACGCATTATTGTCACCCCCTATGTTTTTCCTAGGTTTATATATCTCCCGATAATCACTTTTTTAATACTATATATAAAAATAAAAACTGCAGGCATCAACCTGCAGTTTACGTAGGATTATTAATCTACCCTGACAACTTCTTTTACTTCGGGAATCTGTTGCTTTAGTGTACGCTCAATACCGTTTTTCAAAGTATAAAGTGCACCTGGGCAACTGCCACAAGCTCCTCTTAACTTAACCTTAACTACGCCGTTCTCATCAACGTCTACAAACTCCACGTCTCCGCCATCCCTTTGCAGGAAAGGACGCACTTGCTCTAATACTTCTTTTACCTTTTCTTTCATTTCTTTATTACCTCCTAATAGAGACTCAGTGACAGAAAGTCTGCCTATTACTGACCATAAAATAATTGTATCATACCCGAATGTTTTTACAAGAAAAACTTGTCTAAATAAGAATGTTTTACCATTCACTGTATATTAGTTTATTAGAAAGATCTTTCATTTATATTACCATGTTATTACTTATAGCTTAAAAACAAAAACACCGGATAGACTACTTGCCTTCCGGTGTAAATATCACATGTATTTTAAAAAAGGGTAATAGTTATGATTGCATATGAGCTGCGGTCTTCTAACTGTTTAATTATGTTTACTTGCTCAGCCATAGAGGAACTAATTACTGATATTTGGTCCTTTAATTCCTCGTTTTCTTCTTCGGCGTTCTTACTTTCTAAGTCAGCCATTTTTGCCTTAAGTTGTTCAAAACTGTCCTTTGCTTGCTTGTGCTGACCGCTCAAGTCCCTCTCAGATGGCAGATAAGATATAACTTCTCCTAACTTCTGCAGTTCATTTACTGTGGACTTGTAGTTGGCCATAGGAACCCTGATGCTAATTTGTCCCGTCCCGCCATTTTCAGTATAGGGACTTTGGATTGAGCCACTGTTACTTTGGGTAATTGTGCCTAGCGTCTTCAGTGCAGCACTAAGTTCTTGAACATCAATCCTTAAGGTAGCACTACTGGAAATAATTCCTTCACTTGGCTGCATCACAATACTCTCAAATCCCCGACCATTATCAACCTTACCTGGTTCATTAACTGCATTGCCGGGTTGATTTGGTTTAGTGGTGGAATTATTAGGCGTTTCTACCTGAGTTCCAGGATCTGTTACAACTGCACCTGGATCTGGCTCTACTCCCGGATCAACAGTTACATTATTTGTATCTGTTTTACCAGGATGCTCTCCTAACTGAGCAATCCCCTTGTCGGGCCTTGGATCAACGGGCATAAACTGATTGCCATCCTTTTCCCAAAGGGAGGTAAGGCCTAAGGTCATGGCCATAACAGCAGCAACAGCAGCTGTTTGATACCATCTACTCTTACTGACCTCTGATATACGTTCAAACCAACGTTTATTTTGAGGCGCCCGTACAGGAGCAGGAAGTTGATCAATTTTCTCCATTAATCCAGCCCTAAATCCTGCTGGCGGAGCAAGTTCAGGAAGTTCCTGAAGCAAGCTGACAGAAAGGGTTAACTCTTCCCATTCAGCCCTGCATGCCGGACAGCACGCCAGATGAGCCTTGATTACTTCCCTCTCGGAAGATTCAAGGACCCCGTCCAGGTACAATGATAGCTTTTCCATTACATCCTGGCATCGCACGGAACATCCCTCCTTTACTTAGCTAGACGATTACTAGGGGGTAAAAGTTCCATCTGTTTACTTATTTTTTCCTTTAACGCTTGTCGGGCTCTGCTAAGTCGAGATTTAACAGTTCCTAGTGAACATCCCAAAGCCTCGGCAATTTCTTCATATGACATTTCCTTAATCTCTCTCATTACTAGAACTGTACGGTAATCATCAGAAAGAGAATTAAGGCACCGCTGAACCATGGCCTGAGTTTCATTTCTGTCCAATTCTTCCTCTGGACCGGGAGCGGTGCTGCGAACCTCATATGTACTTCCATTATCATTAGCTGGTTCATCTAGGGAAACAGTTGGCCTTCTTTGCCTCTTACGCAACTCGTCCCTGCAAACATTGACCGTGATATGATATATCCAAGTGCTAAAGCTTGCATCACCACGGAAGTTAGGCAAGGCTTGATATATCTTTATAAAAGAGTCTTGAGCAAGGTCTGCTGCATCGGCATGATTTCCCATTAACCTATAAGCAATTGTATATACCTTATTCTCATATAGTTGAACCAGATGCTCAAAGGCTGCTCTGTCGCCCTTTTTACTTCGTTCTACTAATAATTGATGCTCCAGGGGCAAGGGTCCCCCTCCTCTTCCCTCGAAAGGTATATTACTTTTATTAGACTATTAGAAACCAAGTAATTTGTTTCCAATTGATTAATTAGTATCCATGTTCTGCTTGTAAGAAATCTTCTACACTGCACATTGTAAATCCTTTAGCAAATATTAGCCAGCAGTGGTATCAATGTCCAGACAGGTAATGTAATAATTTCACTGCATATAATTATGACGTAAAACTCCAGGTATTGTGACAGTATACCACTAAATATTTTTTTTGGCATATGAAATTTATTCAAGTATAGGAAATTGATATTTTTTCCCAAAGAACTCATTATTTTTATGATATATTTTTATGATTATCCCTTGAAACTTTGTTTTTCTTTTCGTATAATAAGTAGGCGACAACACAACAAGCCGAAGTGGCGGAACTGGCAGACGCACCGGACTCAAAATCCGGCTCCCTTAAAAGAGTGTGGGTTCGACTCCCACCTTCGGCACCAATAAAAAGTCATGTATGAGGATTTGTATTCATACATGACTTTTTGTTTTTCTGTGTTAAGGCAATTTATATTCATTGGATGATGTTGATCTTCCTTATAGTCAACTAATCTTGAAATGTACATAAAAGGTAGTTCCTGAGGAACTTGTCTCGCAGGTAATGGCGGCATTATGTCTGGAAGCTATGGAGTAACAGGTTGCTAAGCCTAAGCCTACTCCACTATCCTTAGTGGTTATAAATGGGGTGCCAAGTTTATCTATTAACGAGGGATTTATTCCCTCCCCCTGGTCCCTGACGGCCAGGATTATTTGTTCTCCTTCTCTATAGGTACTCAAGAATAATTTTTTGCCGGAGGTCATTGCTTCCAATCCATTCCTGACAAGATTTAAGATCAATTGACGGATTTCCTTTTCATTGAGAGATATTAGGGGAAGCTCTTCCTTCTCAATAATTAAATCCACATTGCTGTTAATTGCGTCAGCATATATTAACGGATAAATAGCCTCCAAAATATGATTAAGATTATGGGGCTTTAGATCCTCCACATCCTTTTTAGCCAAGGAAAGATACTCTTGAATAATAGTATTAGCCCTATCTAGCTCGCCAATCATTACATCAAAATAATTTATATAGTTAGCAAAATCATTTTTTGCTTTTAGCAACTGTAAAAGGCCCCTTACACTGGTCATCGGGTTTCTTATTTCATGCCCAATACCCGAGGCCATTTGCCCAATAAGACTTAGACGATCCAGTCTTGTTATTTCACACTCGAACCTCTTTCTATCAGTATAGTCATTTATAACAATCAACATGCAAATATCATTATCTAAGCTAATGAACTCCGTAGATAATAAGCCATAGCGTATACCCCCATTTTTTGAACAAATCCTTACTTCAATATTATTGAGGGTATTTTTATGGACCACCACCTCTCTAATTGAGCTAACTATTTTTTCTTCCAGGGACAGCATGATAATTAGTTCCTCCACCGTAGCACCAAGCAATTCTTCAAGGCTATATTCTGTATACTTAATAAATATCTCATTAACATCAAGAATTCTCTTTGTCCTAATAGATATGATAGCCAATGGGGTAGGGCTTGCATTAAAGGCCTTGGAAAAGCGCTCTTGGGAGGAACGAAGTCTTTCTTCTGCAATTTTCCTTTCAGTAATATCCGTAAGGGTTCCTACATAGCAAACCTGATTGCCGTTACCAATATATAGATTAGCTCGGGCAACTGCCCAAACAATATCTCCTTTTGGTTTAATAAACTTCAACTCCATGTAAAAGGGGGTTTGTTTCCTATAACAACGAATCCACTCCCTAACAACCTTCTCTCTATCCTCAGGATGAATAGCCTCTTGCCATCTGACTCCAATTAATTCATCAAAGGGGCGTCCCAAAATACTGCTGGATTGCTCATTAATGTAGTAACATTTTCCCTCAAAATCAATTTGAAACACACCCACAGGAAGCGATTTAATTAAAGCCTCATATCGATTATTACTTTCCCTTAGAGCAGCGGTACGCTCATTAACAAGCCTTTTCAATTGTATATGATAGTTATTCAATTCACCTTCAAGAAAGTCATTGCCATAAATATAAACATTTTTAGATTCATCGTTATTGGGCATATAAAAACCCCCTAAAAAATATAAGAAATACTTTCAATAATAACCCAAAAATTCCTTCAAATAATTTAGCTATAAATGAAATATTTAATCATTATAAAAAGAAAAAGGAGGATCTGCTATTTTAAAATAGTACTTTAACAGAAAAGAAATAAGGGGTCGGAAGTGTGGAGTTACTTGAAAACAGTTATGAGTTTCTTAAAGTAATAGTTAATGAACTGCCCGAGGGTATTATGATCCTCTCAGCAAAGGGCGAAATAATTCTGGTTAATTCTTTTCTTTTGAAATTATTAGGCTATAGCAACAGCCAAATTGAAAATATCAACCTCCATGATATTCTCTCCTCCAAGATATTCAAGAATAAAGCTACATCCCTTTCCAATTCAACAGGGTATAAAGAGCTAATATCTACTCAAAAGAAAGACGGAACCCCTATAAGGGTTTATGCTACAATTAAACCTTTTCAATTTAAGGGGCAGAGCTACCTGCTGGCCAGCATAAAGGAACCTGATTATGAATCTGTGAAACAGTTAAGTATGGCTATTGCAAAACAAATTGCGCAATTTGCAGGGGGAAAAACAGGGTTTAATTATGCCGAAGAATATGGAGGTGGATTTTGGTTAAATATTCCTATTGCCGATGCTAATAGTGACAGTGTATTAGAGGTTGAAAGCAAAATCACCCTCGGAATATATGGTAATAATGCTCAAGAAGTTAATACTAAGATTTTAATTGCCGAAGACGAGCCAGTAAGCCAGATGATCCTAAAGAAAATGATTAATAAATTGGGATATAGTTGTGAAATTGTTGAAAGTGGGGAACAGGCCGTCCAAGAGGCAGCTAGCAATAATTATGCACTAATATTTATGGATTGCCTGTTGAAAGGTATGGACGGGTATGAGGCAACCAGATCTATCAGGTTAATGGAATCCAATCTAAACTCTCATATCCCCATAATTGCTTTAACTTCGTATAATACCCATGAAGACCGAAATAAATGCCTGAAAGCGGGAATGAATGACTATCTAAATAAACCTGTTGATTATCAGCTATTAAGCCAGATTTTGAACAAATGGGTCCCACAGAAAGTGGAATTTCCTTTAACTAACAACCTGTCACAAACTGAATTGTCTAGCTTATATCTTTCAAATTTGCCAAACCAGGTGGCTGCTCTAAAGGAAGCCTTAGAGAGTGGAGATTCACTATCCTTGGCTCGCCATACACACAATTTGAAAACAAGTGGTACCAGCATAGGGTCCCAGGAACTTATTGAGTTAACAAAGCAACTGGATGAGGCAATTTGTTCAGGGTTGAAAACTGCCATTTCTGAAATCATCTCTAGGATTAGTTTGGTGTGTAATGAACTTTTATCTGTTAACTTTGTGAATCACAATAAAATAAATCATCAGGCTCCCTCGCTAAAAGGAAAAGCAACTGTAAAGGATGTTCTAGTGGTAGATGACGATCCCGTAGTAATAAACTACCTCTCCCTAGGCCTTAAATATGAAGGTTATAATGTATATACTGCCCGCTCGGGTGCAGAAACAATGGAGCATTTGAGGAAAATTACCCCCAGTGCAGTTATCTTAGACTGGGTACTACCCGATACAACAGGCATTGATATTTGTCGCAGACTTAAATCTCTGTGCAATCCAGTTGTTTTAATGCTCACAGGTAAGGGTGAAGTTGAGGACCGCATTGAAGGTTTAAGGGCGGGTGCCGATGACTATATGACAAAACCCTTTAACTTCACAGAACTATTGATGCGTCTTCAGACCTTACTCAGAAATAGAAAAGATATAGAAAACCAAGAAGATGAATTATCCTATGCCGATTTACGCCTCTGGACATCACGTCGGGAAGCCCAACGAGGACAAAATCGTATAAATTTAACAACCACCGAGTTTAATATGCTGTATTTATTTTTGCGACACCCCAGGAAAGTTTTAACCAAGGAAATTATCCTACAACATATTTGGGAATATAACATCACCGGCAGCACCAATATTGTTGAGTCTTATATCGGTAGATTACGCCGCAAACTAGGTGATCCTCCTATTATTCATACACTGCGCGGTGCCGGTTATGTACTGGATTTAAACAGATAAGCCTTAAGTTAAGTAAAAGCCATCTCCTACCTTCTTGTAAGAGATGGCTTTATTTAAACTTATACTCTAAATCTGCCAACCAGGCTGTTTAATTCCTCAGATAATCTGGTCATTGATTCTGCCAGCACTGAAACTTCATCCACCGAGGCAGATTGTTGTTGTGTGGTAGCAGCTACATTTTGGACTCCGGCGGACATTTCTTCGGTGGCAGCAACAATATTTTCTATCATAGTTGCCAAACCACGTACATCCTGAATGATTTCACCAATAGCCTGTCCAACCACAGCCCCTGTAGCATTACTCTCGTTTACACGGTTTGTATTCTCAAAGGTACTTTGAACTGCCCGTTGGGAGCCATGTTGTATTGCATCAATTAAATCCTTAATATCCTTGGTTGCTGAAGCTGTCTGCTCGGCTAACTTTCTAACCTCCTCGGCCACTACCGCAAAGCCTCGCCCAGCATCGCCGGCCCTGGCTGCCTCAATGGCAGCATTTAAAGCTAATAGGTTTGTTTGATCTGCAATACTTGTTATCAGTTCAACAATCTGGTTTATCTCTTTGGATTTTTGGCTCAATTCATTGATCACTTCTGTTACTTCATTGGTTGATACTGCAATACCATTCATTTGCTTGTTAAGATTCTCAATGCTTTCAATACTATCAACAGCCCTTCTGTTATTTGCATCTGCAATACTACCAATTTCTTGAACATTTGAAGTTACTTCCTCCACAGTAGCCGACATTTGGGTCATGGTAGAGGCTGTTTCATTGGCGCTGGCAGAGGTTTGTTCAGCACTTGAATTAAGCTGCCGGGCTGAGGAGGCGACCATCTGGGATTTCTCTGTGATTTGCCCAACAATGTCCCTTAGTTGTTTAACCATAGAGGAAAAGGCCTGCCCTAGCCTTCCTAATTCATCTTTAGATGAAATATTGATTTCCGCCCTTAGATCCCCGGCAGCGATGCTTTCTGCTGCTTGTACCATTTGATTTAAAGGTTTAGTAATCATACGCGTTATTAGCAATCCTAAGGTTATGGAAAGGACCAGAGCTGCCAATATATAAACTGTCATCATAAATACCGACCTATCTGCGATTACACGATTACTATCTGATTTTTTCTCAGCATCTTCTATTTTTAGGTTAATAATTTCATGAAGTAACGAGCTTACTTCACCTGTGATTCTGTCAGCGTCTCCCCTCAGCAATAAAAGAGCTTCTTCATCCTGGCCGGACATGGATAGCTCAACAATTCTATCCACCACACCCCTAAACTCTCCACCCCTATTTCTAAAATCCTGGTAAACTTTCTGAATATCTTCTTCCTTCATAGTTTCTTCAAATATTTTATAATTTTTATCTAACTGCTGGCGAGTGCTTTCCAGTTGCCCAAGATATTCAACCTTCTTATCCATATCCTTGGTGATTACAATATCCCTCAATGCAATGCTAGATTTTTGAAAATCTTCTGTAATCAGTAAAAGTGGCTCTAGTGGGGCTGTATTATTTTCATATAACTCTGTGTCAAGCCTTTCTATCTCTCTGATGCTTTGAATTCCTGTATAGCCGACGACGCTAGCTACTAAGGCTACAATTATAAATGATGATACTAACCTTGTCCTAATTTTTAAATCTGAAAACCACATCCATATCCACTCCCCTCTTTACTTCAACCCTACAGCTTTCCTTTAACATGATTATTTACTTTCCCCCTTATCTTTCTTCATTTATAAACTAAAGTATAATATATCTAATTAAACTTATGCTGACAATAACTTAAAAATAAGTTAACAATTTATTGATTCATATCTATTTCTAGATAAATTTTTTTTGAAAACCAGATATGCAGCTAATAATTTATTTATTTTTTAAGTATCTGTCAGTTATTTTTAAGATTGGTCTAATATACTTTAATTCATTATTTGTTGTTAAAATTTCTCTGAATGATTTGCAATAACATTTTTTCTAGTTTAAAAAATAAGCGTCGGGGTGATTACAATTATTGAAGATAACATACTAAATGCTTCCATTCTGATTGTGGATGATAATCCATCAAATATTCTATTATTACAAAGATTGCTGACCATTTCAGGTTATAGGAACATTAAATCAACTACAAAATCAATTGAGGTATTAGACCTATATAAAACTTATCAACCAGACCTGCTGCTAATGGATCTAAGAATGCCCCCTCCAGATGGATTTGAAATAATCGAACAGTTAAACCGAATTAAAGGTGATGACTACCTGCCTGTTATTATAATTACTGCCCAGAACGATCAGGAGTGCCGACTTAAAGCTTTGAAAATAGGAGCAAAAGATTTTATAGCAAAACCCTTTGATCATGCCGAAATACTTATGCGTATCAAAAACATGTTAGAAATGCGTCTATTGCACAAAGAGGTACGGGATCATAGACAAAAACTGGAAGACAAGGTGCAGAAACGCACAAAAAAACTCCAGGATTTACAGGTTGAATTAATACACCGGCTTGGTCGGGCGGCGGAATTCCGCGACCACGGGACCTGGTCTCATATTAGACGCATCTGTATGTACACCTTTGAGTTGGGAAAATCCATAGATCTTCCCGATGAAGAGTGCCAATTGTTGTTATATGCCAGTACCATGCATGACATTGGCAAAATCGGAATACCCGATGAAATTTTGTTTAAAGCAGGTCCCCTGGACCCAAAGGAGTGGGAAATAATGAAAACTCACTCAGTTTATGGGGCAAATATCTTGTCAGGCAGTTCTTTTGAAATGCTACAAATGGCTAAAACAATAGCCCTTACCCATCATGAAAAATGGGATGGTACAGGCTATCCCCAGGGACTTAAGGGAGAGAATATTCCCCTGGTGGGCAGAATAACAGCCATCTGCGATGTTTTTGATGCTCTGGTTTCCAATCGGCCCTACAAAGATGTTTGGCCATTAGAAAATGCTATTGAGGAGATTAAAAGGGGAAAAGGGACTCATTTTGACCCAAACCTAGTCGAGGCATTTCTTAATATAATGCCTCGACTCCTTGAAATTAAAGAACAGTACACTTAAAATAACTTTTTATTCAGGTAACTACTGTAATTGTGTCAAAGAGCTGATCTACGAGTTACATAAGTTCTTATATAAGGAAATAAAGGAAAAGGTCGGTAATCTCTAATTACTGACCTTTTCCTTGTTTAATCATATCTTTCTTTAAGCTTTGCAGTTCCTGACAGACTGAAATATACGCTGCTTTAATTTTTGCAAATTCACATGATAAATCCTGTGTTCCCCCGGAACCTAAGACCGCCTCAAAATTACCACAAATATTTACCAGTCCTAGCGCTCCAATATTTGCACTAGCAGATTTAAGGGCATGGACCTTATCTTTTAGCTCCCCAGTTGAATCACTCATTATGGACTTTTCTAGATTATTAAAGACAAATTGGGACGAACTAAGATAAGTACTTATTAAATTAATAAGAAATTCCGGATCATCCCCTGATACTAAATCAGTTATATTCTGCCAGATGGCTTTGTCAATTGACAATAGCTCTATTGATAGTTTGTTACTTTCTAGCATGGGTCTGCCTTCCTTAGTTACAAAGCTTTATTTTTAAATTAAGATATTCTATAAGATATTCTATATTTAAAAACTATTATCCTCTACGAAATAAATATCTGACTAAAATTTTCGACATTCTTCTCCTTTTGGTAACAATAAACTTAAGGTTATATGTAATTTGCAAATTATTCTATTTATTCATACTATGTATGAAGGTATTTTTAGTTGTTGGAGCAAATACTATATATAAATGGGGAGAACGGGGGTGGTCCCCCCTGTGGACTGCAAACCCACGAGCCGATCTGTGAACAGATTGGAGTACGGTTCAATTCCGACTTCTCCCCTCCACCTTTAAAAATCATCCAACAAAAAGCCGGCTAATTTAGCCGGCTTTTTGTTCTGAGTAATCTATTCTTTCAAGACCAACATCCTCTAATATTTCATTAATTAAATCCTTGGACATAATTGCACTCCCTTTCCTAATAATTTCAGAAACAAAAAGGCACGGTATCTCCGCGCCTTTGCTTTAAGTGTTGAGCGATGCTCCCTTGCATCTTGTTTTTTGTTATTATAACAGTTCATAACTACACAAGCAACCGTTCTAAACCATGAATACAATACACTTTACTAATCAAAGCATCAAACGTAATTTCTTCCGATGTTTGCCATTGCCGCACCAATATTGAGTAATTGTTCGTAGGTAGCCACTACTTGCTCCATGGAACTTGTAACAACTTTAATTGCCCTTTCCTGTTCCAAAATTGCTACACTTTCTTCCCTGAGATTATTAAGAACCGCTGTGATGTCTTCAAAGGTTCTATTTGTTCTTTCAGCTTGAAGCCTACTCTGGGCAGCAATTAACTGCAATTGTTCGACATCAGAAGATGCCAAACCCCACTGACCGTTTGTTTTATCTGGAGCTTGATATTGAGAAATCATGCCAAGTACTCGGTCGGCCAATTCCAAGGTATCCTTTGATATTGTGTTTGTTTCATTTATTAATGCTTCTAAATGCTGATTTTTAGAGTTAATCTTCGAGGTAGTTCCTTTCAGGGTAAGGGTTGAGAAGTTTATAGACTCCATGGATAACATAAGCTTCTTGCTCATATCCATCAGACTATTTGTCAGAGAAGGAACTTGCATCAGCAAAAATGGTAGACACATTTCTTTCTCCGCTAGTCCCCTCAGACATGCAACAGCCTTTTCCCAACAAGTATCGTACCCGCAGGCACTGCAATTAATTAAATCCCTTGGTGTCTGCTTGCCTGTTTCCTTTAACATTTGCCAAACCTGCTCATCGGTGAACTCTTGTTTTATTACAGCTTTTGGACTAAACTGCCTAATAAATTTCAGCTCTGTTAATACTTTATCTATCTCCCTAGCAGACTCGGCATTATTACAATCCTTAATTGTGGCAGCCACCTGCTGGGCCCTGACAACATATGGTTTTTGGCTAACCATTCCTGGCCCCATTACACATCCTTCGCAAACCAGCATATCTATAAACTTCGGTGAAAAATCCCCACTTTCTATTGACCTAAGCACCTCAATACACCGCCTGGCCCCTTCAATCACCACTATTTCCATGCTGGCAACATCCTCATTAATACCAGACGTCTTCAGTAAGCCTCCGCTAATTGGAAAGGTTCGTGATAAATGAGGCTGTGGGTTATCCCACTGCCCATCTATTAATTCCTCTATACTCATATCCTGCTGTTCAAGCCATTGCTGAAGTTGTTTAAAAGTAATTACTGCATCAACATACCCACTATTAAGTGGGTCCGAGGCCTCGTATTTTTTGGATAGGCAGGGTCCAATAAAAACTATTTTGTGTTCAGGATAAAGTGCTTTAACAATTTTAGCCTGAATCATCATAGGCGAGTCTATTGCGGCAAGATTATCTATTAATTTAGGAACATGCTTCTCAACCAATTGAACTACAGCTGGGCAGGCTGTAGATATGATAATCTCAGACAGCTCTTCTTTATCTTTAAATACTTTTACATACTCTTCAGCACATATTCCTGCTCCATAGGCTACTTCATGAAGACAGGAAAAACCAAGGGTACGTAAAGCAGTAATAAATTTTCCTGGAGGTAAATCAAAGGAAGCCGGATAAGATGGAGCAACCAAAGCTGCTAATTTTTCTCCTTCAGCTAACCAATTTTGAACCTTCATTGAATCATCATGCACTGTTTTTGCACCTATGGAGCAAGCCAGGACACACTGCCCGCAGCCAAGGCAACCTTCTTCGATAATCTCCGGCAACCCCTTACGGATAGAAATTGTCTTTACTGGGCAGGCCCGAACACAGGCATAACACTTTCTACAATTATTATAATCTGTGTATATTAAGGCGATGGAACTCACCCCCAAACATTAATAAGTCAGTTTATATAATTTTTCGTTATATTTCTTACAATTCCTCTAAATAATGAGTACTAATTATGCAAAATTCTGTAAAATGGCAAATGGCTGCTATTTTTACCTTGAATAACAAACTTTTTATTTAATTCTTTTATCATTAATATATTTATAGCAAAAACAATGCCTATTGAAAAGATACGAGGTATATTGTATTTTACCTTCTAAAGGCGTCACAATGTTATTTTTTATACACCAGTGTCGTTCCATTAGCGAACAATTGTCTCATCTTCTGACAGCATACTTTCTAAAGGCTAGGTTCTTATGTTATGCTAATAATTATTTTATTTAAAGGAGGCATGATTTTTGGCCCTTTATCTTGATATAGATTTGGACTACTTCGTTGCACCCATCATGAAGGAATCATTTTTGAACCACAGACCCCTCAAAGGTGAAAATTTCTCTTATGCAGATCCATCTAAATTATTTAATATACTTAAAGCTAGAGGTATTGCCCTAGGGCAAAAAAGGTTTATGTTTTCAAATCATATGCAAAGTCATTTAAGGTGGTGGTTAAATAAATCAACCGACAACGTTATCATCCACATTGATGCCCATAGCGATCTTTATGGAAATAGCAAACCCGATCTCATCACACTAAAACAACTGGGGTGTCAGAACTACCTGTGGCATTCCATTAGGGAAGACTTGGTTTCTGAGCTATATTGGGTCTTTCCTGATGGTTCCATTGATCTAGATACCCTTAGGGTACCTGGTAAAATCTTTACTCCTGAACAGGTGGGAGAAATTTCTATTAAAAACGACACACTGCATATAGAACTTATTTGCCTACTTCCAGGAGGCCGTAAAAAAATTATTCCCTATCATATATTACCTGCTGAGAAACTGCCAATATTTGATCAAACAGCAGAAATAATTACGGTGGCTACATCTCCTGAGTTCTACCCAAGTGAAGCTGATTGCCTAATATCAATGGTGGGCAAGTATTTAGAGGTGGACCCTAAGATATTAGCCAATCTATTAACTCAGCACTCAGAAATGCCCAGCAGGTTTGATAAGTAATTTTAATGAAAATGTGTGTTTTCTATAGATATCCATTGGTATTTAAAGATATTAACTATTATTGAGGTTATTTGTTCGATATCCGTTATTCTAGGCCATTTTTTAATAAAATTGGTTGACATCATAGTTTTTATAACCTATATTTTATATAGAATATAATTCGTCATTAGGTGAGGCTTCTGCATAGACTGCTGACCTTCTAATTATTGTGAAGGTTTTTTTATTTTTCCAGATGGAGGTGGTAAGAATGGATGACCCGTACCCCGGAGCAAGGAAAATAAAACTTAATAAAGTTCTTACCATTAAGACTGCCCCTATAATGTGACAGTCACCGCTGGAGGTGATGCTATGATCAAGACTTACTTATATGATAATTCCTCCTCTAGGATGCGTCATGATGTAAATTTGAATGATATAGCAACAGAAATTAATAATCAGGACAATATGCTCTGGGTAGATTTATTTAACTTTTCAGAGCAGGAATTAAAGTATGTTGCAGAAGTATTTGATTTTCACGAGTTAGCTGTGGAAGACTGTATGCATTACAGTCCCCGGGCCAAATTAGATAAATATGATGACTATCATTTCTTGGTAATGCATGCCATCCGCTATAATGAAGAGCGTGATGAAGAAATCATGCTTGTTCAGTTAGGCGTTTTTCTCGGTCCAAATTATGTTGTTACAGTCCATAAAAATACCCTGCCTAGTTTGGGAAGACTGGCCAAAATCTGCCTTTCGAATACCAGCGTATCGGATAAAGGCAGAGACTTCTTTCTATATACCATTATTGACGGTCTAATTGACGAGTATTTCCCCGTCCTGGATCGTATCGGAGACCGTATTGAGGACCTGGAAGAGGAGATTTATGAAAAGCCAAGTAAAGAAACCACCGATGAATTCCTAGCCCTAAAAAGAACAATATTAACTATGCGCCGTGCCCTTATCCCCCAAAGAAGGATCTTCTATAACTTTAGCAGTAGTGCCTTTGTAATCAGTGAGGAAAATCAACCTTATTTCTTAGATTTAAGGGACCATTTAGAACGAATTACCGATACCATTGATGGTTACAAGGACCTGGTTGATGGCGCCCTGGCAACTTACGCTTCCATCATTAGTGCCAGAACAAATGATACCATAAGAATCTTAACTTTAATCTCTACCATTTTTATGCCCCTCACCTTTGTTACCGGCTTCTTCGGTATGAATGTGCCCCTGCCGGATCAAGACTCTGTTTGGTCAACGGTAAGTATTACCTTAGGTCTTATTGGTGTCTCAACCTGGATGATTGTGCTATTTCGCCAAAAAAAATGGATGTAAAAATTCTTTCTTATCCCTTTTATTACGAAACAAATACAAAGTCCCTGCGAAGCATTTTGCAGGGACTTTGTACTAAAGCTCTAAATTAAAGCCTCCTTGAGGAGGGTAGTAAGTTCATAGATATCGGACAGACTATCCTTCCCCTTTTCTTCAACCAATTTTACAAAGGCACTCCCCACTACAACCCCATTACAAAAGCTTGCAACACTCTTAGCCTGCTCCGGTGTGGCTATACCAAAACCTGCCACAGCAGGCAGGGAGGAATAGCCCTTAACCTCCTTGGCAAGTCTTCCTATGTCATTTGTTACATCCTGGACTGTACCTGTAATGCCTGTCACTGTCACACAATAAATAAAACCACTGGCACGGGCTGCTATCTTAGCCAACCTTTGGCCACCTGAAGTTGGGGCCGCCAAGGGGATAAAGGCTAGTCCCTGTGCCTTGGCATAGCTTAAAAGGGTCTCGGCTTCCTCTACCGGCAAGTCCGGTACTATTACCCCGGCAACACCAGCCTTAGCCCCTTCGGAACAAAAGTCATCCAGCCCATATTGCAATAAGGGGTTATAATAGGTCATCAAAACCAAGGGAGCATTGACCCTTGGTGATAACCCCGCTACCAGGTCTAAAATATTTTTTAAATTAACCCCGGCACTTAACGCTCTATTAGATGCCCTTTGAATAACCGGGCCATCAGCCACCGGATCAGAGAAGGGTACGCCAAGTTCTATTATATCTGCACCCGCCCTATCCATGGCTATTACCAGCTGTCCCGTGGTTTCCAAATCGGGATCCCCGGCGGTAAGATAGGTAACCAGTGCCTTCTCGCCCCTTTGTTTTAATTGGTTAAATCTTACTTCCAGTCTTTTTTCTCCGGTCATACCATTGCCCCCATTTCTCCCGCCACGGTATGGACATCTTTATCCCCCCGCCCAGATAGGCACACCATGATAACTTGGTCACTTCCAAGTCCCGGGGCTAGGTTAATAGCCATGGCCAGGGCATGGGAACTTTCCAGGGCAGGAATTATTCCCTCTGTGCGACAGAGAAGATGAAAGGCCTCCAGGGCTTGTTGATCTGTTGCTACCATATATTTAGCCCGCTCACTGTCCTTTAAAAAACTGTGCTCCGGCCCTACCCCAGGATAATCAAGACCTGCTGAAATAGAGTGAACCGGCGCGATTTGCCCATGGAGATCCTGCAGCAGGTAACTATAGGAACCGTGCAGCACCCCTGGCTTACCGGCGGTAATTGGTGCTGCGTGCAGTCCTGATTCTAAGCCATGGCCCCCTGCCTCAACCCCGATTAGCTTAACCTGCATATCATTAATGAAGGCATGAAAAATTCCCATGGCATTACTGCCACCACCTACACATGCCACTACAAAATCTGGCAGTGCGTCGGTTTGCTCAAGTATTTGATTTCGAGCTTCCTGTCCAATAATGGCTTGAAAATCCCTTACCATCATGGGATAGGGATGGGGACCAGCCACTGACCCAATAACATAGTAGGTATCCCGAATATTTGTTACCCAGTCCCTCATAGCCTCATTCATGGCATCCTTAAGGGTGCAGCTTCCAGAGCAAACCTCCACAACCTCCGCTCCTAAGAGCCTCATACGAAAGACATTTAAGGCTTGCCTGCGAATATCCTCCCGACCCATATAAACCACGCATTTCAGGCCAAACATGGCAGCGGCAGTGGCGGTGGCCACCCCGTGCTGTCCTGCTCCTGTTTCTGCAATGACCCTGGTTTTTCCCATCCGTTTGGCTAGCAGAACTTGCCCCACCGTATTGTTAATCTTGTGTGCCCCGGTATGGTTTAAATCTTCCCTTTTCAAATATATCCTTGCCCCGGCCAATTGCTCGCTTAGCCTAGCTGCAAAATACAAGGGCGAAGGCCGGCCTACATAATGGGTAAGGTAGTATTCTACCTCCCCTAGGAAGTCTGGGTCCTGCCTTACTTCCTGGTAGGCGTTAATTAATTCTTCCAGTGCCGGCATTAACGTCTCCGGAACAAAGGACCCACCGTATTTGCCGAAGTAACCTCGATTATCTGGCTGCATTTGACCCAACCTCCCTTACCCTATTGATAAATTCTTTTATTAAATCAGGGTCCTTTTGACCATTGCGTTCTACCCCGCTGGAAACATCAACCCCGTATGGATTTAGCAGCACCACTGCCCGCCCAACATTTTCCGGGGTTAAACCACCCGCTAGAATAAAGGGTAATTTATATTTAATTTCCTGTATTAGCTGCCAGTTAAATACTCGGCCGGTTCCACCTGATTGGCCCCCTGTACAGGTGTCAAAAAGCAAGGCCTTAACAGGGTAATCATGAGCCTTGACCATTATGCCTTGATCACTCACCGGAATGGCCTTAATGGAATTAAGGCCTAAATCCCTACAATAATCTGGACTTTCTTGACCATGCAGTTGAACCAAGTCCAAACCACAGTATTTTGCAATGTGACGTATTTCTTCGGGGGAGGCATCCCTAAAAACACCTACTCTGGTGATGAAGGGTGGCAGGGACTGGCATATTTCCCTGGCCAATTCGGGGGATACCTGGCGGCGACCAGGCACAAAAACCATCCCGACAGCATCAGCACCAGCTTTTGCAGCAGCAGTTGCTGTGTAGGCATCCCGTATACCACAAACCTTTACTCTTACTGCCTGCCTAGCCACAGCTTCCACCCCCTTGAACTAATTCCTTGACCCTTTCCCCTGTATCCTCTGCCCTTACCAGAGCTTCTCCTACTAAAGCAGCATTTACTCCAATGTTCTTTAAGAATTCCATATGTCTTTTGTTTGATATACCACTTTCGCTCACCACAGTAATGCCTGATAGGTCATACCTGCCCATTAGATAGCTAGTTATCGCCAAGTCGGTATCAAAGGTATGTAGGTTGCGATTATTAATACCTATAATATTTGCCCCGGCAGCCAGGGCACGTTCTAATTCCTTTGCCGTATGCACCTCTACCAGTGCCTGCAGACCAATTTCTCCGGCAATTTGTAACATGTCAGCAAGTTCATCATCTGAAAGGATGGCTACAATAAGCAATACTGCGTCAGCTCCAATTATACGGCTCTGGTAAAGCTGTATGGGATCAATGATAAAATCTTTACGCAAAAGTGGTAGCCCAATTTCTTCATGTACCTCACTCAGATACTCAAGCCTACCTTCAAAAAATCTTTCGTCAGTAAGAACAGATACCGCTGAAGCTCCATTATTTTGATATATTTTAGCTAAATATCTATGGTCAAAATCCTTGCACAGCAACCCTTTGGAGGGTGAACTTTTTTTAATTTCGGCTATCAGCCCCACCTGACCAGGCCTAGAGATAGCTCCTCGAAAATCCCTGCCCGGTGGCAATTTGCCGATTTTATTAACCATATCATCAATTTTTATCTTTGAAAGCAGTTCACTTACTTCCTGCCTTTTATGTTCCACAATTCTGTCCAGTATCAAAGGGCGGCCGCCCTCCTTCCAATCAGACCCTGGGTATACTCTGACAGTTGTTTAAGCTTTTTCAGGGCACTGCCGGAATCAATGACATCCTGCGCTAACCTAACCCCATGTGAAATATCTGGTGCCAGCCCACCTGCCACCATCCCAAGGGCTGCATTAATGACAACTACATCCCGCTTGGGTCCTGGGGCCCCACTCAATATATTTTTAATAATGCGGGCATTAATTTTGGCATCCCCTCCGGCTAAGGCGGATATGGGTGCACGGGATAAGCCATAATTAACTGGATCCAGTGTTGTTTCCTTGATATTATTATCCCTTATTTCAAAAACTAGTGCCTCTCCTGCCAGGGATATTTCATCCAGCCCACCACAACCGTGAATTACAAAGGATCTTTTTGTTCCAAGGTTGGCCAGAACCCTGGCTAAAATTGGGGCCAAATCTGCACAATACACTCCCAATACTTGACTTTCAGCACCAGCCGGGTTGGTGATAGGTCCAAGTATATTAAATACAGTTCTAATACCTATTTCCTTTCTGGGTCCTGCCGCATACTTCATAGCTCCATGCAACAACGGAGCAAAAAGAAAGGATATACCAGCATTATCCAAGCATAACCCTGCCTCTTCTGCACTAATGTTCACCGATACCCCAAGGGCCTCTAAAACATCTGCACTGCCACATTTGCTGGATACTGATCTATTGCCGTGTTTAGCCACAGGAATACCTGCACCTGCCAGCACCAGTGCACAGGCCGTGGATATATTAAATGTTCCCGCACCATCTCCACCTGTGCCACAGGTATCAACAAGTCCAATTCTTTTAGTAGCTACAGGTGTTACCTTGGCTCTCATTGTTCGTGCAAAACCGGTAATCTCCTCGGCTGTCTCACCCTTCAGATGCAATGCAGTTAACAGGCAAGCAATTTGGGCCGGGGTTGCCTCACCATCCATAATTTCCGCCATGGCTTCCCTTGCCTCGGTCTCGGATAAATTTTCTCCCGCTACCACTCTTCTAATGGCATCATTAATCACCATTTTCTCTCCTCCTTCTCAACTCAGCTCCATTTAGTTGATTAAGCTAATGAAGTTCCCCAACAGCTTTTTTCCCTCAGGGGTAGCAATTGACTCGGGGTGAAACTGAACACCCTCCACGGGATATTCCCTGTGCCTTAATCCCATCACCTCCCCTTCCATTGTTCTGGCAGAAATCTCAAAGCAGCCTGGAAGGCTTCCCTCTTCCACTGCTAACGAATGATACCGGGCGGCCTGAAATTCCTGGGGTACTGAGTTATACAGCCCTAACCCGTCATGGATAATCTTTGATGTCTTGCCATGCATTAAACTAGCCGCCCCAACAATCTTGCCGCCAAAGGCCTGGGCAATGGTTTGATGTCCCAGGCAGACTCCCAAAATAGGTATTTTCCCCGCCAAGCCCTTGACAGCCTCCAAGCAAATACCTGCATCCTCCGGTCGCCCTGGTCCCGGGGATATTATTAAGCCCTCTGGCTGCAGATTCTCAAGCTGCTCCAGGGCTATGGTGTCATTGCGGAATACCATCACCTCCTTACCAAGCTCCCTCAGGAGTTGGACCAAATTGTAGGTAAAGGAATCATAATTGTCAATTACCACCAACACAGGCTGCCACCTCCTCCTTTTCTGAGGCAGCAATAATAGCTGCTGCCATGGCCCTGGCTTTCTGCAAAGTCTCCTCATATTCCCTGACGGGATCAGAATCGGCGACTATACCCGCTCCCGATTGAAAATATGCTTTACCTTTAGTTAAAACAGAAGTTCTGATGGTTATGGCAGTATCCATATTGCCGGCAAAATCAATATAGCCGACTGCCCCGGCATAGGGTCCCCGATGAACAGGCTCCAATTCTTCAATTATTTCCATTGCCCTTATCTTTGGGGCACCGGACACCGTACCGGCAGGAAAACAGGCTTTTAAAGCATCCAAGCAGTCCATACCCCCATCCAGCTGGCCTTGCACCTCGGAAACCAGGTGCATAACGTGGGAATAGCGCTCTACCTCCATAAATCTTGGTACTTGAACTGTCCCAGGCAAGCACACCCTACCCAGATCATTGCGCCCTAGATCAACCAACATCAGGTGTTCCGCTTTCTCCTTATCGTCTGACAACAATTCCTGGGCCAAAATATTGTCCTCGGCATCATTCCCACCCCTGGGCCTGGTGCCAGCTATGGGGCGGGTGAAAACCTCGCCCCCCTCCACCCTTACCAGCATTTCTGGTGATGCACCCACCACCACCAAATCCCCAAAGTCAAAATAGTTTAAATAGGGCGAGGGATTTATTGACCTTAATCTCCGGTACAACTCAAAGGGATTGCCAGTGTAGGGAAGATTAAATCTCTGGGACAGCACCACTTGAAAAATATCTCCTGCCCTTATATAGGCAAGGGCTTTATTGACCTTTTCTTTAAAATCATTGCGCGTCATTGATGAATTATGCCTTATGAACTCGGTGAGACTAGCTAAGGAATATTGCCTGGATTTCTCTAACACCTGGTAACCTTTATTGGAGGGAGAAAATATCTTGTCAGCCACACGTTCAATTTTTTTTATGGCCAATTCATAGGTTTCTTCAGGACTTCCCGCCAAGGGGATATTAGCTATAATTAACAAGGTTCGCCGAATATGGTCAAAGGCCAGCACCAGGCCTGGGAACATTAGCTGGCATACAGGTAGTCCCAGGTCATCAGGCTTATAATTAGGGAGACGTTCCAGGTACCTTATAAGATCATAGCCAAAGTAACCTGCTGCTCCCCCGGTAAACCTCGGTAAATCAGGCAATTGAGGAGTATTATACCGTCCTAAAAGTCCCTTTAATGCCGATAAAGGACCTCCATGCAATTTGGCTCTGCCCCCAGAGCCCCAAAATTCTGCCCCATTTCTATGAAACCTATAGTTAAGAAAGCAGTCTGTGCCAATAAAGGAGTAGCGGGCCAGGGTTGTTCCCCCCTCCACACTTTCCAATAAGAAGCTGTTGCCCCTGGGTGCAAGCTTTCCGTAAATTGACACAGGTGTCTCGGTATCTGCCAAATACTCTTTGTAAACAGGGATTAAATTGTATTCGCTACTTAATTGGCAGTACTCTTCTAGGGATGGACTATACACTAAATCACCTCCTAAAAAATTAAATAACAAAAAACCGGTGGCTCGAAAAATGAGCAACCGGTTGCATGACTAATAATAAGTCTCGGCTCACTAATCTCAGCTCAACTCGACTCGACTCTGCTATTTGACTAAACTCCACTCAACTAAGCCTTACTTCAAATTATGTTCTAAGCTAAACTCTCTAAGCTAAAACTTCTAAGCTAAAAATCCAAACTAATTATTGCTATAAATTAGCTATTAGGTTATCACTATTCGGGTCCGAAGTCAATTACTTGTATTAAACAATTTATGTTTCAATGAGCAGGAATTAGACCGCCTAACCGCATATAATACATTTATATTACCGTTCTGCCCTAAGAAGTATGTGCAGAGATAAGAAAGGTGGCTTATTAATTGTCAGAAATAAATCCCTCAGTTAAGATGTTTGAACCCTACCCGGTAGGGGATTTGGTAGTATATATAACTGGACCAGAACGTGGTTCAGTGATTGAGTCCGACTGTCGCTGGGAATTGACCACCACTTTATCCAGTTGTGACTGTTGTACTTTCCGTTGGTACTCACGCCGTGACCCCTCCTATAAATGTAGGCATATCTTAGCGTTAAGGCAGGTGCTTGGCCTAAAGTAGAATTACACCTCCCGCTTTAGGGAGGTTTATGCTTTAGAGGTATAACCTTCCCCTCAGTTGAGTAATTATTTCATCCCCTAGGATCTTGTAACCGCCTGGGGTGGGATGCCCGCCATCCAGCAGCAGCTCAGGATTACCTGTGTCTTTAGACAGCAGGGGCGTATAAAAGTCAAGGGTAAAAATCCCCCTGTCCATGGCAAATTCCCTAAGCCAGTCCCTGATTTGACCTAATTTGTGATTATAGTTTTCGGCATCCTCCTGGTCGCCCTCAAAATTCTCTAATAACTGTTGGATATTCAAGGGAGAAGGTAACCCCAGCAGGGGGCATATTCCCCTCTCGAAGGCCAGTTCCACCACCTGCTTTATATTTTCCTGGGTTTCTTTGAGGGGTATTCCCTGCCAGCCATCATTATGGCCTCCCAGGAATATCATATAGGCGGAAAGACTTTCCTCTCTATATTTAATAAAACGAGCCAACATTTGGCCGGTTGTTTCACCGCTAATTCCCCGGTTAAACAATTTAAAGCCCGTTACTTTCGATACCCTGGCTACCCAGGATATCTGTGGACCCTCCGGGTAGCCAAAGGTAATGCTATCTCCTAAGCAAAGAATGGTATCCCTGTGGGCCACTTCATTGAAGGCCCTTGCTCCAGCTTCATCGGGCAGTACAAAGGTTATTTCCTGGAGCTTAGAGCCAAGGGATAAATGGCGTCTTACTTCAGATATCATTACCTGGGCAGTTGTTACGGGTGCAATATTTTCGCTTCTTGAATTTATTACCGGCAGCATAAGGGTTTTAAGTCCTTGGGTATCTGCAGCTTTCAAGGCTTGACTGGTGGCCTTTCTAATCTTAACAGTTGCTGCATCCTCTGAGGCCCCAAAGGATTTTGCATGTAATACTTGCCCTTCTGCCAATAGGTCGTACTGGCCAAAAAAAGTTGGGTCTACTTGTATAACTTTAATCATTTTTTCAATCAACCTCCCCCAATATTTTATTTGCTCCTTTATCTAAACATAACTTGCATTTTTCTCCCTCTTAATAAATTTACCCATAGCAATATTACCAAGCCTGCTACTATGATAACCTAGCTAATGAAACAAAAACCACTCTATGTGAGTGGTTTAAAATCAAAGGACTAGGGTCTTTACTATATCGGCCCGGCTGACGATACCAACTATCTTATGATCCTCCGTAACAGGTATGCGCTTGATATTATGCTTCACCATTAATGAAGCAATGGTTTGAATGTCGGTATCCTTTGAAACAGTTATAACCTTCTCAGTCATTATTTCAGCTGCCCTGATGGCGGCCAATTTTTTTATATCGGCCTTGTATTGATCCAGTCCGCTGTAATAGATAACTCCCCCTAGTAGCTCTACAAATCTAGGTATACGGGGACTAATTTCCTTATGCAGTAAATCTCCCTCACTTACAATCCCAGCTATTCTTCCTTCCCCGTCAACCACCGGAACACCAGATATTTTATTCTCTGTTAGGATTTTAGCAATTTCCGATATGGTGGTCTCCTTATCAACTGTTATTACATTAGCTTTCATTATATCCTTTGCAGTCATCCTAATCACCCCTATATATTTAGTACCATAATTATAGCATTGTTAGTTATTTCAAGTAACATTCTCCAATAAAATCATGCTTTATGACTTTATCTTGCTTCTAGCTACATAAAGGTGTTTTGCCAAAAAGAAAATAATAATTATAATACCAAACAGCCAAAACCACTTGAACCACTGCTTTTCAGTGATAAGATACCAGTTTCTTCCTAATAGCCAGCCAGCTCCTAAAAACATGGTTACCCAAATGGTGGCATGAACAAAATCATAAAGCAAATACCTGAGCAACGAAATATTGCTTATACCAGCCATATAGGGAGTAATATTTCCCACTGTGGGAATAAAACGCCCGCCAATAATAAAGCCAGGAGCCGATTTTTGAAACCACTCCTGGGCGGTATCAAAACGCTCCGAAGTAAGATGCAAATACCTGCCCCATCTCCTAAAAAATGGTTCCCCAACATGACGTCCAATAAGAAAAGCCGACACTGAACCAGTTATAAATCCGGCCATGGCCACAAACCAGGTCAAAAAAATATTGCTATGACCCTGTTTTGCTAAAAAGCCAGCAAAGGCCACCAGCAAGGTTCCAGGAAAGGGGAGTCCAAAAGCCTCAAAATACATCCCCGCAAATAAGCCCGGCAATCCTAAATTTTTTAAGATCTCCAATATTGTTTCAAACAATTGTCCTTCCTCCCCCCTTAGTATGTCTGGTAAGGGAAGGTAATATTTCGGGGAGTTTATTGTTAAATAAAAAACCTACACTTGGCAGTGTAGGCTTCTGAACATTGAATCATTGTCATTTTTTTAGAAGACCCGGGCGACTCCTCCATAGATAAGACCCCTATGACCATCCACGGTAATGATATCTCCATCGGGTAAAACACTAGCTGCATTTTCTACCCCGACAATAACAGGAATACCAAAATTCAATCCCACAATTGCTGCATGGGAGGTTAATCCTCCCTCTTCGGTAATCACTGCCGAAGCCCTTTCCATGGCTGGTACAAAATCTCTGTCGGTGCCATGGGTAACAAGAATATCACCTGGTTTAACCTTTTCATTGGCATCCTTAGGTGTGGCACAAATTCGCACCTTGCCCGTTGCAGCCCTTTGTCCAATGCCTGTACCTCTGGCCAACAAGGTTCCTACGGTGTGAACCTTAACCATATTGGTGGTTCCATGGACTCCAACGGGAACACCGGCGGTTATAACCACAAGATCCCCGGCCCTGATGATACCTGAGGCCAGACCTGCCTCCACTGAACCAGCAATCATTTCATCTGTCCCGGTTAAATCTGCAATGATTAAAGGTTCAACACCCCATACCAGAGCCAGTTTACGTAAAACATTGGGTCTAGGGGTTACTGCAATAATTGGTACCTTGGGACGGTATTTTGCTATCATTCTGGCGGTATGGCCACTGGCTGTGGCGGTAATAATGGCACTAACACCCAATTCCTTGGCAATGGTGCAAACAGCATGGCTGATACCGTCAGTAACTGTCCTTTGCAGTGTAGCACCACGATGCCTCAAAAGACTGTCAAAGTTCACTGCCAGTTCTGCCCTCTGGGCAATACGAGCCATGGTCTCTACTGTCTGGATTGGGTACTTGCCGGCGGCTGTCTCCCCAGATAGCATAATGGCATCACTGCCGTCAAAAATAGCATTGGCAACATCACTGGCCTCCGCTCTGGTAGGCCTTGGATTTTGAGTCATGGATTCTAACATCTGGGTAGCAGTAATGACCGGCTTGCCAGCCATGTTGCATCTCTCGATCATTGTCTTCTGCAGCACCGGAACTTCCTCGGCGGGAATTTCTACCCCTAGATCACCCCGGGCCACCATTATCCCATCAGAAACATTTATTATATCATCCAGGTTATCTACACCCTGGGCACTTTCAATTTTAGCAATTATGTCTACATCCGCACCAAATTCTTCTACAATTTGGCGAATGGCAATTACGTCGGCTGCCTTACGAATAAAGGAGGCAGCAATAAAATCTACGCTCTGTTCTAAACCAAATTTAATATCTGCAATATCCTTTTCTGTAATGGATGGTAGGTTTACAACCACTCCCGGTAAATTTACACCCTTTTGATTAGAAAGCTGCCCGCCGTTTATAACCCGGCAGAGTACGTCGGTTCCTCCCTCAATGGCCTCTACCTCCATCTCAATAAGACCATCGGCCACAGCAATTTTGCTGCCTGGTCTCACATCTAGGGGCAAATCGCCATAGGTAACAGACACAATGCTGTTGTCACCAACCAAATCCCTGGTGGTAAGTGTAAAGATTTGACCAGGTTCAAGGGTTATGGGAGGCTGAGCAAAGGTCTTCAGGCGAATTTCAGGCCCTTTGGTATCCAGCATGATAGCAATATTTTTGCCCACTTCTCCAGCCGCCTGCCTAATTGCTGCAATTCTATTGGCGTGGTCTTCATGAGTACCATGGGAAAAATTTAGCCTGGCCACATTCATCCCTGCCAACATCATTTTCTTTAAAGTCTCTACATTTTCACTGGCTGGTCCAATTGTACACACAATTTTAGTACGTCTCATTTATGTCACCTCAAGAATAAGAAGTTTATATTGATAGGACTTTGGCAAGCTGATACATATCCTGACTTATGGATGAGGGCTTACCTATTACCTCATCAAGGCTAGTGGCCACCACTTCCCCCGAGCGAACACCTACCATTTTATTTGTTTCTCCTTCCATTAACAGCTCCACAGCTTTTGCTCCCAGTCTGGCGGCCAGTATTCTATCAAAGGCTGAGGGAATCCCCCCCCTTTGGAGATGCCCTAATATGGTTACCTTGGTATCAAAGCCTGTTAGCTCTTTAATTTGCTTACCAACCTCAATGCCACTGGCTGCCCCCTCGGCAACAAGTATAATGGAGTGAAGCTTGCCACGTTTAATACCACTTAAAAGCTTACTGCAAATATCTTCTAAATTAAAGGCTATCTCGGGAATTAAGATGCTTTCTGCACCACCAGCTAAACCGGCAGATAAGGCAATGTTGCCTGAGTTTCTACCCATTACTTCAATTACAAAGGTTCTCTCATGGGAGGTTGCCGTATCTCTAATCTTGTTGATAGCATCCACAACATTGTTTACTGCCGTATCAAAGCCTATGGTATAATCAGTTCCTGCTATGTCGTTATCTATGGTGCCTGGTACTCCTATGACAGGTATTCCATGTTCCTGGTGAAATACACTGGCACCGGTAAAGGAGCCATCCCCACCAATCACAATCAGTCCCTGAATGCCAAATCGGTCAACATTTTCCATGGCCAAGGCACGTCCCTCCGGGGTCATAAAGCGCTTAGACCTTGCCGTATGTAAGATTGTACCGCCTCTGTGAATAATGTCAGCTACCGACCCTAGATTCATTGGACCCATGTCTGCTTCTATAAACCCACTGTAGCCCCGTTTGATGCCGATAACTTCTATGCCATGGTATATTGCCTTCCTAACCACTGCCCTAATACAGGAATTCATTCCCGAGGCATCTCCTCCGCTGGTCAAAACTCCTAATCTCTGCATTCTTACGAAACCCCCTAAAAGCGCTATTATATATCTATAGCCTGCCGCAAAGCGGCAGGCTTATCCCCAATTTTAAAACAATTAAATTATCCAGTTTGTCCCATAGCCCTGAATTTCTCATATCTTGCCTGAACCAGTTCATCGACATCCTGTTCAATAAGGGATTTTAGATTGCGTTCCAGGTAGTGATCTACTTTATTATAAGTGCTTTCCAGATCGCTGTGAGCTCCACCAAGGGGCTCCGGTATAATTTCGTCAATCACGCCAAGTCGCATCAAGTCCTGGGCTGTAAGCTTTAATGCCTCAGCGGCCTCCTTGGCCTTGGTCCCATCCTTCCAGAGGATGCTGGCCGCTGCTTCCGGGGAACTTACAGAAAATATAGCATGCTCCTGCATCAAAACTTTATTGGCTACCCCTAGGGCCAGGGCCCCGCCACTTCCACCTTCACCAATTACAATTGATACAATTGGTATACGCAGGGCTGACATAACCATCAGATTTCTGGCAATGGCTTCCCCTTGTCCCCTTTCCTCTGCACCCATTCCACAATAGGCACCGGAGGTATCAATAAAGCATATAACCGGGCGTTTAAATTTTTCGGCCTGGGTCATTAGTCTAAGGGCTTTACGGAAACCCTCCGGGTGGGCCATGCCAAAGTTTCTTGTTACATTTTCCTTTGTATCATGGCCTTTTAAATGACCAATTACAGTAACTGAGGTTCCTTTATAACGGGCGATCCCACCTAAAACGGCCGGATCATCTCCATAAAGTCGATCGCCATGTAATTCCATAAAGTCAGTAAAAAGTGCATTAATAAAGTCAAGGGTATTGGGCCTGGCAGGATGTCTGGCAATTTGCACCTTTTGCCAGGGGGAAAGATTACTATAGATATCGGCCTTCATATCCTTGGCCTTATTTTCTAACATGACAATCTCGCCGGAGAAGTCTATACCCTTTTCATTTGTAAAACGTTTTAACTCGTCAATCTTAGCCTCTAGCTCTAGCAAGGGCCTTTCAAAATCAAGTGCCATACCGGCCTCCTTCGTAGCTAAATGTGCAGGGAAATAACATTAGCTAGGGTTTCTTTCATTACAGGTCTGCTGACAATCATGTCAACCATACCATGCTGCCGCATAAATTCTGCCCTTTGAAATCCTTCGGGAAGTTTTTGCCGGATAGTTTGCTCTATTACCCTTGGACCAGTGAAACCAATTAAGGCTCCAGGCTCAGCAATAATTATATCTCCTAGGGAAGCAAAGCTGGCGGTCACACCGCCTGTTGTAGGATCAGTAAGTACTGATATAAAAAGTAATCCCGCCTGATCATATTTTGCCAGTGCCGCAGATGTTTTAGCCATTTGCATAAGGGAAAGTATTCCCTCCTGCATACGGGCACCACCGGAAGTGGCAAAAATGATTAATGGTAATTTCTTTACTAAGGCATATTCCACAGCTCTGGTTATCTTTTCGCCAACAACGGAACCCATGCTGCCCATGATAAAGTGGGAGTCCATAACTCCAACTACTACCTTGTATCCCTCTATGGTTCCTTCTCCGGTTACAATTGCTTCATTTTGGCCGGTCGTTTCCTGTACTGCTGTAACTTTTTCTAAATAATTGGGAAAATCCAAAGGGTTAGCGGTATTTAATTCTGTGTCTATCTCTTTAAAGGAGCCTTCATCCAAAGTCATGCGAATTCTCTCCCGGGCATTAAGCCGGAAATGAAAATTGCATTTTTGACAAACCTTTAAGTTCTTGTCCAATTCTTTATTATAAAGGATTTCATTGCAACGGGAACATTTAACCCATAAGCCCTCGGGTATATCCCGTTTCTCCCCCTCTTGGGCACCACCTGGTCGAACGGTGACATATTTAGGCTTACGAAAAATTTCTAAAACCAAGACTCACCTCTCCCTTAAACCAAACCAATTAAATTGTATTTATAACCTCTAAAGCCTCATCTACTTCAGATTCAGGAACCAAGATCTCTACAGAGTTATTATCGTTTGCACTTGGCAGTCCGATATTGCGTAATTTTACCAACAGCCCCTCCTGGGTTAACGCTTGCTGTAATCTCTCGGCTTCTCTCTTGTTGGGCGCAATAAATACCACCGTCCACACGTTTACGGCCCCCTCAGAATTAAAATTACTTTATCCAAAACAATAATTGTTTCTATTTATTGGGGTCTTATTCCTCTTTTTTCTTCCATAAAAATAAGTATATCCAGAGTTTTATCTCTGGATACTGTAGCAAAATCAGTCGTCAGTTTTCATGCTCCCATGTCTGGTCATAACCTCTGCCCTTCCTCTGATTTTTATGGCTGAGGTGTGCTCTGTAAACTGGGCGATCATGATTTCCCCTTTATCCAGCTTCTCAGAATGATGAAACTTTGTATCTCTTCCCCTAGTTAAGCCAATTATGGTAACACCATTTTCCAATGCCTTTACTACTACATATTCGCTATTGTGATTCTCTGCCATCTTTGTTATCACTCCGATTGAATTTCCTCATATTTACAGAAAATCATACCACATTTCCATGGTTATTTCAAGAAAGCCTGGCTAATATAGAAACTCTATTAAAACCCTCTAATACTCTTTAAATATCCAGATCTCTTGTGCATTTTTGACACATTATTTCATATGCATTGATAAGTTTACCATATACTATAAGTTTATCTCCCTGGTATAAAACTTGCTCCCCCCTTGGGGAGTGTATAAAGCTATCCTTCCTTTCAATGGCTAGGATAAATAGCTCTTTGTCCCTTATCTTACTTGCAGCGATGCTTTGCCCTATCAATAAATTACCTTTCTCCAGGGTAACCTCTGACACTCCATACCGCCTATCTAATCTTAATACTTCTTCTACACTGCGTTTTTGCAAGGCCTTATGCCGGGTAAGCTGGCGCTCAATGCCGCGATCCAGGCTTGTTCTAAATCTGCTGCTGGACATAAGACTAATAGGTAGTAAGATAATTACAACTGCGATGGCTACCTGAAGTAGGGTAACTGGGTGTCTCATAATACTTATAAGGGCAGTTACTATGGTAGCAGTACCTAGGTAGCCAAGTATCATCAATACCATGATAATTCGCCGCCGGGCCGGATGTCGCACAACCATCTCTGAATCCGAAGTGGTATATCCCACCGTAACAAGGGCCGATAGGGCTTGGAAACGCGCTTTGTGTAAATCCATTCCCGTTATTTTGAGGGCTATGGCAGATAATTCAACAATTATTATCAATACTAAGATAAAGGATACTAAAAAAACCAGGTTCAATTCCATCACCCCTCAATAAGCCTGGTAAGGGAATTATACCAGGGGGACAGGCAATGTTACAAGTTGGTACATATGGTGTTTTTTTACATCTAGATCTGAAGTATACTCTGGGGAACCTGATAGGCATCGGGATTAAAGGCCTCTTCTGTACTTTTTTTTCTTGATTCCTGCTCAGCTATTTTACCAGGCTCTTTCTTGGTAATCCTTGTCCTATAGTTAAACCTATTATCCCTTACCCCTGTATCTAAGGTAGCAGCCGTTTGAGAATATGCATTCAGACTGCAGCGAAGCTTTACAGAATCAGGGCCTAAAATCTTAATTAGGACATTTCTTAAATCAGGTGCCGGTGTAATGCAAAGGCTCTGTCCAAGTACCTGTACCTCCCGGTTCTCAGGATTGAACAGCTTAACCAGGGTTTTGCCTGGGTATTGCATCAACTGGCTCTCTATTACTTGGATTAGTTCCCTTTGACCGGAGGCAACTTTAAGCCATAATTCACTGCTTATCCCTTCCACCGGCCTAAGCTCCTCCACCAGCACCTTGGGCTCATCCCCGCTATTATTTAACTTACCTATTACCAGCAAGGGTTCCTTCCGGTCTAAAACAAATCCGAAACGCTTTAATACCTCGGGAAATACAACAAATTCACAGCTGCCGGTTAAATCTTCTCCTGACATAAAGGCCATTGGGTCACCTCTTCTGGAGGTAATCCTCTTTACTGAGGAGATTATTACCACCATAAATATCTGTAAACCATCAGTTAATTCCTGAAGCTCAGAAACCCTCCTTACATCTATGGCCTCACAAAGCCAGCTTAGTTCTGACAGGGGATGCCCGGATATATATAGGCCCATGGATTCCTTCTCAAGATCTAACTGCTGCTTTACACTTAATTTCGGCACATGGGGAAGGACAATAGCAATGGACTCCCGAGAATTCTCCGGCATTAGGTCAAAAAGATTTACCTGACCCTGTTCCCTATCCCTGTGAGCCCTATGGGCAAACTCTATACCCATATCTAAGGCTGCCAATAATTGTGCCCTATGGCCATAACGATCCAATGCCCCGGATTTGATTAGGTTTTCCAGAACCCTTCTATTAGCTATTTTAGTATCAACCCTTGTACAAAAATCTGTAAAGCTAGTAAAAATTCCATCAACCTGCCGTGCCTGTATAAACTCATGT
Organism: Desulforamulus aquiferis; assembly: GCF_030577015.1. Classification (NCBI taxonomy): domain Bacteria; kingdom Bacillati; phylum Bacillota; class Clostridia; order Eubacteriales; family Peptococcaceae; genus Desulforamulus; species Desulforamulus aquiferis. Next base: position 193,070 of record NZ_JARPTC010000021.1, on the reverse strand, counting down.
ACGGCATTCCAGCCAATATTTTTGATGGCTGCCAAACCAAACCTGATAGATTTATCATCCACCGTAAAATTTTCTCGACTGAGGTTTATGTCAGGGGGCAGTACCTGTATATTCATACGCCTGCATTCCTCTATATATAAAACCACCTTGTCGGTATTGTCCCTTACAGATGTTAAAAGTGCCGCCATATACTCCACCGGATAGTTGGCCTTCAAATAAGCAGTTTGGTAAGATACCAGGGCGTAGGCAGCTGAGTGTGATTTGTTGAAACCATAGCCTGCAAAATACTCCATCAAGTCAAACATTTTCTCAGCTAATTGCTTCTCATAACCTCTGGACACAGCTCCTGCAATGGGGTTAACCAGAATTTTTCCCTTTTCATCAACCTGGGTGCCGTTAACAAACCACTCCCTGTGCATGGCCATCATTTGGGCAATTTTCTTACCCATGGCTTTACGTAAAGAGTCCGCCTGTCCCAAAGTGTAGCCTGCCATTATTCTGGCAATCATCATTACCTGTTCCTGATAAAGTATGACACCGTAGGTTTCTTTTAATACGGGAACTAAATCCGAATGGTAATAATCCACCTTTGTTCGTCCGTGCTTTCTCTGAATAAAGTCCTCCACCATACCGCTGCCCAGAGGTCCGGGGCGGTATAGGGCAACCAGGGCAACGATGTCCTCAAAGGCGCTGGGCTTTAATTCCCTTAATATATTCCTCATTCCACTGCTTTCTAACTGAAATACACCGATACCCTCTCCCCTTGACAGCATATTGAAGGTTTCTTTATCCTCTAGAGGAATGTCATTAATATTTAATTTAAATCCCTTTGACTGCTCCACTAACCTTATGGTTTCTTCAATAACAGTTAGGTTACGTAAGCCCAAGAGATCCATTTTTAATAGTCCCAGTTCTTCCACTGTACCCATGGGAAATTGGGTGGTGACCAGCCCATCAGAGGTTCTGCTAAGGGGTAGATACTCCACCAGTGGTTCCCTGGAAATTACCAAGCCGGCAGCATGGGTTGAGGCATGCCTTGGCATTCCTTCTAACTCCACGGCTGTATCTACCAGTTTCCTAACTTCAAGATTATCTTCATAAATTGCCTTTAGATCATGGGAATTCTTTAAGGCCTTATCTATGGTCATGTTTAATTCAGCCGGAACCAGCTTAGCTACCCGGTCAACTTCACCATAGGGCATATCTAGTGCCCTGCCAACATCTCTTATGGCAGCCCTGGCGGCCATGGTGCCAAAGGTTATGATTTGCGCTACCCGATCATCACCATATTTTCTTACAATATAATCAATTATTTCGCCCCGTCTTTCATAGTCAAAATCAATATCAATATCAGGCATAGAAATTCTTTCAGGGTTTAGAAACCTCTCAAACAATAGCCCATACCGAAGTGGGTCAATATTGGTTATCTCCAAAACATAGGCAACAATGCTGCCGGCCGCTGACCCCCTTCCAGGTCCAACTGCTATGCCCTTATCCCGGGCATATTTAATAAAATCCCATACAATGAGGAAATATTCTTCATAGCCCATTTGTCCAATTACCATTAGCTCATATTCAAGCCTATCTGAAACTGCCTGAGAATAATCTCCATACCTTTTAACAGCACCTAGTCTACACTGCTCTCTTAAATAACTAGCTGGGGCATATCCCTCGGGTACTGTAAAATAGGGCAGGTGAAGATGTCCAAAATCTAAGTCCACTTTACAGCGTTCAGCAATACCCACAGTATTAGACAATGCTTCAGGTATTTCTCCAAAAAGCAGGGCCATTTCTTCCGGGTTTTTTAAATACATTTCCTGGGACTCAAATTTCATCCTGCCAGGGGTGTTAATGCTCTTACCAGTTTGAATGCACAGTAATACATCCTGAATATCTGCATGCTGCCGCTTAGTATAATGAACGTCGTTGGTGGCCACCAGGGGGAGCGATAAATCCTTTGATAATCGTAATAGCTCACGATTAACTGTTCTTTGCTCCGGGAATCCATGGTCTTGCATTTCAAGGTAAAAATTATTTCGTCCAAATATATCATAGTATTCCATGGCTGCTTTTCTTGCTTGGTCTGGCTGTCCCCCTAAAATTTTATGGGCTACCTCGCCAGCCAGGCAGCCACTAAGACAAATTAACCCTTGATGATATTTTGCCAGTATCTCCTTATCGATTCTTGGTTTATAATAAAAACCCTGGGTGTAGCCTAAAGAAACCAATTTCAGCAGATTTTTATAGCCCATCTGGTTCTCAGCAAGCAAAACCAGATGATAGGGCTGTTCGTCTAATTTTGGCACCCGGTCTGTCATTTTGCGAGGTGCCACATATACTTCACAACCCAGTATGGGGCGAATGCCCTCTTTATGGCAGGCCTTATAAAAATCCACTATCCCAAACATACAGCCATGATCAGTAATGGCAAGGGAACTCATGCCGGATTCTTTAGCTTGTTTGGCCACCTGATTTATTCTGGCAGCTCCATCCAACAGACTATATTCACTATGTAAATGAAGATGGACAAATTCATGTTTGACCGGCACTTTTATCACTCCCTTACCTAATACCCCTTATTCCAAATAATTTTACCACGTTCAACTCCCTTAATTCCATCAGAAGGGACAATAAAAATTGGGTGTACATGAAAATGCACACCCGTAAGGTTACTTCTTATGTTGTTCTCTAATGTCCTGCCATAAACTCCTTGCCATACGTTCAAAAATAGGATACCTCTTAACCTCTTTATGGCTAATGACCGTTTGCAGCCATTGTATAGCTTCCCTTTCGTTACCCATTCTATGGGACAGCTCTCCTAATAAATAAATCATTCTCAACTCTTTTTTTAGTTCATTGGTTGATTCCCTCTCGTAGGCCCTTTTCATAAACTCCAAGGCCCTCTGTAGAGATTTTTCCTCACTGACCTTATTTCCTTGATAGCGATACAGCCAGCCCAATCGAAGGTAAAGGGAGCCTTTGACTGAGTCCTTTGCATTTCTAAGCTCCTGACAAACAATAGCCAGATTATAGGCTTTTATGGCCATATCCAGTGTTCTAACACCGCCATATTGGTAGCCATCAGTATGCCAATTGGCTAAAATAGTCTTGATTATAGCCTTCTCTGGCTCACTTAAGGGAATGTTGGTTTCACGGGTAAAGGCAAAACCACAATATTTACAAACCATAATATCATAAAAAAGTGGATTAATGCCGGCAAAATAACTACAAAAATCCCTATCTTGACGTTCGATCACAATGTATTTACTTTTTACCTCAGGGTGTTCAAACTCTTTTTCGCAATTTGGACAAGTGAGTTTAATAGGAAATATCATATCTTGATGTTTATTCATTTCTGACTCTCCATTTAACAAATATTCCTAGAACACACAATTCGCTTCATATATCAAAATACCCTGCCATTCATTAAAATATATATCTTCTAGCCCCGAGATACCGGCTTGAAAAAAAGGGATCCTCCATTGCCGTTACAGTTACTCCATCCTTGGTTCTGGCATTTAAAAAATACCCATCTCCCTGGTATATACCAACATGGGACGGACCAGGATCGATGGTGGAAAAGAAAACCAAATCCCCTGGTTGTAAATTATTTTGTTCAACCTGCTTACCCTTTTTAAACTGATCCTGTGCATCCCTTGGCAATCTTAGACCGCAGAGATAATAGGACATATAGGTTAGGCCAGAGCAATCAATGCCTTCGTTAGTCATGCCCCCCCAGAGATAAGGAGCTTTATAAAATAAATGGCCAATATTCAGCACATCAATATTACTAACTGATTCATAAATATTTATCCCGCTATCCTTTTTTTCTATATAAACCTTTTCTCCGCAAGGCATTTCAGCTAAATAATATCGGTCGGCTTCCTTTATCAATCTAAGCTGACTTCCCAAATACAGCTTACATTTTCTTTCTCTTAAACGGTTATTTAAATATAATTCAGCCGTTGGTGAAACTACCCATAACTTTGTTTTATTTTCACTATCAAGGGGCAGGCAAAAATGGTTTATCTTTGCCCACCCCGGCGAACCGTCCTCGGCTTGAATATGAAACCAATCTCCTTCGACTCCCATAACCTGCGCGGTCCAACCAAGCAAAAGCTGGGTTACCAAAGGAATTCCTTCTTCAGGCTGTTCCAGCACATTTATTAATGGCTTGGCTGCCACTATGATTGTTCCAGCTTCAACTTCATATAGATCAGGCATGGGATCACTCCTTTTGCCGGTTTACCTAATCCATATTCCAATTACTTGGAGGATATGCTGTCTACAACATAATTGCCAAAGTCAGGCTGTCCCTTTAGGACCTGCATAAGTTGAATAAACTCGGCGGCAGCTGTTGGATCACTACTGAGCTTTGCCATGGCAGCTTGCTGGTTTTCTTCTGTATCCCAGGCTGATACTACTAAAAACTTTTCCTGGTTGCCTTTTGGTCTAGCAGTATAAATATGAACTAGTCCTGGTTGCTCCTTAACAAACTCCATGTGTCTGTAAATTAAGTCTTTCAGTTCTTCACTCTTTCCTTCTAGTGCCTCAAGTATTCCAAAGGAAATTACCTTCACCTTCCAACCCCCTTAACTAGAATGATTGGTAAATTTGTTCGTATTTTGCCACCCATTGGCCAGCATTAAACCTTTTTAAAGCATGTTCCCTGGCTTGTAAGGATATTTTTTGTCTAAGTCTTTGATTATCTAAGAGTTCCAGGGTATATTGAGCCATCTCCTCAACTTCACCTACATTCGCTAAAAAACCCACCTCACCATGCTCAATAACCTCTGGAATACCACCAGCATTGGTAGCTATCACCGGCACTCCACAGGATAGTGCCTCTAGGGCAGCCAAGCCAAAACTTTCACAGCAGGATGGAAACAGCATAACATCAGAGGCAGCTAGTATGGACGCAACCGAGTCCTGCCGGCCTAAAAAGTATGTATCATCCAGCAGGCCCAACTGGGCCGCCTTTTTTTGGGCCATTGGCATCTCCGGCCCATCCCCAATCATTGCCAACTTGGCTGTCCTTTTTGAACGGATAATACTAAATATGTCTAGGACATCCGACACCCTCTTAAGGGGTCGAAAGTTTGATATATGAATTAATAGAGGTTCCCCGTTAGGGGTTAGTTTACTTTTTATACCCTTTAATCCTGGCTTAAATACGTCGGGATCTACAAAATTATATACTACCGGCAAGTCCCTTGTTAGACCAAAGGTTGCTCTGGTTTGTTTAGCCAAAAAGGAGGAAACAACCGTAACCTCATCACTTACTAATAAACCGTACTTGGTAATCTCGAAAAATTCTTGATGAGCACCCACCAGGGAAGTATCAGTTCCGTGCAGTGTAGTTATAACAGGAATATTTTCACCGGAGATTTGCCTTGCCATATGGGCCCCGAGGGAATGGGGCACTGCATAGTGAGCATGCAATACCTCCAGCTTATGGCGACGCATTACTTCAACGGTTTTGTTTATTTGGGTTAAGAAATAGGGTGGCACTTCAAATAAAGGGTGTTGAAAGGCTGCCACTTCGTGAACATAAATATTAGGGTGATAAGATGACAGTCTAAAGGGCCGTCCTATTGTCACAAAATGTACATCATGGCCCCTTGCTGCCAGGCTTTTTCCTAATTCAGCTGCTACAACCCCACTACCTCCATAGGTAGAGTGGCAAAGAATTCCAATCCTCAACCGAACACCTCCAGCAGATTTAAGGGATTTCTTAATGCTAACGGACCTTTGGTGGTAAACCCTTCTCCATGAAGGACTCCTATTAAAGAACCGAAATAACGATCCCTAGACTCCATTAAATCTAATAAGCTTCCAGGTCCATAATTGAGGAAGGTCTCAACCCTGCCGGCCTTGTTCCCAAACTGGGTCTCGTGGGCTAGAACTGCAGACCTTTTATTATTATATACATCGGAGATATCCACAATAAATTTAGGCTCTGCTGCCTTGGATAAGAAATAATACCAAACTTGGGGCGGTCTATAGGGCTCCATATCTGGTAATAGTTTTCTAAGTCCGGCACTGAAGTGGCTTTCCTGAACCAATCGAGATGTATTGATATGGTCGGGATGCCGATCATCCCAGTAAGGAGCTAAGATTAGGGTTGGGCGACATTCACGAAGGATTTTAACCATTGATAAGATATTCTCACTATTAATATGGATATTCCCATCTGGAATACCCAGGCATTTTCGCCAGGATAAGCCCAAATGCTCAGAAGCTCGCTGGGCCTCCCTATTTCTTTCTTCAGGACTGCCGTTGGAGGCCATTTCCCCACCAGTGAGATCAACTACAGCTACCTTTAAACCCCTTTGCGCCAACACTGCCATTAAGCCTCCGGCTCCTACCTCCACATCATCTGGATGGGCACCAAAGGCAAGAATATCTACCTTGATTATAATCAACACCTTTGCATTTTTTAATTATTATAGCAAAGTATGAAAAAGGGTGTAAGCAAACATAAAATAAGAGACTGCCGGTGGGCAGTCTCAGCCTGTTGAAAAAGGTATAACTGGGTTTTAATAATCCCGAACAGCGACAATCGAAGCAGTGGAAACAGCGCTTCGCGAAGCTGAGGATGCGAAAATGGGTGAGCGGACATGGATGTCCGCGAAAGCCTGAGGTAAACACGATGTTTACTCGAAGGCGGCCCATTTTCGCACGAAGCAAGGGATTAGCGCTGTCCACTGCGGAGAGAGGAGTCGTGAGGGATTATTAAAACCCGAATATAGGTAGTTTCTCGACAATCATAGACTGCCGGTGGGCAGTCTATGATATAGCAGTTTTAGTTTTATCAGCATGGGTTCTCCAGGAACGGTAGTCAATATCAGGGAAGATATTGTTCTGCCACTCCAGATGGGCTAGATAACCCTCATCAATTTTACAGTACTTTATTTGGTCGTAAAGCTGCAGGAAATTAGCCACATGCTGTTTGGTTCTCCTAATGGCATAGGGTACCATAGTCCCGGTGGAGATAATGAAGGCCCAATCACTACTTTGAGCCAACAGCACTTCTCGTCCTGCCTGTTTTAAGGCCCTAAGCAAATTCCCCTCTGCCTTCGGAAAGCTATCTGCTAATTCTGTCATGCGATCCGCAATCATATGCAGATGCCTATAAATCCAATGGTTTTTTTCATTTAACCAAACCTCATTATAGCCGGCAGCACCCCAGGTGGATTGGCAGGGGGTGGCGACTTGATTACATTTATGACGGGTTAAATAATCTGATGGGGTTATTAACTCAATGGATTTTTGATCAAAGGCAATTTTTCTAATTAACATCTCTAACCATAAGGGACCTTCAAACCACCAGTGTCCAAATAACTCCGCATCATAGGGAGAAACAATTAAGGGTGGCCGATCCATATAATTTGCTAAATAATCCACCTGTTTTTCCCGGTTGAACATAAAGTTCCCGGCATGCTGTTCAGCCTTACCCCTGGCCCATTCCGGATTATAGGGTTGTTTATCGGATAAGTCTACCTTTCCGGTTATCCGATGATACTTTAAACCTGTATGTATCCTAATGCCCTCGGGATGGATATAGTCCTTTATATATTCATGGTCAAGATCATATCCGATATCCCGATAGAACTCCCGGTAATCCGGATCACCCGGATAGCCTTCATTTGCACTCCAAACCTGCTTGGAGCTTTCTATGTCCCGACCAAAGGCAGCAACACTTGAACGACAATAAATGGGTGCATAAACACCAAACTTAGGCCGGTGGGAAGCAAATAGCACCCCATGACTGTCGGTGAAAAAGAAATTTATACCGTATTCCTTTAAAATATCATCTACACCTTCATAGTAGCCACATTCAGGAAGCCAGATACCCTTAGGCTCCACTCCAAAATGATCCTTGTGTAATTTTATAGCTTCTTTTATTTGTGCCCTTACAGCTTGAGGGTTGATCATCATCAGTGGCAAAAAACCATGGGTTGCAGCGCAGGTGGTAATTTCCAACCTACCCAAGTCCTGGAACCTTTTAAAGGCCGTTGCCAAATTGCAACCATAGTGATGCACAAATATATCGTAGGCCTTCTGTAGCCTGGTTTTATACATCAAGGCCGCCTGATGGTAGGGAGTCCCATAGGTTCTGGATTCCTCTTTATGGGTTAACTCTATCAATTTTCCCAAATGCTTTACATACCTCTGCTGAAGCAAAGGATCCGTAAACATTGATAAAAGAGGTGGCGAAATCGAAAAGGTTAATCGAAATGGAACATTATCCTGGACTAGCCTTTCAAAGATTTCTACCATCGGTATATACGTTTCAGAAAGGGCTTCATAAAACCACTTTTCTTCTAGAAAATGTTCACTTTCCGGATGCCTTACATAGGGAAGATGAGCATGTAGGACTATAGCCAGGTATCCTTTGGCCAATCAAATTCACCTCTTCGTTATTTTTCTAAGCCAGGAGAAGATATGCCACTTGGAACGATTGATTCAATTCCAGCGATAATTTGTCTTTCCGTTAGAACCGGGGAACTCATGCCATATTTGACTTGACCAATGTACTGGTAAATACCTTCTATCCACATCCATTCCTCATCAATCCTATCGGAAATTGTTGCCCTAGGAGTTGTTACTGTGTTGGAACGAAGTATAGGTACATATTTACCACTGGGTAAAAGTCGACCATATTCAACATAAAATTTGCGATCAGGCTTCCCCACTTCTATAAACCAGTTATCTGCCCAAGGATTAAGGAATAGTTCCCTAAAGCTTTGCACTGTTTGTTCCAGACTATCGGGCATACCTACAACCTCATATACCCTAATAATTGGTTTTGAGGAGTGCCAAAATTCGGCTCCATACAGGTTTGTAAATTCATTCTGCCTGGTTGTGGATATCTCCCAGTAAGCATGAAGCCAATTCGGATCTTTGGCAGTTAGGACTAGTCGATCAATTCCATAATCATGTGGAATATGTGGTCCGTCATCCACCTTAGGTTTTAATTGCACTGCCACAGGAAAAATTTCTTCGGCATATTCTTCCTCTGCTTCAGGAAGTTCTGGCTTCTTAGGAGTAGTCCTGCGTATTATTGGCAGTATCAATGCAGCTATTACCGCTGCAACCGCCACTCCTATTAGCCAAGGCCACAAGTTATCCATCTCTATACCCCTCCTTGGAAAATATGAACAGCTAAACCGAGACAGTATTTATCAATAAAGAGGAAATAATAAAAAAGGTCAAATTATAATGTCAATGACTTTCTTAGTATTGCCCAGCAAAAATGCCTTTATAATGATTTTTATTTTTGTTAAATTGGAATATAGCGGAGGGTGCTTTTTATGAAGAAGGATATTACTATGAAGGAACTGTGGGGAGTTTCTGAGGTGTTGTGGGTTTTTTTTCTGCGAATCGTCCTTGTTTTCCTTGTAGGAAAGTTGATATTACCTTACCTTCCGGGAATTTCGCCACGCCTCGTAGAGGTGGCAGACCGGGCTATTTTGCTTGGATTAACACTTTTCTTTGTGCTGCGCCAGGGAAGTCTGAGGCAGCTAGGTTTTAATTTTGATCATCCTGGACGCCAGATAGGTTATGGCATCGCTGCCGCTATTCCTCTCTATCTCCTGGCCGAGGGGACTCAGCGAGCTCTGGTTTTTTTATTTGCAGCTGATACAGGTACAAATCCTCTGGTCAAAGCGGCTGCAGGAGCTGCCGATCCAGCAGGGCTGCTTTTGCCAATAGTTATTGGTGGTATATTGGTTCCAATAACTGAAGAGGCCTATTATAGAGGTATGGCTTTTTCAGCCTTTGCTAGAAAATGGGGTATTGCCCTGGGTGTGGCAGTAAGCTCTGTCTTTTTCTCAGCAGCTCATTTAAGTGGTATTTGGTTTGCTCAGATTGCCGTGGTGGGTGCAGCATTAGCTATAATTTATCACCTAACCGGCTCTCTATTACCAGGAATAATTGCCCATGGTTTGGTGAATTCTGCCAGGCTCTTGATGGTCTATTGGGGAAATTTGTAGTATTATAAATTTAGTTTTATCAGGAAAGGCACTAAAATCGGCACCATAGTTGAAAGTACGGAACCATTGATAAAGGCTATAATAGCCATATCAGAATCTGTAGCTCTGGTAATAATCGGCAAAGTTGTATCCATTGTTGTGGCACCTCCCGGTGCAATTGTTGACAGTCTCCCTATATAGCGAGCCACCAGGGGAACTGAAATAAATGTCAGCAATTCCCTGGCAACATTGGTCATAAAAGCCAGGGCACCTGTTTCTACATTGTAAATTTCTGAGATGAGTATCCCTGATAAACTATACCAGCCAAAGCCTGCACCTATGGCTGTGGATTCATTGAAGGGAAGTCCTAGGATATAGCCGGAAACGGCTGCTCCCGCCAGGCTACCAATAGCCACCAGCAGGGGCAGCATAAGAATCTTCCAACCCATAGCCCATAGTCTTAGCCATACTTCCCTCTGGCGACCTAAATCAACACCAATGCCAAAAAGCATAAGGTATAAAGCAATGGTGGTTATATTATTTAAGTAGCCTGAGGCATTTTCTGAAAATAGCCAATGGCCAGTAACTACACCTAAAAGTACAGCACCAATAATTACCCAGGTCATTGTTTCACCTGCTTTTATAAATTCTGAGTAGTTTTATTACGATTACCTTCCAGCTGTTTATTAATATAGTTTTCTGCCAGACGGACAAGCATCAGACTTCCCAGGATACTGCCAAAGGCTAAAACCATAGCCTGCCAGCCAAGACGACTTAAGTCTGATACTAGTTTATCGTTTGCCCCTAATTGTGCACCCATGGCAAAGAGCATAATAATTAAACAAATGGCCGTAAATTTACTGACGTAATTTTGGCTGTAGGGAAGTATTTTAAAACGACCTACTATAATTCCTATGGCCACGGCCAATAGTACTGAACCCATTCAATCACTTCCTAGGGTAAATTACTGTAAAAGCCAACTGTTGACAGTCTTTGACGCACACTATTATACTTTATCATGGCTTGGATTTTTAGGTCAATATTGACAAAGGAGGAATTATTTTGTTCTCTAATCCAGATGATCATAAAATAAAAGAGCTTCTAAAGGAATGTAAAACTATCGCTGTTGTGGGGCTATCGGACAAGCCAAATCGAGATAGCTTTAAAGTTGCCCAGTATATGCAGCAGCAGGGATATCGTATCATTCCGGTTCATCCCCGGGTTAAGGAGGTCCTTGGTGAGAAATCCTATAAAACCTTAGCTGAGATACCCGAGCCAATAGATCTCGTTAATGTATTTAGAAAGAGTGAGGATACTCCGGGAGTAGTAGAGCAGGCCATTCCCCTTGGTCCTAAGGCAATCTGGCTACAATTAGGCATCGCCAATGACGCTGCAGCAGCACTTGCCTCTAATGCTGGAGTTACCTTTATTCAAGATTCATGCATCAAGGTGGAGCATGCCAGGCTGTTGAAAAATGGCTAACAAGGAGACCGTAAAAAGGGCCCAAATGATTATGGGTAAATTATCGGAGCTGTACCCTGATGCAGCCACAGAGCTTGAGTTTTCTACTTCCTTTGAATTACTCATAGCTGTAATCTTATCGGCCCAATGCACTGATGTTCAGGTAAACAAAATCACCAAAAAGCTGTTTAAGAATTATTCAACTCCAGGGGATTTTGCCGGTCTAACACCGGAGCAATTGGCTCTGGAGATCAAGGGCTGTGGATTATTCCGCAATAAAAGTAGATTTATCGTTGATACCAGCAAAATCATTTTAGAGAGGTATCAAGGTCAGGTTCCTGATAAGCGAGAGGACTTAGAAAAGCTACCGGGAGTCGGCCGAAAAACTGCTAATGTAGTTTTAGGTGTAGCCTTCGGCCAGAGTACCTTTCCGGTTGATACCCATGTGCATCGACTGGCTCAGCGCTGGGGGCTATCCAATGGTAAAGGACCGGAGCAGTCGGAAAAGGATCTGTGTCAAGTTTTTCCCGAGGCATTATGGCAAAGGCTTCATCACCAGATGATCCTTCACGGTAGAAGGATTTGTCTGGCAAGAAGTCCCCGCTGTGAGCTTTGTGGTTTAATAGAAGTTTGTCCATCAGCAAATAATAAAGGAGCGCCAAAGTAATGCATATAGTATTGGTAGAACCGGAAATACCAGCCAATACCGGTAATATTGCCAGGACCTGTTCGGTAACCGGGGCAAGCCTGCATCTAGTGAGACCCTTGGGATTTTCCACCGATGACCGCCACCTAAAAAGAGCCGGCCTGGACTACTGGCAGCAGTTGGATATCCATTACCATGATGATTTCCCGGCCCTTAAAGCTAAATACCCCCATGGACGTTTCTGGTATTTCACCACTAAAGCCAGTAAATCCTTTCATCAGGTAGACTTTCAACGGGATGATTTTATTGTCTTCGGCAAGGAGACTGCCGGTCTCCCCAAGGAGCTGTTGGCTGCCAATCCAGACTATTGTATTAGGATTCCTATGTTAAGCAGTGTTCGCTCCTTAAATCTTTCCAACTCAGTCGCCATAGCAGTATACGAAGCCCTCCGTCAGCTGGACTTCCCAAACATGCAATAAACAAAATCCCACTTCATGTGGGATTTGCAGATTGTCGAGGAACTACCTATATTCGGGTTTTAATAATCCCTCACGACTCCTCTCTCCGCAGTGGACAGCGCTAACCGCTTGCTTCGGGCGAAAATGGGCCGCCTTCGAGTAAACATCGTGTTTACCTCAGGCTTGCCCGGACGTCCATGTCCGGGCACCCATTTTCGCATCCTCAGCTTCGCGAAGCGCTGTTTTCCACTTCTCCGAATATCGCTGCTCGGGATTATTAAAACCCGGTTGTATCTTTTTCAACAGTCTGAAATCCCACTTCATGTGGGATTTTATTTTATCTATCCAATTAAGATTTTTTCCTCTGCATATCGAATGTTTGGTTTCACATTCCTCCGGGCTAAGGCATAGGCCAGGGTCAAAGGACCTAAACGACCTATAAACATTGTTACTATAATTATTAACTTGCCTAAAACCGATAATTCTGCCGTTAAGCCCATAGACAGCCCAACTGTTCCAAAGGCAGAGGTTGCTTCAAATAAGACCTCAAGAAAATCCCTTTGGAGGCTATGTTCTGTAATTGTTAATAGTAGTGTTGAGGTCATCACCACTCCTAGAGAAATTATGATAACAGCAAGGGATCTAAGTATCATATCAGTAGCAACTGTTCTTTTAAAAACTGAAACCTCACTCCGCCCTTTAATAATATTTGATAATGATAGAATTAATATTGCAAAGGTAGTTGTTTTGATACCACCGCCGGTAGAACCGGGGGACGCTCCAACAAACATTAGGAAGATGATAAATAGCTGAGAAGCAGCCATCATCTGTCCGATATCTATGGTATTAAAACCTGCTGTTCTAGTAACAACACCTTGGAAATAGGATGCCCATAGTCTTTCACTAAATGTTAAATCCCCAAAGGTTTTAGGATTTAGCGACTCCATGACTAGAACAAATAGAAAACCGGCAGCACAAAGAATACCTGTGGTAATTAAGACAATTTTAGAGTTTAAGGATAATTTTTGCCACTTTCTCTTTATGTATATGTCCAGGATGACAATGAAGCCTATCCCGCCGATTATAAATAAACTACTTATTACTACATTGACAATGGGATCTCCCATGTAGCGTGTTAAACTATCCGGCCATAGTGCAAAACCAGCATTGTTAAATGCCGACACTGCATGAAACAATGCATAATAAAATGACTTCAAAGGTCCCATTTCTTCATACCAGTTTATTGTTAAAATCAATGTAGCAATTGATTCAAAAAGTAAGGAAATAAATAATATATTTAATGCTAGTCTTACTAATCCAGAATTTGACATAGAATGAGTTGATTCTTGAATTAACAGCCTTTCTCTTAAACCTATTTTTTTCCCTAATAGAACTGCTGTAGTAACCCCGAAGGTCATAAACCCCAAGCCGCCTAGTTGAATTAAAATCATAATAATAATTTGACCAAACAAAGTATAGTCTGAACCAGTGTCAAAAACAACCAGCCCAGTTACACATACAGCTGAAGTTGCAGTAAATAGCGAATCTAAAAATCCAAGGCTTTCACCGGTGGACGACGCTATAGGTAATGACAATAAAAGGGTTCCCAAAAATATTATTATTGCAAAGCCAATAATGATGAGGAAGGGAGGGTTGATTTTTTTTGAAAATGCCATCATTTTGCCTCCAAAGGGCTTCTAAATATCAATAGTTTCAAACTTTTGAAGCTTTTCATTCTTACCAATAACCACCAGGATATCGCCCTCCAGCATTACTTGACTGGGGTGTGGTGAAATAATGATCTCTACTCCCCTGCGAATGGCTAAGATACTTACTCCATATTTTTGTCGGGCATTTGACTTCTCAAGGGATTTATTAATAAAATCAGGCGGCACAGCCATCTCCACCAAACTATGCTCCGGGGAGAGCGCAATCTGATCCATTATGTTCTTAGAAACAAGGGCCTGGGCGACTTTTATACCCATATCCCGTTCAGGGTATACTACTTTATCCACCCCTACACGCTCTAGCACTTTACCATGCAAATCAGTCTGTGCCTTAGCTACTACCTTGTTTACACCCATTTCTTTTAGCATTACTGAGACTAGTATGTTTGCTTGGATATTCTTTCCTATGGCAACGACTACCACATCAAAATTTCTAATGCCAAGGGCTTTTAAAACAGGTTCATCTATAGCATCAACCTTCACCGCTTGTGTTAACTTATCCCCTAATTCGTTAACTCTTTCTTCATTAACATCAATTCCTAGAACCTCATAACCCATATTTATTAAGGTTGTAGCAACACTTGTGCCAAATCTACCTAATCCAATAATTGCAAATTGTTTCATTTACAATCTCCTTCTCATAAAAAAACTAACGACACATGTGCCGTTAGTTTATGCATTGCAAAGAAATCCCATTAATAATATGGAACAGCACTTCTACGCTTACGAGGTTAGCTGACGGATTCGGGTTGAAGCTTAACCCTACCAAATATGGATTCACCCCAAAAAAGTGGTTCCCCCGCTTCAAATGAATTCAGCGCTAATTTTTAGTTGTTACAAGTAAATATTACTCCTATTGTTTAAAGTTGTACATCTTTTTTTTATAATATTTGATAAATACTTAAGCTAAAGGCCCTATCCTAATTTAACTATTCTTTATTAAATGTATTACTTCTTCCGTAAGCCGGTCAAGGGGCAGTTCCTGTGCCGCCCCCTGAACAAAACCGGAGCTTCCGCCACCCTTTCCCTTTAGTAAAGGCCAAATATGTTCTGCCAATTTGCTGGCCGGAACGGGAGTACTTTGACCGCAGGCGAAAACGACATTAAAAGGTCCCTGGCCTCCGGCTAATATCGTCACCTGGTTCTCTAGATTCAAGGAACAAGCTAATCCTCGAAGCATATCCATATCTGCATCATCAATATGCTGAATTATTAATGTAACGTCATTTATCCTTTGGGCTTTATTCCTTAGTTCTCCGGCAATAGCTTGATATTTGAATTTTAATAGCTCTTTGCGCTCCCTTTGGAACTGTTTAATTTCCTGCTCCCGTTTGTTTATTCTTGTGACAGCCTCGCTTCCCGCTGCACCAACGGCATCTTCTAAATCTTTCAGCAGGTTTGCTGTCCCTTGCATCCAAATGACCGCCCTTAGGCCGCATATGAAGTGGAGTCTCACATGAGTCCTCACCTTTTCAGTCTTCAGTAGTTTTATGGGTCCAACCTCACCGGTATATCTAGGGTGAGTACCACAGCAGGCATTTTCATCTATACCGGGTATAATAACGAGGCGGACTTCCGTCTGTTCCGAAGGAAGCTTTGCCATCAGCTCCGGGGCTAGCTGATCTCTTCGGTAATACTCGGTCTTTACTGGTAAATTTTCCATAACTATGTTGTTAGCCTCTATCTCCGCCTCTTTTAAAAGCTCTGGCGATAGATTCGAGGTTTTTAGATCAATGGTACAAGTTTCTTGTCCTAAATGAAAGCCAATTGTTTCAAAGCCATACTGCTGCTCAAAAATAGCAGAAATAATATGTTGGCCATGATGCTGCTGCATATGATCCCTGCGTCTTTCCGCATCTACCGTCATTAATACCTCAGTTCCCAAAGAAGGCATGGCTGTACCGGCAATCCAGTGGATAATTTGGCCATTTCTTTCTTCAACATGTAATACCTCGTAGGATCGACGAGCACAGACCAAATTTCCTTGATCCGATGGTTGACCACCACCCTCTGGGTAAAACACAGTATTTTCGATTAAGATTCCGGTCTTTTCTTCCTCAGCAATGCTTCCTGTAACTTTAGACCTAAACTGCAACAAATAGGGATCATCTTGATAAAGCCCCCGCAAGAAATACAACCCCTCTCTTCCTGGATAATTCACTTATCTATTCGACAATGATACGATTTTCCCTTTCAAATAAGGCAAAGAGCCTAACCAAAAGGTCAGGCTCTGGCTATTTGATTGATTTTTTGGGCATATAGGTCTGTTAATTCCTCTGCAACCTCCATGGATATACCCTCAGTGAAAACTCGACAAATTGGCTCCTCTGGATCCGGTAGCACCAACGCCCAGCCATGGGGGTGATACACTTTTACCCCGTCCAGCAATTCCATTTTATCCGCCTGTTCTTCAATAAGTCTCCTTATCACACGGCCTTTAGCTTCCCACGGCACTTCAACCTCTTTCTTCTGCAGATAAAACTCAGGTATTTCCGACAATAATTCTGATAAAGCAACGCCCTCCCTGGCACAAAAATCTAATACTCGGATTAGAGCTGAAAGGGCATCAAAATTCATCATTTGATGATGTACAGGTTCACCAACCTGGTTACTATGACTCAGAATTTTATCTAACAGATCTTGTTGAGATGTCTTGGTTCTTACCACCCTTCCCTTGTACCGCTCTGCCAATTCATCTATAACCCTGGGGGCAGTCACCGGAACTATGACCGGGCCAACCTTTTCCTTTAAGATGATTAGTGAAAGCAGTGCCGTTAGCATTTCATCACTTATGACGTTTCCTTTTCCATCAATCATGATCAGCCTGTCGGCATTAGGATCTATTATTGCACCGGTTGCCTTCCCATGACTTTCAACGGCTTTCTGCACATCCTGCAACAGAGCTAAATAATTTTGCCAATCCTTTGGCTGATCATCTAGTTCTAAGTTTTCTAAGGTAATGCCTAGGGTGCCCAGGGTCTTAGAAATAAATGGATCTAGATTGGTTCTATTATAGGATAATACTAAATGATGACCCGATTTCTTTATTGCCTCAGCATTTATACCATGAATAACATTTTCGATATATAACCCTGCTACCACCTGGTCATTCTTTATGGGGATTATTTTTTTAGCATCCACCCGACGAGAATCTTCCCGATCCAAGGTTCCTTCAATTTTTCTCTCTTGACCCCGTGAAATATTGCCTCCCAGCTCATTGGTAAATAATAGATTTATTTTATCCGAGCGGTGGGAATTAATTCTTACATGAATGCCACCCTTACAATTGTTGGCCCTGACTGCAAACCTGTGCATGGGAGTTATCCCTTGGCCAAAGTCTAAGACTTCAACACCTGACGACTGAAGACCGCTGGCTAGAGCAGATTTAATCATGATTGAGGCAGGAAAACTATCACAGGATATGCCCACCTTTGAGCCTATACCTAGCCCTGCCCCGTAAGCTGCACCAACCCTACAGGCAAATTCAGGGGTAATATCAATATTAGCTAATCCGGTAATTCCCTCAATCCCAAAGAGGTTTTTAGCTTTGGCTGTTCCCCATACAAGGCTGCTCTCTACCGTTGCCCCTGCTTCTATAACTTTGCCGGGCCATAATTTAACGTCTGGTTTAAGTAGGCTACGTTCTTTTAAGACCGATTCATTTCCTACCACTGAGCCTTCATATATAGAGGCATTACTATTAATCTTAACCCCACTTGCAACCACAGCGCCACGTATTGAAGACTTAGGTCCAATATACACATTATCCCAAAGAACACTTCGTTTTATTGTAGCCTGCTCTTGAACCAAGCAGCCGTCACCAATTACCGAAAAGGAGTCAATCACTGTTGAAGCTCCAATAGTACAATTATTTCCTAGCAGGACAGGGCCCTTTAGCAGTGCCCTGGAATTAACCTCACAGTTTTCACCAACCCATAAGCCAGGAGCAATTTCTTCACCGGGGATAGACACCTGAACTTGACCGGTCAGACAGTCATGCTGGGCTTGAACATACTGCTGCAGATTGCCAATATCACACCAGTAACCCGGCAAAGCAATGCCAAACATTGGCTGTTTATCCTTAAGCAGCCTGGGGAAAAGATCCTTGCTAAAGTCAAATTTTTGTCCTGGTTCGAAATAGTTTAATACTTCCGGTTCCAATATGTAGATGCCGGTATTGACTGTGTCACTAAACACTTCACCCCAGCCCGGCTTTTCTAAAAATTGAGTAATTCTTTGCCCTTTATCGGTTATTACCACTCCGTATTCCAGTGGACAATCCACTTGTTTTAAAACCAGGGTTGCCATGGCACCTTTTTGACGATGGAATTCCATAGCCTTACTCAAATCTAAATCTGTCAAAGCATCGCCACTAATTACAACAAAGGTTTGATCGAGAAACCTCTGGGCATTTTTAACACTACCGGCAGTTCCAAGGGGAACTTCTTCCACATAGTAACGCATATGAACACCAAAATCTGCGCCATTGCCAAAGTAATCTCGAATGGCTTCAGGGATATATTGCAGAGTAACTCCAATATCCTGCACTCCATGTTTCTTAAGAAGCTCTAAAATATGTTCCATCATTGGACGGTTAACAACCGGCATCATTGGCTTTGGTCTTTCACATGTCAAGGGCCTAAGTCTAGTTCCTTCACCACCAGCCATAATAATTGCCTTCAAGCCTAATCACTCCTTGGATTCAGATACCTAATGCCTAATCATGCGATTAAATTTGCCAAAAAGGTGACCTTTCTCCTGATATTGCCAAGGGGCATTTCTGTTTGCTTCGATTACCTCCCGGTACACCTTTCTAGTTTGCCGGGCAATACCAGACCAGTTATAGTCCTGAATTACGTCACGGTAAGCTTTTCGCTCCATTTCCCCGGCTGAAATTGGGTCCATTAAGCAATGTAAGATGCTGTCTGCCAGGGAATTAGGGTTGCCTGTGTAAAATTTCATTCCGTTTATTTTATGATTGATTATCTCTCCCAGACCTCCTGAATCCGATACCACCACAGGGGTTCTGGTAGCCATAGCCTCCAGTGCAACTATACCAAAGGGCTCGTAAAGGCTGGGAAAAACAGCCACATCGGCAAAATGATATAGGGAATTTCTTGTAGCATCATCTACATACCCGGTAAAATAAACCCTTTCACTAAGGCCCATTCTATTTACCTGCTCCTTTAAATTGCCCTCAAAGGGTCCTTTACCGGCAATGATAAATTTGGTATTGGGGTGATAATTAATAATTTTAGGTATTGCGTCCAACAACACCTGGACACCCTTCTCGGGTACCAAACGCCCTACATAATAAACAATCTTTTCCCCCGGGGATGCATAATTACCCCTTCTACAATTGTTACCTGGGTCATATTTAAAATATTCCGGGTTTACGCCATTGGCAATAATTCTCAACTTATCCTCCGGCAATTGAAAAACCCGCCTCAACTCGTCAAACATATAGTGGCTGCAGCAAATTACCTTCCAGGATTCATAGGTCAGCCACCATTCAATATCACTAATATGTCGCTGAATATCATTATGTAAACCGTTGTGTCTTCCCCATTCGGTTGCGTGGATTGTAGCCACCAGGGGTATTTTGTAGGCGTGTTTACATACCTTGGCAGCATAGGTTGCCAACCAATCATGGGCATGAACAATTTCCACATTGCCAAGTTCTTGGATTAGGGGAATAGCTCTCTCAATCATTGCCATATTTAATTGCATAACCCATGTGACAAAATCCGTAGAGGAAACCTTAAAGGGATTTACCCTGTAAATTCTTACTCCCTTAACTATTTCAAAATCTGGAGTGCCCGGATTACCCCGTGTGATTAGATGCACTTCATCACCCTGCTCAGCCATGGCAGCAGTTAAATCGTAGACATGCTGAGCCAGCCCACCTACACTTAAGGGTGGGTACTCCCACGAAAACATAAGAACCCTCAAACTTTCACGCACCCTTCAATTCCGTTCTCTCACATTCTGAACTAGTATTTACCTAGCACATTGGAAATATGAGCATTTAATTAATAACCAAGAAAAAAACCTGCCGGAGGTACCGGCAGGTATAAATTAAAATTGCTCCACTATGCCATTATGAACTTGAAAGCTCCAGTTAGTACCGTTATTATTATCCCAATTTTGGGCATTATCATGGAAACAGAAGTTGAATTGGGTCTGAGTATCTGGCATTGACATTGATTTAACAAAGCCAAAGCCCGTCCTAGCCATGCGTGTATCCTGTACTGCGTTCCAATGCTGGGCATCTCCAAAACCACAGTGGAGATAAATCTCCTGGGCGCCACTGTCCTTGAGTAGGCCATTATAGAAAACCACTATATCCTGACCTGCTGTTATAGGTGTTGGATCTACCACTACTCCTCCGGGGAAATGGGCATCATGCATGTCTTTTAGCCTGTAAGCACCCATGGTTGGCTCGCCAAAATTAGTTCTGTTTGACATTAATACACCTCCTCAAAATTACATTGCGGTTCATTTTTATTATCTGAAATAACCGGGTTCTTTATAGGAGGTAAATATTATCGGATTGTTACATTTAGAGGCATTATTTCCTTCTTACTTTACTTATTGTTCAAAGTGTCTTCCCTTATAATTATTCCAGTTTTCTCATAAAACTTATGGATTAATATTTCTCCCATCGCCACGGCCAGGGCAAAGCCCAGCATGACAAGCATACTGACTCTCCCGGTCATCATAACAAAGTTTATTAAGTAGGCCATTGCAAAGGCAATTAGGCCGTCGGTTAGCAGCCCCAGGAAACTTCCATAGGAGCGTAATACCAGCAAATCTCCCACTAAGTAGCTTGCCGCAGTAACATCAATGGCCGCAGCTAAAGCCCAGCGCCAATCCATACCTCCCCAAAGGGTTAAAGTGGCAAAGGCTAATACAGCAATTAAGCTAAATTTTACAAATAAAGGTATTAATATTCTGCGCAATTGCATCCCTCCTCCAAAACTATTACTATTAGTCTGAACTTATTAGAAGCTTGTAATGTTCATTAATGAAAATTACCATTATTTAACATAATAAGCAAAGGACCACCCGAAGGTAGTCCTTTGCTCATTATATTAACTTACTCTAAATTAAAACCGCCGTACTTACGGAAGTGTGCTGCCAAACCACCGTCGGTTAAAATTTTAATCATTACCTGGGGCAGAGGTTTGACAGTAATTTCGATATCTTTGGTCCTATTAATAATAATGCCGTTTGTCAAGTCCACATCCAAGACATCACCTGGATCAATAAGATCCGTATCGCATTCGATTACTGGCAATCCAGTATTAATGGCGTTGCGATAAAAAATTCGTGCAAAGGATTTTGCCAGAACAGCACTGATGTTAGCATGTTTAATTGCTAAGGGAGCTTGTTCCCTGGAAGAACCACAGCCAAAGTTGGTGCCTGCAACAATAAAATCACCGGGGGTTACTTTATTGTAGAAGTCTGGGTCTAAGTCTTCCATGACATGCTTGGCCAGTTCATTCATATCCAGGGTTTTGAATTTATATTTTCCCGAAATAATGTAATCTGTGTTTACATCGCTGCCAAACTTATGGCTTTTTCCTTGATATTTCATGACCTCACCTACTTTACGAATTCTCTTGGGTCAGTTATAACTCCGGTTAGGGCAGAGGCTGCCACCGTAGCCGGTGAAGCCAGATAGATTTCAGCATTGCGATTACCCATGCGGCCTTTGAAGTTTCGGTTCGCTGTAGAAATAACAGTCTCGCCATCGGAGGGAACACCGTTGTGTGTACCAACACAAGGTCCACAACCGGGAGTTACCACTGCAGCACCTGCTAATACCAGTGCTTGGATAATACCTTCCTTAATGGCATCTAGATAAATTTTCTTTGATGCTGGAGCAACGATAAACCTTACGTCCGGGTTAATCTTTTTGCCAGCTAAAATGGAAGCAGCGATTCTCAAATCCTCTAGGCGACCGTTAGTACAGGTACCAATAACAGCCTGTTGTATTGGTGTTCCCAGCACTTCCGAAATAGGTGAAACATTGTCAACTGTATGGGGCTTAGCCACCTGGGGTTCGAGATCCGAGAGATCATATTCGAGAACCCTGGCGTAAGCTGCATCTGCATCAGGTGAAACAGGGGTGTATTCTTTATCGGTGTAATCTTTAAGCCAAGCAAAGGTTTTCTCATCAGCTTCCATCAGACCAGCCTTAGCACCCATTTCAACAGCCATGTTAGCAACTGTGAAGCGTCCCTCCATGGACAAAGCCGAAATGGCTTCACCTGTATACTCCGCTGCCATGTAGGTACACCCATCGGCAGTCACTTGACCCATAAGGTAGAGAATCAGATCCTTAGCATAAACCCCCTTGGGAAGAACGCCCTTGCAGACAAACTTAACTGTCTCAGGGACTTTAAACCACATTTTACCAGAAATAAGTCCTCCGGCTAGATCTGTGGAACCTACTCCGGTGGAAAAAGCGTTTAATGCACCGTAGGTACAGGTGTGACTATCAGCACCAATAACCAAACTGCCAGGTCCTACTTTTCCGCTTTCAGGGATTAGTTGGTGACAAACACCTTCTCCAATATCATAAATACGGCAACCCTTTTGTTTGGCAAAATTCCTCATAATGGTATGCAGGGCCGAAACCCCCTCCAGGGGGCTCGGAGAACTGTGATCAATAACCAGAGCAACCTTTTCAGGGTCAAATAATTCTTTGCCATCCATATTATTGTATGCCCTGATAGCCAAGGGAGATGTACCATCCTGTCCCATCACAAAATCTACCTGGGCCACCACAATATCATTGGCCTGGCAGTCCTGGCCACTATGGGAGGAAAGTATTTTTTCAATGATTGTCTTACCCAAAATTAATCCCTCTTTCCAAAGTGGTCTTCGAAAATATATACCAGTTCTTTATCAAATAGGGAGCGCTTTAGGGATACAGCCGCTGAACGGATTTTTGGTAATAGTTCCTCTGCCTGCTCCTTGGTTAAATCAATGCCATATTCGGCAAATTTCATGCGCAGGGAGGCAGTTCCAGAGTGTTTACCAATAACAATTTGGCGTTCCAAACCAACTTCTTCAGGCTGGAAGGCTTCATAGGTTTTTGGATTCTTAATGGCACCGTCTGCGTGAATACCTGATTCGTGGGCAAACATGTTGGAACCAACAATAGCCTTGCTGCAGTGCAGTTCCCGACCAGATGCCCTGGACACATATTCAGCTACTTCCCGGAATATTTCCGTCTTATAGTTAAGATCTAAGTCATATAGGTGTTTTAAAGCCATAATTACTTCTTCCAGGGGGGAGTTTCCGGCCCGCTCACCAAGGCCCATAATAGTAACTCCAACCCAGTTAGCACCGGCCCTAACACCGGCCAGGGCGTTGGCGGTAGCCATACCGAAGTCGTTATGGGTATGCATTTCAACTTCTATGTCTACTGATTCCCTCAGCAGCTTGATACGCTCAAAGGTAGTAAATGGTTCCAGGATGCCCACTGTATCACAATAACGCAGTCTGTCCGCACCCGCTTCCTTAGCCGCCTTTGCAAACTGGATTAGGTAGTCCATATCGCTTCTAGAGGCATCCTCAGCATTTACAGAGATGTACATACCTTCCTTTTTAGCAAACTCAGTTGCTCTAACCATATGCTCAACTACCCATTCACGGCTGGTTTTGAGCTTATGCTTGATATGAATATCTGATGTAGAAATAGATATAGCCACCGCATCCACCCCACACTGGAGTGAAGCTTCTATATCTCTAATCACAGGGCGGTTCCAACCCATTACGCTAGCCCTTAAACCCAACTGGCATATCTGCTTAATGGCTTCTTGCTCATCTCCGCCCATTACAGGAACGCCTGCTTCTATTTGGTCAACGCCCATTTCATCTAAATATTTGGCAATACGAACTTTCTCACGGTTAGCAAATACCACACCGGCGGTTTGTTCCCCATCTCGTAAAGTTGTATCCACAATCCAGATTTTTCTCTTTTCCACTCTGCCGCACCTCCAAAATCAAAGAACTATACTGATATATGTTACCACAATAACCACACTGAGGATATGCAAAAACCACATTTATACTGTATACATCTAAATATATTATTTCCATCGATTTAGATAAGATTTTGCTAATTATCTCTACATATCTCATTTTTTCACACTCGTTATTTTGTGTCATTATTTGTGCATTTTTGATTGTACACTTTTGTTATTGTATATATTTTTATACATTTTTCAGTCCTGTAGAAAAAACCTCAGGAGACTGTTTTTATTATTAAACAATCTCCCGAATAATTATGATCATTCCTTGAAGTTTTTGTACACTTCTTTGTATATAGATTACTGAAGTTTTTCCTTTAATAACTTATTTACCATTTCTGGATTTGCTTTACCCTTTGTGGCCTTCATCACCTGTCCCACCAGGAACCCGATGGCCCTATCTTTGCCGGCTCTAAAATCCTCCACTGATTTGGGGTTAGCTGCAATAACCTGCTCCACTACGGCTGCAATTGCACCTTCATCGGAAATTTGGACTAAGCCCTTCTCCTTAACAATCTGCTCAGGATCTTTTCCTGTGCTGAACATTTCTTCAAATACTGTTTTGGCAATCTTGTTACTGATTGTACCCTTGTCCATTAATTTTAGCATATCGGCCAGCTGTCCTGGATTAATTTTGCATTGTTCTATCTCCATGCCACTGGCATTTAGCAGCCTGGACATTTCACCCATCATCCAGTTGCTAACCACCTTTGGACCGTCATAATATTTAAGGGTTTCCTCAAAGTAATCGGACATTTCCTTGGTCAAGGTCAATACTGTGGCATCATAGGCCGGCAGTCCCAGTTCTTCCGCATATCTGGCTTTACGTTGATCCGGCAGCTCGGGCAGTGATTGACGGATAAAGTCAACCCATTCGTTATCCAGCACCAAGGGCACCAGGTCTGGATCAGGGAAATAACGATAATCGTGGGCCTGCTCTTTGCTACGCATGGAAAGGGTAATGCCCTTGGCTTCATCCCAGGTACGGGTTTCCTGGACAATTTTGCCGCCGGACTCCAGCACTCCTATTTGTCTCTCAACCTCATAGGCTACCGCCCTTTGCAAGGCCCGGAAGGAGTTCATGTTTTTTATTTCAGCCTTTGTGCCAAATTCCTTTTGCCCTGTCGGTCTAACAGATACGTTGGCATCACAGCGCAGGCTGCCTTCCTCCATGCGGCAATCGGAAACACCGGTATATTGAATTATCGCCCTTAACTTTTCCACATAGGCCCTTGCTTCTTCCGGTGAACTAAGATCAGGTTCCGAAACAATCTCTATTAATGGTACCCCGGTCCTGTTATAGTCCACCAGGGAGTAGGGTGTGGTCATGATGTTGCCCTGATGAACCAATTTTCCAGCATCTTCCTCCATATGCACCCGGGTAATGCCAATACGTTTTGTTTGACCATCCACCTCTATATCAAGGTAACCATGCTCGGCAATTGGCAAATCGTATTGAGATATTTGATAGTTTTTGGGCAAATCAGGATAGTAGTAATTTTTTCTATCAAATTTAGAGAAGTTGGCTACCTGACAATTTAAAGCCAGGGATGCCCTCACGGCATATTCTACTACTCTCTTGTTCAAAACGGGCAATGTACCAGGAAGTCCCAGACACACAGGACAAACATGGGTGTTAGGATCTCCCCCAAACTCAGTGGTGGAGTGGCAGAATATTTTTGTATTAGTTTTTAATTCCACGTGAACCTCAATACCTATGACGGTTTCATATTGTGTCATCTACTCCACCCCCTTAACTTCCGACCATAGCCTGGTGTAGTCAGTATTCTGTTCCAAGGTATAGGCTGCCCTCAGCAGAGTTCCTTCATCAAAGGCCTTACCCATTAATTGCAGACCCACCGGCAGGTTGTTGACCAAACCACAGGGTAGGGATAGGGCCGGAATACCCGCCAGGTTTACAGGTATAGTGCAAACATCCTGTAGGTACATTTGTACAGGATCGTTCACCATCTCGCCAATTTTAAAGGCAGTGCTTGGTGATGTTGGGCTTAATAACAGATCATATTTTTCAAAGGCCCGGTCAAAGTCCTGTTTTATTAAGGTTCTTACCTTTAAAGCCTTTAAGTAGTAGGCGTCATAATAACCAGCGGAAAGGGAATAGGTCCCCAGCATGATACGACGCTTAACTTCGGTTCCGAAACCAAGGCTGCGGCTGCGCATATACATATCAATTACGTCCTCGGCATCTTCAACCCTCAGACCGTAGCCAACCCCATCATATCTGGCTAGGTTTGAGCTGGCCTCTGCGGTGGCTATGAGGTAGTAGGCAGGCATAGCATAGTCTGTGTGCGGCATACTGGTCTCTTCCACATAGGCACCCAGGGAGGTCAATTTATTTATCGCCTCCAGTATCCGTTCCTTTACCTGGGGATCGATTCCTTCGGCCAGATATTCCTTAGGTACTCCTATTTTTAACCCCTTAATATCATTAACCAGAGCTTTAGTATAATCAGATTGCTTCAAATTTGCCGACGTGCTATCTAAAGGATCATGTCCGCAGATGGCATTTAACATCAGAGCCATATCAGTAACATCTTTAGTGAAGGGACCGATTTGATCCAAGGAAGATGCATAGGCCACCAGACCATAGCGGGAAACTGCTCCATAGGTTGGCTTCATCCCAATTACCCCACAGAAGGAAGCTGGCTGTCTTATTGATCCACCAGTATCAGAGCCAAGTGCAACGATTGCTTCCCCTGCGGCAACGGCAGCAGCGGAACCACCACTGGAACCACCCGGCACCCTTTCTAAATCCCAGGGGTTATGGGTAGGAAAGAATCCTGAATTCTCTGTAGAAGAACCCATGGCAAATTCGTCCATATTGGTTTTTCCTACTAAGGCCATACCCGCAGCATAAACCTTGTCCACGGCAGTGGCAGTATAAGGAGGCACAAATTTATTTAAAATCTTGGAGGCACAGCTGGTAAGTATGCCCTCTGTACACATATTGTCCTTTATGGCGACAGGAATACCTTCAAGGGGGCCAATTTTTTCCCCTGCTGCTATTTTACGATCTGTGTTAGCTGCTGCAGCCTCTGCATGTTCCCGGGTCTGTGTAATAAATGACTTAACTTTTTCCTCCACCCTGTCGATGCGCTTAAATACTTCTGAAGTAATCTCAGAAGCAGAAATTTCCTTTTTGGTCAGCATCTCATGCAGCCGGTGGGCAGTTAGCTGAAAAAGTTCCAACAGGCTTACCTCCTTATAAATGGTTACAACCCACCGAAATCGGCGGGCGACTAGTTTCTAAATTAAACAATTTTAGGGACTTTAAAGAAATTATCTTCCCTCTCAGGGGCGTTGGCCAGTGCTTCTTCCAAATTAATGTGTTCTCCAACCTTGTCTTCCCGAAACACGTTTTGTATTGGCAATACATGGGCTGTGGGAGGCACACTACTGGTATCTAAAGTTTGCAAAGCCCTGGCTGCGTCAAGGATTTTATTTAACTGCTCTGTATACAGTTCTTTTTCTTCATCACTAAGCTCTAAGCGCCCCAATAGGGCCACATGCTCAACGTCTTGTTTGCTTATCAACCGGAAACACCTTCCTTTACTCAAAACTGACAATATTATACCAAATACTTGTAAAATGGTGCAAGTTAACCATTTTACTGAGATATGTACAATCAATTGTTGATTGTTATTATTGTTTTGGGGTATTCTAGGCATTAATGAAAGGTAGTTAAGGAGGTTTACATATGCCCAATAAAAGAGAAATATCAACGGACAAAGCACCCTCAGCCATCGGACCCTATTCCCAGGCCATTGCCTTTGGTCCATTGGTATTCACATCCGGACAAATACCCATCGATCCCGCCACAGGAAAAATAGTTACAGAGGATATCCAGGCTCAAACTAAACAGTGCCTTGAGAATGTAAAGGCAGTATTGGAGGCGGCCGGCGCAGGATTGGAGCATGTGGTAAAAACCACAGTCTTTGTCAAGGATATGAATGATTTTGAAAAGATTAATCAGGTTTATGCCGAGTACTTCTTAGCTCCAGCCCCCGCCCGCTCCCTGGTAGAAGTAGCCAGACTCCCCAGGGATGTGGGGGTAGAAATCGAAGTAATAGCCGCACCGGGCCACGGTGATGGTCATGGCCATCACTCAGGCGGCTGCGGCTGTGGCGGCCAAGGCTAACACCTACATAAAGACCGTCCCCAGCTCAACTAAGTCATCCGAGTCAGGGGACGGTTCTTTTCTTATTCCCAAGCTATTGCCGCTGTATTTCCAATACCCGCTCTTCGAAGGGTGCTCCAATATAGGTTATTTTTACCTTGTCTCCTACATAAATATTGTTGATTTCGTCACCGCTTTTATCCACCAGCCGTCCCCAGTCCCAGGCCCAAAATTCAGTGGGCACATATTTGTTTTTATTGCCTGAGCCACTACTCTTTAATCTCAGAGTCCTGTCAAGGGATGAAACTTCTCCCGTAATGGTTTTTACATCCAGCACCATTACAGTTTTAATGGTTTCTCCCGAGGTTAACCCAAGGCTGAGGAATTGCCCCTGTTTTAGCTTTTTGAGCAAATCTTTACTCTTGGTGGTTTTTCCCAGGGATTTTTCGTCGATTATATCGGCATCCCAGGCTATGGGATAGTCTTTTTCATCGGATTGAAGACTTTTAACTGTAAGAATAACAGGCTCTCCCTCTGCGATCCTTACAAAACTGGCGTACATATCCCTTTGTACAGGTGAGAAGTTTCTGCGCTCTAATAGCTCAACATAGGCCACCTTTCTTCCACTATTAAGGATACCCTCTATCCTGTAATTGACAGTTTGATTTAAATCCATTGCTTGGCCCTGCCAATAGCTTCGACAGCTTGGATCTGCCAGCACCTTAACGGTTCCGTAAATGTCAGTCAGTTCTATTTCTAATCCATTTTTTTGTTGAGACACATTGGATATCCAGCCGCTAACCTTTCTTTTGCTGTCAAGATGTATCCACCCTTGATCATAAAGCCTTCCCAACATTGATGCTATTTCTGCCCTTGATACTGCATTTTTAGGCCGGAAGGTACCATCAGGGTAGCCACCCATCACTCCTAAGTGATTTAGGGCAATTACTCCGTCCATATACTCTGGATTAAAAGCGGAACTATCAGTAAATTTAGGTGGTGTTTCTGTCCCCTTCATATAAAAAGATTTTGCTATTAATTCTGCCAACTCTTCCCGGGTAATGGCCCGATCATGGGTAAAGTCGTTTAACATTAATTGGGGTATGAATTTTTTCTCCAGGGCAAAATCCAGGTAATTCTGTCCCCAGGGTACTTGATAGGCACTGGGGGGAGAATTCTTGGGCCTTTTTATTTTGGAAACTTCACTTGCATAACCGGCTCCGTTTAATACAATGGTAATTGCCTCCAGGCAGGTTACAGGCTGATCGGGCCGATATGAACCATCGGGATAGCCCTTTATCAGTTCCACTGCCTGAATCTTCTCAATAGATTGCCTTGCCCAATGAACATCAATATCCGCAAAAGCGTCAGCGGCAGTTGCTGCAGACAGATTGGAAGCTAAAAATAGGAATAGGAGCATATTTACTATTAAGAGCTTCTTTATAACATTCATTAACTAGTCTCCTTATAAATATCTTTAATTTTGTAAACAAATCCTTTATCGGAATAAATAAAGATATCTCCATCCGGGAGCAGAATTGGTGCCTGGGTAAAGGTATCTTTAATGTTTTTATTATTGTACACCATTATTCCCCCGTCCTTATGCAATGTAGGGGGAGGTGAGGAGTCGGGAATTTTGTCCCACAACATTCTACCGTTGAAGCTGACACAAAACAGCCTGCCATCACTACTTCCCGCATAGATTCTTCTTTTTTGGTCATCTATCGCCACACCAGATACAACATTTAATAGTGGTAGCTCCCAGTTCAGACTTCCTGTCTTTAGGTCAATAGAGTGGATTTGATTTTTGCCGGTAAAGAACAGTGTTCCTTCACCGGAGAAGCTTAGTTTGGTCAAATCATTAGTCTTAACTGCATAGCTCCAGATTTCCTTTCCATTAGTGGCATTTATTGCCATTGCCTTAGCTGAGCTATTTCTATCCAGGTTAGCAGGATTAGTAATAATATAAAGGTTTCCATCTGGCCCTATGGTCATTTCAATATTTTTCAAATCATCTAAGTTGCGATACCAAATGCGACTTCCAGTATGATCAAGGGCCCTAAGTATGTAGCCACTTTTCTTATCACCCGTGCATACATAAACATTTTCTTTGTCTCCCAATATTGCAACAACATTTTTTTCATCTGAATATCGCCACTTGAAGTTTTTGCCTGGCTCCAGTGCGTATACCCCGTCGGCTAAGCCAAAGTAAATCATTTCCCCAGGCCCCTTGGTTACTAGCCCTCCGACCTTATTGCCCCTTGCCTTTGGGTATAGTTTGTATATCCAGGTCAGGCTTCCGTTTGGTCGCATCTGTTGTAAGCCGTCCGTCCCTGTTACATAGATATCCTGCTCCGAAACCAATAGTGGCTCGATTATCTTGCCACCCATACCTGTACTTCTCTCCCATACCTTTTTACCTGAGGAAGTATCATAAGCTATAATTTTACTGCCTATCGGGCAATAGATCAGCCCATTAGGTGCCAGG
The DNA here is from genome assembly GCF_030577015.1 of Desulforamulus aquiferis. NCBI lineage: Bacteria > Bacillati > Bacillota > Clostridia > Eubacteriales > Peptococcaceae > Desulforamulus > Desulforamulus aquiferis. The sequence goes on along the minus strand of NZ_JARPTC010000021.1, from coordinate 162,129 downwards.
GTTGGTTCTGTCGATAACTTCCCCGCTTTCTCCACGGACCACTTTAGCTGGGCATAGGGGGAAAACATACCTGCTGCCTCGGCCTGGCTTATGAGTAACAGCACTAGTATTAATGAAAGAAATAGCTTTCTTATTTTCTTCACTCTCCTTTACCTCACAACAGTTTTTCTTCTTGGAAAACTGTTGGAAATCCTTCTAGACAATGCGTTTTTGTAAAATCATGGTTATATTAATTTTTATCGGACAGTATTATATCTTCCTTTATCTATAAATTTTAATAAATTGGCCTAGCTTAATGATCTGTTTACTTAATTAAAATTAATTCATCATTCTTTTGGATGAGTTTTGATACAACCATTACTCATACCTGGGTATGATGGAAATGAATGTATGTTATGGTAATATTACCTTGAGCACCTATTTCTAGAAATGTTTGGTTTATACTTTTAAAAATAAAGCTTTTTTAGCAATTAAGCATAAATAAAATTTAATGTTAGGAGGTTACCCCGTATGCTGCTGGAAGACCAATTCAGTTATTTGGGACATGTGAAGCAGTTAGGCAAAACGGGTAAATGCTCTGGTCTTTATAGGTATAAGGTTTTCGGACTTCATGTTATTTCAGAAATTTTGTTGCCTGAACTATTGGTTACAACACCTAGAGATGATATACCTGAAGTTTGTATTAGTATTGGAAATGTTCCGGTTGGTATTGCCAATGCTGTTAAAAAAATCGGTAGTTATCACCTGGCATCTAATCAATTTCTCTTTGAAGTCACTGGAGTTGGCCGCTTTTACGTAACCAACGGTAATTCTATACTTATTGAACCTTCAGAAAAGGCTGAAGAACACTTGATCCGCCTTTTTCTGCTTGGTACCGCCTTTGGCGGGCTCCTTATACAACGGGGAATCCTTCCCATTCATGGAAGTGCTGTGGTTATAGACGGATACAGCGTACTTTTTGCCGGGGTAACGGGGGCTGGAAAATCAACGTTGTTAGCTGCCTTCAGGAAACAGGGCTATTCTTTTTTAACTGACGATGTGGCGGCCTTAACTATGGATCGAAATGGCATAGTATGGGTACATCCAAGTTATCCTCAACAGAAGCTATGGCGAGATAGTGCGGAAATAACCGGCGTCAATACATCTACCCTAACGCCCTTTTACATTGGTTCTAATAATGAGAAATTTGCAGTGCCGATTAATTCAGGATTTTGTGAATCAGCAATGCCCTTGGCTGCTGTATACGAACTAATTTGGGGAAAATGTGAAGCTGTAGCCATCACGCCCCTATCCAATATAGAAAAGATGACAGTATTAATGGACCAAACCTATCGCCATTGGCTGGTTGATGGACTAGGACAAAAGATTAGTCATTTTAAACAATGTGCCGCTGTGTCCAGGCAGATTACTATTTCCCGCTTAACCAAACCCATTGGTCTGCTAACCTTGGCGGAACAGGTAGATCTCGTACAAAGAGATTTAGCAGGGTTGAAAGTGGCTTGTCATAATAAGTTTTCTAAAGAAGGTGATATCGTAAATGAGCTCAAAACATGAAATTCGTCTGTATACTATCGTTTGGCATGCAGAAGGAATAGTTGCTGCCGATATGGACGGTGAAAAAGTCATGCTGAATATTGAAAAAGGCAAATATTATGGATTAGATGGTATTGGCAGTCGCATCTGGGAACTTATTGAGGAGCCACATAGCATTCAGGAAGTAGTAACTGCATTGCTAAAGGAATATGACGTGGAAGAAAGTATCTGCCAGCATGATGTGCTAATGTACATAAAAAAACTACATGAGCAAGGGCTTGTTGCAGTTGCTTAGATTGTTGAAAAACTTCATTATTATGTCCTGGCGGGAGCAACGATTATTCTTGGAAGCATATTGCCTAACAGGGATAGTACGTTTGGCTATAATTTTATTTCCTTTTCGCCGGATCGCTCCTTTTCTTGGTAAATATATGGCAGAATCGTCAATGCTGGAAGATTCTGTAAAGCTAGCAATAGCCAGACGAATTGGTCAGCTAGTTACAAAAGCAAGCCGCTTCACCCCGTGGGAAAGTAAGTGTCTGGTCCAAGCAATGGTATGCAAAATAATGCTGCGCCGACGAAAAATTAACAGTACTCTTTATATGGGAGTTGGCAGAGATAAGATAAAAGGACTTGTGGCCCATGCTTGGTTAAGGTGTGGTAAAACTATAATATCAGGTGCTCAGGGAATTAAAAACTTTACTACGGTTGGAAAATTTGCCGATTTAGATGGGGGGTAGAAATCAAAGGAAAGGGGGTGGAGTGATGAAAAAACAATGGATTGAGCCAAAAATTGTAGAGATTGCGACAAGAAAGACAGGAACTCAAGTAAAAAAAGGTGGTTCAGGTGATATGGATTTTAATGGTGTGGTACAAGGCGTCTTGGATCCTTGGGAAGATTGCTGCAATGTCTGTAGCTAGCCTATAGAATTATAAGTAAAAAAAGAGTTTTTAATGATACTTTGGTTCTAGCCCCGGCATCATGGAATTTTAGTTCCATTAGTGGTTCTTCTAAATGCCAAGGTGCTTAGCTTGAACCGCTTTTTTTCATGCCCTCTGGTTTCTTCACTTTAAAAAGAATTAATGATGGTGGTCATATAATATGAGTGCAATTTGCGGTGTTTTGTATTTTAATGGTAGACATGTTACACAGGAAACTAGTGCCAACATGATGCGGGAGTTTGAAATCTATCATGCAGACGCTGTGGGAACTTGTCAGAAGGAACAGATTTTTTTGGCTTGCCACGCACAACATATTACACCTGAGTCCGCCCAAGAAATCCTACCATACCATGATGTTCTTAGCGGTTTAATCATTACTGCAGACGCCATTGTTGACAACAGGGCCGAGCTAATCCACAAGCTTGGTATCGAACATTCCTTCAGGAAGGGCATGCCAGACAGTAAATTAATTTTATTAGCTTATTTAAAATGGGGTCATGAATGCCCAAAACACCTGGTGGGTGATTTTTCATTCGCCATTTGGGACGAAAGAAAACAGGAATTATTCTGTGCTGTGGACCATACTGGAACAAGGACCTTTTACTATTTTAGGTCTTCTACCCTATTTGCCTTTTCAACTTTAATTAAGCCCTTATTTTCATTAAAAGAAATACCCAGAAAACATAATGAGCTTTGGCTTGCAGATTTTTTAGCAATGCCATGTCAAAATCACCAATTAGACCCTGAATTAACTCCGTACCAAAATATTAGATTATTGCCTGCAGGTCATAGCCTAATAGTAAATCCCTCTAGGTCAACAAAAAAGATTTATTGGCAGGTGGAGAAACAACAGGAATTAAAATTGAAGTCAAACTACGAATATGAAGAGGCATTCAGGGAGGTCCTAGATGAAGCAGTAAAATGTCGTTTACGAAGCATTCGCCCAATAGGAGTAATGTTGAGTGGAGGTCTGGATTCAACTTCAATTGCTTGTTTAGCCGCACGTGAATTAGGTTTGAAAGGACAACGGCTCCAGGCATTCAGTGCGGTACCAATGGCAAGCTATCGGGACTGGTTGCCTGCATGCATAGTCGCCGATGAAACACCATTTATTGAAGCCGTGCGGGAACATGCAGGAAATATTGATGTTACCTACTGTAGTTCAGAAGGCAAGCATTCATTAAGCGATACTGACCGCTTACTTGCCAGCCTAGAGCAGCCTTATAAAATCTTCGAAAACTTATTTTGGATTGAGAGTATATTTACTGAGGCTCAAGGACGTAATGTTGGGGTTTTATTAAATGGGGCTGCCGGTAACGTGACTATTTCTTGGGGGCGTTTTGAACCCTATATGATAACCTTGCTCCGAACCGGACAGTTGTACCGATTAATTCGTGAATGTTGGCTTGTTGCCAAACGTTTCAAACGTCCCCATAGAGTATTATTGAAAATGTTATGGACTCTGTTGCCTTATAATATAAAAAATATGCTAAGTAAATTCAGTTACCATAAGTCTCAAAGGGAACTCCAGGCTTTGTCTCTGATTAACCCGGTTTTCGCCAGCCAAAGCTCAGTTGATAAACGGTTTCATCAATTTGGGTATGATAAGTTATTTGATAAATCCACAGACAGTTTGGAAGAGCGTAAAAATAGACTTAATCCTGCCGTATTCAGTCATGTTGGTGTCATTTCTACCAAACAGTCATTGACTTACCAAATGGCACGTCGTGACCCAACAGCCGATAAGCGTGTAATTGAGTTCTGTTTTAGTGTTCCAGACAACCAATATGTGCAGGGAGGCAGGGGGCGTTCTCTCCTTCGGCGTGCCATGGCTGGAATTTTGCCAGAAAAGGTGCTTATAAATGAAAGGAAACGTGGCAGGCAAAGTGCTGATTGGGCTCAGAGATTACAACCATTTTGGCCGGAATTAGTTGCAGAGGTGCGGAAAATCGGCGAACTAGCTACTGAACGCAGCTTTCTTAACATATCCAAAATCCAAGATACTATTAATATTGTCAGAACAATACCTGACGATGCGGCAGATGATCCCAATCTCCGTATGTTAATTCGCAGCCTGATTTTTAGCCGATTTTTAAGATATGAAGAGGTTATTAGTAACACTAATACGTCCGGGCAAGCCTGAGGTAAACATGATGTTTACTCAAAGACGGCCAATTTTCGCACGAAGTGAGGGATTATTTGTAGTTTCTCGACAATAACAAAGGTTAATTTCATGACAAGGGATTAATAATCATGAATATATTGTTGCTTTATATCAGGGAGTTTTATAACCTAGCTCCATTAAAATTTGTAACTAATATAATTTTAATGGTTATAATCGGCATGCTGGAAGGTTTAGGCATACTAATGATTATACCACTATTGATTGTCGCTGGTATAATTCCTGGTATTAACACAAACAATGGGTTAACTGTCATACTTAATCATTGCTTTCAAATCATTGGTTTGCAAGTAAGCCTGCCTAATTTACTTATTTTATATATAGGTTTTATTTTTGGTCAAAGCTGGCTGCAGCGTCGCCAATCAATACTTAATCTTGATATTCTTCAGTCTTTTGCTATTTTTTTATCTACAAGGTTAATTAGGCTGGTTGCATCCGCCGAGTGGCAGCTTATCTTATCAAAACCAAATTCTTATATAACAAATGTCTTTATAACTGAATTAGAACGTGTTTATGCAGGAATAAAGTTTTTTTTACAAATGATTAGCATATCCCTGATCACTTTAATTCAAATTGTTATAGCCTTTTTGGTAGCACCTAGCTTAACCTGTTTAGTGCTGACCGGCGGTGTGATCTTGTTTATATTTTTACAAACCTTCGCCAAACAAACCCGAAGTGTGGGGCAGGAGATATCAAGTTTAAATCGTGATTTGTTATTTAACCTAACTGAGCATTTGAACGGGATGAAGGAAATCAAAAGTTATGGCGTTGAAGCGGCTCAGATTAGTAATTTCGTCAAAATACGTAAAGAAATGAAGAAAAACTCAAATAGATTTAATCAAATACAAGTTAAGACCAACATGATTTATAAAATTGGTTCGGCTATTTTTATAAGCCTATGTTTATTTAGCGCCATAGAGATATTTACTTTAAATCCCCAAGATTTTATAGTTATTGCAGTTATTTCGGCCCGCCTCTGGCCAAGATTATCTTCCCTGCAAATAGGGTTGCAAAATATAAGTACCATGTTACCTGCTTTCCAGGTTCTTAGGGAATTAGAAAACCAATGTCTTGCGTCCCAAGAAGTCCTTGAAGCTGATACTCCCACAATAATTAAACTGGAACAAGGGATTGAATTCCGTGGTGTATCTTTTTATTACGAAAACTCCCGTACAAATTACGCTTTAAAAAAGATTGACTTTTTTCTAACTGCTGGCACAACCACTGCCATAGTTGGCTCTTCGGGTGCCGGTAAAAGTACTTTAGTTGATTTGTTAATCGGTTTGTTACAGCCTAAAGAAGGAGAAATCTATATCGATGATCAACCACTATCAATAAATAAGCGCAAATGGAGAAATACAATAGGATATGTACCACAAGATGCTTTTTTATTTAATTCCAGCATCAGAGAGAACCTACAATGGTTTTGTCCTGATAGCTCAGAGGAAATGATCTGGGAAGCCTTAAAGCTAGCCTCAGTTGATACCTTTGTAAGTGGACTGCCGGATGGTCTTGACACAGTGGTGGGAGATCGAGGAGTACGACTATCTGGCGGCGAGAGACAGCGCATTGTGCTGGCAAGGGCATTATTGACGAGACCATCAGTTCTTATCTTGGATGAAGCCACAAGCTCACTAGATTCGGAAAATGAAAAACGCATTCAACATGCCATTGAAAATCTACAAGGTAGGTTAACCATCGTAATTATTGCCCACCGCATTTCCACTATAAGGAACGCCGACAATATTATTGTAATAGAATCTGGGCAAATTGTGGAGAAAGGTACTTACAATTCTTTAATGAAAAACAAGAATGGTCGGTTCAGTACTTTATCCTGCTTATGTAACAATAATTAGATTAAAGGGAGCATGCCTTATGGTGTCTAATAAAATTTTTACATTTGTTATGATATCCATGTGTATCTCAACTATATCATTAACAATAACTAAAAATAAGTTATTCTCCCCCCTTCGTTCCTTAGTAAGGAAACGTTTTAATTGGTTAGGGACATTGCTAAGCTGCCCTTATTGTATAAGCCATTGGCTTGCATTTTTTCTCGTTATTTTATTCTATCATTATACTCCCGTGATAATGGTTACAGATTTAGTTTTTCTGGATATTATCATAACAATATTTGCAACAATTTCTCTGGCTACGATTATTACAGGTGTTATGTACTTTATAATAAAAAAATTCTAAACCCCATTTTGGTTTATATATCTCAATTTCTCAAGATGATACATAATGAGTATACTTTTGAATAATGTATCAAGAGAGCTTCTGATAAAGGAGGCAATTTTAATGGAAAAAGTGGCAAAAAAGTTGCATTGGGTTGAACCTCAAATATTAGAAATAAAAATTCTTATGACTAAAATATCTACTGCTAAGTTAGAGTTTTTTTCTACCGATTCTTATGCACACGCTACTGATACATCCCTTATGTCATTAGGAGAGCTAAAACATTTGGACTATACAAATGCACTTTTATCATAATTACAAATTTTGGTGGTATTATTATGAATGCAATATGTGGTATCTACCATCGCGATGGCAAACCTATTCTGACAGCAACAAGTAATGAAATGATGAAAGCATTAGGAATCTATCGGTCTGACATTTCAGGGTTATGGAGAAAAGAAAATATTTTTTTAGGTTGTCATACTCAATACATAACACCGGAATCAGTGGGAGAAGCACTTCCCCATTATGATCATATTTCGGGATTAACAATTACTGCCAGCGCAATAATTGATAATCGTCAAGATTTATGCGATAGATTACTGATTAATGGCCCTTATAGAAGTTACATCCCAGACAGTCTTCTCATTTTGAGAGCCTATATAAAATGGGGATATGATTGTTCAAAGCATCTTGTTGGGGATTATTCCTTTGTTATATGGGATAAAAAGCGACAAGAATTATTTTGTTCAGTTGATCATACAGGAACAAATACCTTTTATTATTTCTGCTCACCTAATATCTTCGCATTTTCAACCTTGCTTAAACCCCTTTTTGTCTTACGGGAAATTACAAAAGAATTTAATGACACCTGGATTGCCGATTTCCTCGCCACCCCATCAGTAATGCATCAGCTAGACCCTGAACTAACTGTATATAAGGACATTTATCTTTTACCCTCGGGAACTAACCTGATTGTCCGTCCTGACAGTACTACAAAGAGGGTATATTGGAAAGTTGAACAACAATCTAAACTATTCTTGCAGACTGACAATGATTATGTGGAAGCCTTTAGAGAGATCTTTTGTGAAGCGGTTCGTTGCCGATTGCGTAGTTCCCGGCCAGTTGGAGTGATGATGAGCGGCGGGTTAGACTCCACCTCTGTTGCCTGTATGGCAGCACAATTATTAGCCAAGAGTGGTCTAGAACTTCAGGCTTATTCTGCACTACCAATCCAGGAATATCGTGATAATTTACCCCTTGGTAGCCTGGCTAACGAGAAGCCATACATAGAAGCAGTCAGGGAGCATATGCCAAATATTGTTGTAAAGTATATTCGCTCAGAAGACAGGCACTCTCTAACTAATACCGACGTACTGCTTGCAATGCTTGAACAACCTTATAAAATTTTTGAGAACTTGTTTTGGCTTGACAATATTGTATCAATTGCCAAAACAAATAATATAGGTGTTTTATTAAGTGGAACATCCGGTAATTATACAATCTCATGGGGTTATTCTTTGATTTACCTTATAACACTTCTTAGTTCCGGTCATTTTAATAGATTTTTTGATGAAATTCGTTTTACGGTTAGTAGATATAAACATCCCCTTAAATCATCTCTTGTCTTATTAAGACTCGCTCTACTCTATGTTGTAAAGAATAACTTTTCAAAAAATATTAACTATTTCTTTAGCAGACCTCATAAAACATCACCTGTAAATCCTACCTTTGCTAAATGCACCAACGTCTTTGAGCGACTACGCAATTATGATGCAATATCCCTAAATAACCTGTCTTCCTTGGAAATACGCAAAAAACAACTTAATCCCAGTTATTTCACCCACCTTGGAGTAATTACCACTAAACAGTCCCTGGCTTATGGATTGGCCTTACGTGATCCAACCATGGATAAGCGAGTAATTGAATTCTGCCTGAGTTTACCTGATGACCAATGTGTACGAAATGGAAAAGAAAGGTTTTTAATTCGGCGGGCAATGAAAGGTCACTTGCCTAATAAAGTCCTTCTAAATGAAACTGTTCGAGGTAAGCAGAGTGCTGATTGGGTACAACGAATACAGCCCTCCTGGACAACACTATTTACTGAGCTTGGCAACATCGGAGCAAAAGAAGCTGAGCAAAAGTATCTTGATGTTAACAAAATCCAAAAAAAATTAAAAAAATATAACGTATTGCATGACAATACGTTATATGACCCAAATCTTCAAATGTTGATCCGCAGCCTTATTTTCTGCCGGTTTTTAAATATTGTTAAAGGGTAGCAGTCCAATTTTAACAAATAGTCCCTTGAACATAATAAAAGTATAATTTCAGGAAGTCTTGTTATGTTGCCACATATCCCGAATACACCTCATAAACCAACTAAAGGGACGAATAAAATAATAAACCATATATAGTTTATTGGGCAGTGAGATAATTCTCATATCGTCCCTTAAAGGCTGGAAAAGGTGAAATATATAATTTATTTTATTCTTCCAACCAATCTGAAACTGTAACTCATAATACCTCCTCCGATAAAGCCAATCACGCTTAGTATATTGAGCCTCTAGATCTGTGTTTGACAAAAAAGGAACAGTCAATCGAACCAAATTCCAGGCATATCTATCTTTTGCCAAAGAAGGTTCAATATTAGTTGGAACTGGTATTGATAATAGCATATTAGTTAGGATCAATGTCTGATGTAAAAGAGGCAGTATGCCCATATTTTTAGCTAATGATACTACCTTTTCCCAGTCAATGCCTCCTTTTTGTACAAACTTTGCTATATCTACCAGCCATCGAATACGAAACCAAGCGTGACCGGCTCCATGAAAAATTAAATACAATAACCATTCCTCATTTGAAAAAACCGCCACTGGGTATCCCGCTACAACAATTCTATTAATCTTCGTCCCTTGTGGGGGAATTTCCAGTCCTATATTACCTAGTTTCCAATGTAGTTCTAGATGTATATTTTGATCCCTTTGCCAATATTTAAAGTGATGATTGTATTTCAAATATCTTTGCAATTGACCGGCAACTAAAGGGTAATCTGGTTCAATTCTTTTATAACCTTCCCTTTCAATTATGTTAATTGCTTTTTCTAACTGGTTAGGTGGGAAGAAAATATCAATATCTTTGGATGGCCTAACAGCTATATCTCCATATAAACGACATGCCAATGGTAACCCCTTTAAGATAAAGGCACTTACCCCCTGGCTTTCAAGTTGTTTTAGAATCCTAATTGTTTCTCCCGTCATACTTATTGTTCGCATGGCATTGCTTTTATATTTTTGCTTTAGTAGCCTAAGAACATGTTCTGGCACAGCTTCTTTGTTTAAACTTTTTAGACTTCTATATATTATAGGATAAACACGATGGTGGACTGAAAGATCTATCAGCAGATCCCAGTTAATATCCCATTGCAATAAATGTTCAGCTTTATCCAGTCTCTCGCTTACACATGCAAGAATAAGCCAAAGCTCAAGAGAAATCTCTTCAAAGAGATTTTTATGCATTTTATCACCCCGAAAAACTACTTAGCATATCTTTTTAAACAGTATGTCTTATTTAACACATTCATAGATAAAGTTTTTAATATGTCTTTTATTGAAATTGTTGCATAATATAACTCTTCTGTTCTTAGAATAAGTCCTATAACAAAAAAAATGGTCCCGCCGATTGCAATATCTATCAATAATCTTATAACAATAGACAAGCAAATGCTTACAAGGAATTTATCAAATATACTTAATAAAACTCCCATTACCACAGAAGATAATACCACCTTACAACTAAAAACAACTAAACCATTATTAATATTACTTGTGACACGTTTTCTTAGCAGAAAGCCAAGTAATACAGCATTAATAGTCATGGCAACAGAGTTAGCAAGTGCTAACCCAAGATGTTCCATTCTCTTGATTAGCAATAGAGACAAAGCTATGTTTACAGTTACTGTAATAAACGTTACCTTAACTGGAGATAATGTATCCTGTAAGGCGTAAAATCCCCTGGTTAATACAGGGCTTAAGCACTGTCCAATTAGACCTAGGGATAGAAACAGCAACACTCCTGAAGTTAATGCCAATGCTCTTTCATCAAAGGCTCCTCGTTTAAAAAGCACCGAAACTATAGGCTCTCGCAAAACTATTAAACCTACAACACACGGTGCTGAAAGCAACAATATCATTTTTAATCCTTTTATTAATGTATTTGAAAATTGCTCATATTTAAGGTCCACCACGGACCTACTTAGACTTGGAAATATTGCCGTGGCAACCGCCATTACAAATATTCCTTGGGGGAGCAAAATTAACTTGGTTGCATAATTAAGGGCTGATATTGTACCTTCTACAAGTTCAGAACCTAAGTGATAGTAAATTAGTATATTAATTTGTCCTACACCACTACCTATTAATATTGGAAACATTAATCCAAATACCCTACGAACTCCCTCATCTTTTAGGTCCAATACTGCTCGAAAATTAAAATCAGTTTTTCTCAAAAATGGTGCTTGAAAAAACGCCATTATTAAAGTCCCTAAGAGAACCCCTATGGCAAGACCATAAACACCAAATGATTTTCCTATAGTATATGAGGACCCAATTATTACTGTATTTAATATAACTGGAGCTGCAGCAGAAGGAGCAAAAATATTATGAGTATTTAGCAAGCCAGCAAAGAAACTTGCAAGTGCAAAAAACAATATGGAAGGAAACATTATTAAGGCTAAATTTGACGCTAATTGTGCTGTTTGCTGATCAAAGCCCGGCGCAAATAGGCTAATTACAAAATTTGAATTCCAGAGTCCAATAACTATGATACTTGTAAGAAATATAAGAAATATGCTAAATAAAGTACTAAATACCCGTCTAGCCTCCTCAGTTTTGCCATTAACTATACACTGAGTAAATACAGGCACAATAACTATCACAAGTGCGGCATTTAACATTCCGTTAATAATATACGGTATATTAAATATAACTAAAAATGCATCGGCAACACTTGTTGCACCATATTCTTTAGCAATAACTGCTTCTCTTACAAAACCCAATAACTTTGCTAACATACTTAATATTAAAATGATAAAAGTGGCCTTAGCAACTTTTCCTGCTCTATTACTCATACATAAATCTCCGATTCTTCATATCAAACTCTGCCAGTCAATACAGTTTTTAGCTCTTTGATACTTGGCAATATAAAATTTGCTCTAGTCCCTCTAATATCGCCAATGTTATTTCCACTGCGAACCAGTACAGTCGTTCCGACCCCCGCATTGAGACCTGCCTCAATGTCCGACTCTTTATCCCCAACCATAATTGAATCGCCTAAATTTACTCCAAACTCAGACGAAGCTTTAATAAGCATACCCGGACCAGGTTTCCTACAGAAACTATCCTTCTTATAATTATTTATTCCAAAATGTGGATGGAAAGGCGAATAATAAACCTTTGTAATATTAATACCTTCCTCTTTAAACTGCTGAAGCATCCAGTTACTAAGGATGAGAAAATCCTTGACTGTATAATATCCTCTGCCAATGCCAGACTGGTTTGTAACTATAATCAACAAATACCCTATACTTTCAAAATATCTCAATATGTCAAATACACCATCAATAAATTCAAATTCTGATATTTTAAATAGGTAATTCTTTTCTTTATTAATTACACCATCTCTGTCTAGAAACAATGCTTTATTCTTCATATCAGGTTTACCATCTCGCTTTGAGCCCTAAGGTAATCACTAGGAATCCCAATATCAATAAAATAACTTTCTGATTTATATGCGGCAATTACAAGCCGCCCTAATTGTTGCGTTAGGAAATCAGTTTCAAAGGAGAATTTATTCGGTAAAACTATATCGTTAAATAAGTGGCTTTTTGCTACATATACTCCACCATTAACACACCCTTTGATTGTAAACTTCTTTTCCTCAAATCCAACGACCCTTTCCCCGGTTGTTTTGACATTTCCGTAACGTTCAAAATTGATCATGGGTTTTAATGACAAAGTGAGATCAGCATCTATTGCCAGATGTTTAGAGTAGATATGATTTAGGTTAATATCAAAAAAGGAATCTCCGTTTAAAATAAAAACATCTTTTTCACTAACATTCTCCAGTGCCTTTTTTATCGCTCCACCTGTACCCAAAGGTTCATATTCAATAGAGTAATCTATAACAATTCCACCATATCTATAACCATAGTAATCCATTATTTTTTCATGCATGTATCCCGTTGCTAAGATAACTTTTTTTATGTTATACTTGCTTAAATATTCTAAGAGATAAGTAAGAAATGGATACCCTCCTATCGCTGCCATTGGTTTTGGAACTTCTGAAACAATGGTTTTTAGTCTTGTGCCTAAACCACCAACAAGGACTATAGCTTCCATAATCAAAATCCCTTACCGAATAGAGCTTCTTCAACAACTGAGCATATAATGTGCCCTAATAAAATATGAACTTCTTGAATTCTAGGTGTTTCACTTGAGGGTACTCTTATAATGTAATCACAGTTACCAAACATTTTTCCTCCTGTAAGTCCGGTTAAAACAATACTTGTAATCTCTTTTTTTCTACATTCATCAAGGGCCTTTAAAATGTTTTTAGAGTTGCCTGAAGTAGATATGCCAATAAATATGTCCCCTTTTACCCCATTAGCTTGAATTTGCCGAGCAAACAAGTTATCGTAGCCGTAGTCATTGCCAATGGCTGTCAATATAGACGTATCAGTGGTGAGGGCAATTGCCGGTAGACCTGGCCGGTCAAAATAAAAGCGGCTTACTAACTCTCCTGCAATATGCTGGGCGTCTGCTGCACTGCCACCATTTCCTGCAATAATCACTTTATTTCCTATGCGATAAGCATCAATTATTCTTTTTGCTACTGTTTTAGTGATATGAATTATGCCATCGTCTTCAATAATCTGATGCTTAAGACTAAACGATTTTTCGACTTGCTGTCGTATAAACCGCTCCATCCCTTACACCGTCCTTTCCATCAACATCTAGGGTCCATCCCTGTGTTCCGTTTTTGGTGAAATGAAAATTCATAATAAAACCATCTAGCATGCCTAGTTCTTTTAATAGCCGCATCCTATGGACGGGGTTAACCATAAACATCATAAACCCTCCACCACCCGCACCTGATACTTTACCAGCATAAGCACCTGCTTGTATTGCAGTATGATATATGGAATCTAATTTATTGTTTGTGATAACCGAGGCCATCTTCTTTTTAGCCTCCCAAGATTTTCCCAGGAACTCGGCAAATTTTAAGATATCTCCCTTTAACAGCGCTTCTTTCATTATCAAAGCATCTTCCTTTATCTCATGCATAGCTGTAATTGATTTATGCTCCTTTCCCATTACGTTTTTTATTTGTTCATCAATTATCTTGGCTGAATCACGTGATGTACCTGTATAAAAAAGAACAAGTGAGTTCTCCAACTCGTTAATAATCCAGTTCTTAACTCGTAAAGGGTTGACAATCACACGTTCACCCTCATAAAATTCTATAAAATTAAACCCTCCAAAGGTAGCTGCGTACTGATCCTGTCGTCCACCACTTAACCCCACATCTAATCGTTCTATTTTATATGCTAACTGGGAAATATCATAATCTCCCAGTGAAAAATGAAGCCATTCGTCAAAGGCTTTGATCATGGTTACAACCATTGTGGATGATGAACCAAGACCAGAACCTGCTGGTGCATCGGAATATGTAGTCATCATAAAGGATAATGGCCGACCTGCATTATATTGTTTAACAACACGATTATATACTCCCTTATGCAAATCCATATTACCATCTAATTCTAGGTATTCAATGCTATCGCATTCCAAATATTCATTTCTGTCAGCAGCAAAAAATATAATTTTGTTATTATTAGTTATTTCAATAGTACAGTAAGCGTACATATCAATAGTTGCATTAAGAACATAACCACCAAAGTCATCACAATAAGGTGATACATCTGTACCGCCACCAGCCAAGCCAAGTCGTAGAGGTGCCTTTGCACGCACTATTTGTTTAATCACTTTTACCATCCTTTCACGGGTAATAATTAAATCTCCAATAATTGATAAAATTGTCCTTTGCATAAATCAAAATTATGGTAACTATTTACATAATCCCGTGCATTTTTAGATATATCTTGGCATATCTGTTCATTTTGAAATACTAACCTTACATATTTTAGAAACTCATCATCATTATTTGCGACAAATATGTGTTTATTATTAGTCACCTTTAATCCTTCAACCCCTATGGCTGTTGTAATTACAGGTAACCCAAATCCCATGGCATCTATTATTTTGGTTTTAATACCTGTGCCAAAATATATAGGAGCAACAAATGCCTTTGTAG
The DNA here is from genome assembly GCF_030577015.1 of Desulforamulus aquiferis. NCBI lineage: Bacteria > Bacillati > Bacillota > Clostridia > Eubacteriales > Peptococcaceae > Desulforamulus > Desulforamulus aquiferis. Next base: position 146,921 of record NZ_JARPTC010000021.1, on the reverse strand, counting down.
TATTTAATAAAGCTGAAAAGTCATCTAAATAACCAGTTAATATTATGTTACGGTCCCATTTCTGTTGATGCTTTTTTATTGCATCTGTTGCTTTATCCCCAATAATATAAAGTATAATATCCGGATATTCGCTGACCAGCCTAGGAAAAATTCTTTCTAAAAACCTTAACAATCCCATTTCATTGTGAGGTATGTTTAATTTCCCCATAAACGCTAGGGAGTAGGGAGTTTTTAGTGCTTCAATATCTATGACAGGCATTATATCTAGGGCTGGATATATACTATATATGTTTGATTTTTTTGAGACTTGTTTTAGTTTTTCACGCTCAAAGGGCGATACTAGGAGTACTTTTTCAAAATTTTTGACTGATGTCTTTTCCCTATGTTTTAATAATGCTGATTCATATTTCAATATTATATTTCTGATTAATTTATTTGCTATAACATCAATAATCCTTGGGATTTTATTTGAAAATTCCCCCAACACATTTACTTCATTGTGTTCTAATAAATGTCTATATCTTAAGGACAACAGATCATCCATATCCAGTATTATTAATTGTTCCAACTTATTAGATGCATCTTCAAAGTATTGTGCAGTACGCAACATATCACAAAATATAATATTAGGTCTTATATTACTAACATCTTGCCACAGCTTATTTTTTATTGAGATGTTAAAATAGAAACATTCTTGTATTGATTTCTTTTTAATTAATGTATACTTTATTATATTAGTTGCACTATTAATAATATTAGGTAAAGCTATAATTTTAATCTCTTTAATCTTAGAGTACCTATTCAACATATATTCTATTTGCTGTTCAAACTTTGAAGGGTCTTTTTCAAAACAATACAGGTATATTTCAATATCTTGTCTTAAGGATAAAAACTCAAGGTATTGCATTAGTGTTTTATGCCTACCGTTTTTTACAGGATAAGGCATACAAGAAGTTAAAAATAGTATTTTCTTCATAATTATAGTTTAGACTCCTCTTATTCTATATATCTCAAGATTTCTCTCATTCTAAGAGCAGATTTATCGTAACTATATTGCTTTACATGTTCTAATCCAATATTTTTCATCTTCTCTAGCAATGTCTCGTCAGATAGCATTTTTACTAATTTTTCAGCTATATCGCTAGTATCATCAGCCTGGCAATAAAGGGCAGCGTCTTTACATACCTCAGGTAAGCTGCCTGAGTTTGCTGCTAAAACTGGAGTACCGCATGCCATTGCCTCAAGGGGTGGAGACCCAAATCCTTCATATTTTGAGGGAAAAACAAATAATTTTGCACATCTATAAAGATTAATAATTTCATTATCATTTTCTATATAATCTAACATTTTAATATCTCTGTCTTTCAGATGTATGTTTTCTTTACTAAAACCTTTATTATTACCACCTACAATATACAGTTTTGTATTACCTTTCTTTTGATCATCTATTGCTTCCCACGCACATATTAAATTTTTTACATTTTTTCTTGGATCTCTAGACCCCAAGTTCATTATGTACTTTGTATCTTGATACCCTTCAGTAATTTTATTTGTGTTATGATTTAAAAAAATATCACTTACACCAGGGTATACAACTGATATATTTGACGGTTTCCCTAAACCATACTTAATTATTTCATTTTTGGAGAAGTTACTTACAGTAAAAATATGTTTAACTCGACGAGTAAGTTTTGGTAATAACCATCTATAATAGGTACCACTAGTTTTAGAAAACCACTCAGGACCCTCAAACACTGCAGCATCATGAAGAGTAACAACCTGATTTTCTACCAATAGGGGTCCTGTATTAGCCGGACTCCAAAGTAAGTAATCTTTATGTTCCTTGCATAATTTAGGTAAATTACACTGCTCCCATAACCACCATTGGTTTAAATAAGAAAATTTATTTTTATCCTTAATAATTTTAAATCCCGAGATTTCACTTAATAGGCATTCTTTTGGGGCAAATATGATTATTTCAAGTCCCTCAATTTTTCTAAATCCTTTAATCATCTCATATGCATAACGCTGAACACCCGTTATTTTTTTCATTAGAAAAGTACCGTTTATAGCAATTTTCATTTACAATCCCCAGTCTCACTTATTTTTTATTTAAAAGAAGATATTAACTCTTAGCATATAAAATATTTTGAAGGACTATTTTGTAATCAAACTTCGGATTAAGGGAATGAATATGAGCTATCAAAATACCACTACCAAAGGCAAAGTATGTATTTTCTAATACATTTGCTGTTATTCCAAATGTCAATATTGATATTAATAAGACATATATATATTCATCAACCTTGTGGAGCTTCGGTTTTAGTAACCTGCTTCTACATAGTAGAAACGCTAAATAAAAAATTGCTGTAATTCCGAATAGGCTATAAAGATAGATAAAAATATTATCTCCTGGAGAATATCTAAGAGGTTCAAAATACTTTTGTGCTATGCCAATCCCTCCAACTCCTCTCCCAAAAGATATGCTGCCCTGATTATTAATCATTTCCATTGTTAATGGCCATATATAACTTATTCTTTGAAGAAAGGAGTTAAATACTTGGGGCATTAATTGATTTGATTCTATAGAGAAAATTGTAGATCCAACAGGTAACATAACAACTATTAAAAATACAGCTAAAGAAACATATATGTTGTAAATTTTAATGGTAATTTTTTTAAATATAAATATTATTGATAATAAAGCGTAAGTTAGCATAAGTCCTTTAGTAGTTGTCAAGATAATTACTACACCTGCTATTAACCAAATAAACAACTTATAATAATAATTTTTTAGAAACACCATTAAATAAACTGATAGTAACAACACTTGACTTGCAGCCATATATGATGCCCTAGAAAAACCAGCTAGCCTTCTTATTCCCTCAGCAGTCCAATATCTTGACATTTCTATATCTATATCTCCCATTGCATAAGATACACCTTCCCAGGGATAAATAACAAAGTAGTTAATAATAATTCCAATGCAAGATACATAGAATAATGGTATTATGTAACTCTTAATATTATTAAAACCTATCTGACATATAAAACCATAAATTGCTACCCCTAACAATATTGGTGTCAATACCTTTAGTCCAAATAGTACCTGAAATATGTTGTCCGTATAAATAAAACCAATTATAGAAAATAGTATAAATATATATATTGCTTTTATATATAATTTATCTATGCGGACTTTTATAATAAATCTGGTTAATATAAACAACACAAATAAATCTCTTATGTAAATTAATTCCACCATATTAATTAGTTGTAGACAATATCTAATCGGCGCCTCTATAACAAAACTCCAAAAATATATTATCAACATACAACATATTAATTTATTAATCATTTTAATCACCATTATCAATTGAATTGACATCACCATAACTTATCTTTTAACTAAGGAAAGATAGATTTTTAAATAGCTCTTGGCAATCTTTCCAGGTAAAAACTCCATTGCTTTTTTCAAACAGGCATCTTCCATTTGCTCAATAAGTTCTGGCCTAGTTGCTATATCATTTATTATTTTCAATAAATTTTCTGGTTTCTCTGGATCAAATAGAAACCCAGTACTTTCATTTTCAACCAATTCCGGTATGCCTCCACGACATGAGGCAATAACCGGTACACCATATGAATACGCCTCAAAGGTGATTCGTCCCAACGGTTCATTCCATAGGGAAGGAATAATTAGAACGTCTATCTCTGGATAAAATTCTTCCACAGGAATAAATCCTAGAAAACTTATATTGTTCATTGAATATTTTTTTGACAATGCTTTTATATATTGTTTATCACCGCTGCCAGCTATTTTTAAAGTTATATTTTTTTTGTGTAATGGCAACTTATCAATAGCCTTTAATATAACTTCAATTCCTTTGTTAGGTGTTATCCTTCCTATGAACCCTAATCTAAGTCCTTGATCACTTTTGCTCTTTTTATAGTACCTTTTATTTTCATATGCATTGTATATAGTTGAATGCTTTGCACCCTTAAAAGCACCTAGAGATAAATGTTTTTCCAAAATATAATTACTAACACCTACTACCGCATCTACAAACTTCGTAAAATATATCTTTGGAAAAGAATATCCTTTACAAATCAAACACTGTTTTTCACAATTACTGTATTTGTCAAACATCGTACATTTTGGACATAATAAATAATAATCCCTAATGGTGTGAACTATTGGTATTGATAACTTTTTTATCTCAGACCATACTAACGGGGAAAAACACATCAGGTTATTCGTATGAACAATATCTGGCTTTTCGGCTTTAATAATTTCTTTAATATATCTAACCATCCAAGGATTATATATATCAATTAAATGCCAAAGGGGTTTTAAAAACATAGGATTACTTCTTTTTTTAAAGGGCCAATAGATATTTTTCAAACTAAGATAGTGTACTTTTACTCCATTTACATCCTGGGCTTCACAAACGTTTTTCTCAGAAGCTGATATTACCACTGCTTTATGTCCTTCTTTTACTAAGGCCTCAGCAAGGTATTGCACTGAACGTTCTGCACCACCCATTATATTAGGATGATAAAGAGTGTTTATAAAAACTATCTTCAAACTCAATCACTCCGAATCTTTTTGTACCAAAAACCATCTATTCTTTCTACATTGATTTACTTATCATGGCTTGATTACTATCACTTTCTTTAGCACTTTTTGAAAGATTCAATACCTCTAAAATACTGACTAGCAATAAAGAAAGCATTAATCCTAAGGCAAATGCGATTAACATATTTTTAAATAAATTAGGTCCTACCGGCCGCTCAGGACTTGTTGCTTCAGAAAACACCAAGAACTGAGTGTGCCCAATATTAATAGATCTGGCAATCTTTGTTTGTATAATTTTGTTTTCCAAAGATGAAACCATTTGCATTAGTAGGTTTTTATCGTAATCGGTAGTAGCTAATAATAATTGTTCGTTTAGTCTATCAACTTCTCCAACCATTGATAAAATAGCTGAGTTAACAAACTGCAATCTCTTTTCACCCATCAATATCATGAATTCCTGACAAAAGGCATTTGCAATATCTGCAGCTAGAGCCGGACTATTATTCCTTACCGTGATTTCAAGTAAATTCGATTCTTTTGGATTGGTTACCCTGATTTGGCTTCTTATAATCTGGGACGTATAGCCCTTTTCCTCAAGCTTAAGCTTCTTAATTGTCCTTTCCATAAGAACTTCACTCTTTGCCTGTAATATATAACTATTCATAGTTAATACCGGAAACTGTGGAACGGCTTGTAAAATAAAATTAAAATCTGCCTTTTGATTATTACTCTCTAAGTTTTGAGTAAAAGAAGTTACCAAAATAACAGACTTTGTCTCATAAACTGGTGATAAGATATAGCTGCTATATAAACCGGTGATTACTACAAATGATGTTACAACAGCTATAATTAATAAAAATCTCCTTTTTAAGACATTAATGATAATATAAACATCGATATCTTTTTCCATCAGCTTCTCCTCTTACAAACCCTAAATTAATAGCTAGTTATATGATTTTTTTCAAGATTAGCAACCAGATGGTTAAAATATTCTATTGTCATATTTAGACCATCTACTAACTTAATTGCCGGTCTCCATCCGAGTTTCTCCATGGCTTTAGAAATATCTGGCTTTCTTTGCATAGGATCATCAGTAGGCAGTTTCAAATGGACAAGTTTTGAGTCGGTATTTGTTAATTCCAAAACTATATTAGCCAATTCTAAAATTGTAAATTCTTCGGAATTACCTAAGTTAATTGGCTGAAAAATATCAGTAGTATTCATGGTAAGAACAATTCCATTAATTAGATCATCGATATAACAAAATGACCTGGTCTGTTGACCATCACCATATACAGTCAAATCCTTACCCTTTAATGCCTGTACAATAAAATTACTCACTACCCTTCCATCGTTAGGATGCATGCGCGGACCGTAGGTATTGAAAATTCTTACAACCCTTATATCCGTACCGTATTGCCTATTATAATCAAAGAGTAGAGTCTCTGCACATCTTTTCCCCTCGTCATAGCAAGCCCTAGGCCCTATTGGGTTCACATATCCACGATAGCTTTCCATTTGAGGGTGAACCTGGGGATCACCATACACCTCACTAGTGGATGCTTGAAGAATTCTCGCCTTGGTTTGCCTGGCCAGTTCAAGCATATTAATAGTACCTAGTACACTGGTTTTAGTCGTTTTTATTGGATCATATTGATAATGAATTGGTGATGCAGGGCAGGCAAAATTATATATTTCATCAACTTCCAGAAGAATAGGCTCGATAATGTCATGTCTAATAAACTCAAATTTTGGGTTGTTCATAAGGTGGATTATATTTGCCTTTGAGCCGGTAAACAGATTATCTAAACAAATTACTTCATGTCCATCATTTATAAGTCTTTCGCACAGGTGTGATCCTACAAAACCTGCTCCACCAGTTACCAAAATCCTTTTTAAACTATTCATTATTGCCGTTCCTTCCTATGCAATAATATTCAAAACCCATTTGCTTCATTTTTTTAGGATCATACTGATTTCTTCCATCAAATATTGTTGGTGTTTTCATTACCCTTAGCATTCTGTGAAAATCCGGTCGCCTGTAGTTGTTCCACTCAGTTAATAGTAGAAGTGCTTCCACCCCTTCAAGGGCGCTATAATTATTTTCATAGTAAGTGATGCCATGTTCACCAAGTAATTCTCTTGCTACAGAGATAGCAATAGGATCATGTGCATTAATTTTTGCACCTTTTTCAACTAATCCGTTAATTATCTCTAATGAAGGTGCTTCCCTCATGTCGTCAGTATTGGGTTTAAAGGCTAGTCCCCAAATCGCAAAGGTATAGCCGGATAAATCTTTTCCATATTTATTGACAACCATTTCAACCAATAAGCCCTTTTGTGCTATATTAACCATTTCAACCGAATTTAATATTTCCGTTGGAACCCCCAATTCATTTGCTGTACGTATCAAAGCCTGAACATCTTTAGGGAAGCAGGAGCCTCCATACCCAATACCAGCATATAAAAATGGCATTCCTATTCTCGAATCTGAACCAATACCAAGTCTAACTTGTTCGATATCAGCTCCGCTTGCATCACATATCCTGCTTATCTCATTTATAAAGCTAATTCTAGTGGCAAGCATGGAATTTGCAGCATATTTAGTTAATTCTGCTGAAGATATATTCATTATCAAAACTTGATGCCCATTTCTTAAAAAGGGGCTATATAATTCCTTCATCAATTCACCGGTTCTAACATTATCTGTTCCTATGACTATGCGATCAGGTCGTAAAAAATCTTCAATGGCTGCACCTTCTTTTAGAAACTCTGGGTTAGAAACTACATCAAACTCTATATCCGTACGTTCTCTTAACAAAAGTTCTTCATAAATCACCTGTCTAACTTTTAGCCCAGTCTTTACAGGAACTGTTGATTTATTAATAATTATTTTATAATTATTAATATTTTTACCAATCTCCCTAGCCACACCTATTACATGTGTCAAATCAGCCGAACCATCTTCTTTTGGAGGCGTGCCTACAGCTATAAATAAGAAAAGGCTATTTTCCATTGCTTCAGATAAACTTGTTGTGAAACGAAGCCTACCTTCTTCTTTATTCCTTTTTACCATCTCCTCAAGTCCTGGCTCATAAATTGGTATCACACCATTACATAACTTCTTAATCTTTTCCTCATCAATATCAACACACCAAACATTATGGCCCATTTCAGCAAAACAAGTTCCAGTTACCAATCCAACATAACCAGTACCAATAGTACAAATGTCCACCTAATCTCCTCCCATTTTTATCTCATAATTAATAAGCTCCTTTACCATTTAAAACAACTCCTATTGTCTTAATTAATAAAAACAAATCCAACCATGGTGACCAATTTTGTACATACCAAGCATCCAAGTCAATTCGTTGATTAAAATCAAGATTACTCCTGCCAGAAACCTGCCACAAGCCAGTTACACCTGGTTTCACTGATAAGCCGATTTGGAATAATTCATTTTCTTCTAACCCATCAAGTTCGTATAATGGCCTTGGCCGGGGACCTACAAGACTCATTTCACCTTTTATGATATTTATAATTTGCGGTAGCTCATCCAAACTAGTTTTTCTAAGAAATCTACCTATCTTTGTGATTCTAGGATCCTTTTTGAGTTTAAAGTTGACTTGCCATTCCTTTCTCATATCCTCATTTTTATCTAGGGCTTGTTTTAAAACCTCCTCAGCATTAGTAACCATGGTTCTGAATTTGTAGCAATTGAAGGTTTTGCCATTCACACCAAGTCTCTTTTGAATAAATATTGGACTACCCCTTGAATCCAATCCAATTACTACAAATATTAATATTAATAGTGGCAAAGCAATTATAAATACGGTAGCTCCTAAGATTAGATCTATTGATTTCTTAATTAGTATGTTAGCTTGATTATTTAGGTTGTTTTTAAATCTTAATATTAGAGTTTTGTCACTGAAGAAATAGTCTACCTCAACCCCTGAAAGAGGAGCCCTAAACAGATCTGGAATCATTAATATTGAACAAGATACGTTATGTAAATGATTTATTAATTTGACAGTTTCAGTACTTGATAATCCATGGACTGCAATAATAACATCTTTAACGCCAGTTACCTTCATCACTTCACTTACACCTAAAAAGTTGCCTAGAACTCGCAGTGTCTTATGCTCATGCTGCGAAACCAACTGTCCAGGTGAAATATTGTTATCTATAAAACCAACAACTTCATATCCCATAGTTCTCTCTTTTTCCAATACATTAGCAAGTAATTTTCCCATCTTCGTAGCACCAATAATTAGAACGGAACAATTATAAATGCTATATTTATATAAAGTAATTTTAGAGAAATACCTTGCAATAGGTATAAATATAAGTGTTAAAATCCATTGAGATAATATAATTGTTTGAAACACTTCTCCTTCCAATTTTGTTAAGGATAATATAGCAAGTGTAATCACAAATGCTAAAGTGCTTGAACGAATTAATTTCTCAAACTCCCTCCACCAAGTAATTCTACTGGTATATAAACCGTCGAAAAATACACACATAACCATTATTATTGGATAACACACAAGGTGAGTATTAACAACAAAATTGATTAATGAATCTGCAAAAATATATGTTGTAATTACTACGGAAAAGCAACTTATAAGATAGAAAGCTATTAAATCAATAGCCAATAGTGTAGCTGCATGTAGAATTACTTTTAAAACACTAATAAAACCTGATGTAAAGTTAATGCTTTTATTATCTAAATTTGAATATTTCATGAAAATTCTTCTGTTAAATTGGGGACCAATAGACATTTATTCCTCCTCCACTCGAACAATAAATAAAATATACAGTTATAAGGAGTTTTATTTTTTTATTTATCACCATTGTTTACTAATAATGACAAGAACATCATACAATATCATTCTTCTAATGCCATCCTTCTGAGGTATGATGTAAAGTTTGATTAATTTTTATAATCCATCATACTTAGCTAATACTCATTAGTGATATTGGTTTTCTAAAATTAAAGACCTCCAAACAGGAGGTCTTAGTTTATACAAGATATTTCTGCTGCCACCGATTGAAAAGTCTCTTTCATCTTAGATTTAAACTCAGTACTATTGCCAATTAGAAAAAAATAATCCGAATTGCAGGCTAGATCGGCTGCCTTACGTAATACACCTGGCCTAACTCTCCCTTGGATATAGCCATGACACAGTAATAACAACTTCCTTAAAATTTCAAGGCTTACCGGGTTTCTTAAAACAAGTATAATTTTAGTCCAAGGACAATTTTGCTGAATATTTCCTAAAACATCTATATACTCCTCTTCTGTTTTTGTTATTTCAAAAACCAAAATATCAGGTTGCAATTCAAGGGCATTTTCAGTAGCTGGCTTACCTTCTATCCCAACAATTTCAAATCTGCCAGTGCATCTAAATATTGAAGCAAGACTATTATTAGAGATTTTACCATTGCTAGCTACCATGACAGTTTTCATTCTCATAAGTACCTCCAAAAAACTAGTTAAAAAAACAAATAAAAAAGTAGAATTATTAAAGTATAATAACTCTACTCTAGAGCAACTAATAGGTTAATACAATCAGTCAAAGAATTGAATAATTAACTATAACTATTAGACTTTGGTATTATTAATGATTCTTTCACCAAGCCTGTTTTATAGGAGTAGATAATTGCCTGTGCTCTGCTGCTTTGACCTAACTTTCTTAAAATACTGCTAACATGAGTCTTAACAGTTGGCTCACTTATGTATAGTTTAGTTGCTATCTCACGGTTAGAAAAATTGTTTGCCAGTAGTTGCAGCACTTCCATCTCTCTCTTTGTAAGATTTTCATTGTCTAAAACAACACTATGATCACTTTTACCAATAACATTCTCAGGCACTTTATTAAATACATTTCCAAAAGGTACCGACCTCTTATAAGAACCAGGCAAACAAAATATACCTGCCTGGCAAGCTAATTCAAGGGTTTTTACCAAACACCCACGCATAATTCCCCTGGGTATAATACCATCTATAGTATTAATTAGGGTCTGAGAAATATCGGTCTGTTCACTATCAACTAATACAAAGATCATACTGCAGGGACATCCCTTTTTAACCTGTGCTATAGATAATTCATATGTAACCTCTTTATCACAAACATCAACAAGGATAGCATCAGGCTGTAATTCAATGCACTTGCTAATGGCTTCGTCAAATTTTAAATAACCTATAACGTCAAACATTGTTTCAGCTGAGAATATTGCAGTTAATCCTCTGCTCAATGGATAATCCTCACTTACTATTAACAGTCGAATCTTGTCCATATCTAACCTCCTATATTTCCCAAAAAAATAACGGCTGCCTAGACAAAGAACTATACAGTTCCTACCTTCGGCAGCCGGTATATCATACTTCTGTATGATTTTTAGGCATTGCATCTCCCACATGGAAGATACCTTTTCGGTATAGGATAATACTTTATGTTTTTGATAAAATGTTTTTAAAATAACATATATTATTAATATAAATTATATCATGCAAACTATTGAAAAGGTTGTAAGAATATGTTATCAATTTTATAATATTTTCTATCTTTTACTACAAATTATCCCATTCTTAGATTTTTTCCTCTAATTGATTCATTTTAATATTTGCACAACAGAACTAACCAATACTGGATCAAATTTCACACCTGCATTATGTTGAATTTCCTTTACTGCTTCTTCATGGGATAGTACTTTCCTATGAGAGCGCTCGCTGGTCATAGAAATGAATGCATTAACAATGGAAAATATCCTGCATTCTAAAGGAATTTCTACTCCCTGCAAACCCAGCGGGTACCCCTGTCCGTTCCATTGTTCGTGGTGTTTTAAAATCAACTCAGCAATTGGTGCTAAATCCGGAACGGCCCAGGCTATATGAAACCCTATTTCACAATGCCTTTGGACTTGGATATATTCCTCATGGGACAGAATTCCGGGCTTTCTTATCGTTATTTCAGCTATTCCCACCATACCAATATCATGATATTTTGAAAGCAAATTTAAATGCTGCCTGCTTTCAATTGGCAGTTTTAAAAACTCTGAGGCCTCTTTTATTAAACTTTCTAGTCGTATTACCTCTTGTCCTGTTACCCCATTTCTAATCAGTAAGTATTTTCTTAAGTTGTCGATCAAAGCACGCCTATTTTTACTTACTCCTTTATGTTTCTGTTTGTACATGCTCTTATCTGCTTCTTTATATAGCTCCTTCATGCTTTTTTGATTACTTTCCTTGAGAGCATAACCAAGGGAAATGCTCAATGGCCAGCCTTGATTTCGTGAGTTATAGAGATTTATTGATTCCTGAATTCTTTTACAGGCCTCTTCCAAAAGTTTTTCAGATGTTCTAGGGAAAAGGATGGCATACTCATCCCCACCAATCCTCGCTACAACATCCTCTTTTCTAAAACAATTTTTCAATATTCCTGCCATTGCAATTAATGCCACATCTCCATAGTCATGACCCATTGTGTCGTTAATTAGCTTTAGACCATCTATATCCCCAATAATCATTCCAACTGGGTAATGACGACTGTTTTCAAGTCGACGCATTTCCTCTTCAAAATAAGCCCGGTTGTGTAAACTAGTTACTGGATCATGCATACTTAGAAAAAGAAGTCTTTCCTGTCTTTGATTGCTTTCTGTTATGTCTATACCTGTGGCAATTAATATTTCTGTAGAATAGTATGGGTCATCTATATAAGAAAAACGCCACATAATTAGCATTTGCTTTCCAGTATTGTTTGTAAGGTAGAAATAAAATGTTTGATTATTGATTTGCTCTATATCACAAACACAAATGTTTTTGATATTTTCACTACTATGTTGTGAAATAAACACTTGCCAAAAAAACTTATCTTTAACTTCTTCTAAGGAATATCCGGTTAGTTGACTACATAATTTATTTATTTTGATAATTCGACAATGCTTGTCCATTATTACTACCATGGCAGTAATATGGTCCAATATTTTATTTAGGTGGTATTGTTTATTGAGTGAAGTATTATCATCCGCTACAACTAGATCATTTGGTTTGCAAAATAGTCCTTTACCTTGGTGGATGACCGTATAAATGCTTTCTTTGTTTCCACTATCATCTATTAACACACATCACCCCTCCATTGACCAAGTTAACACAAAAAAGAGTAGTATTATTCTTTATCTAAGATAATACTACTCTAGAGCAATTTCAATTGTATTACAATCAACCAGAGGATGATTTTACATTTCCTACCAGACCTTGGGAAAATTAATACCAATCATACAAAAGTAGTAGCTCCTACTTACTATTCTTCGATACTTATCATCTCTGTAAATTCCTGTTCATTTAAAATTCTGATTCCTAGCTTTACAGCTTTGTCGCGCTTTGAACCCGGGTTTTCTCCCACTAAGACATAATCGGTGTTTTTACTGACGCTTCCTGATACCTTACCGCCTAATTCCTCAATGGCCCGCTGGGCCTCCTGTCGGCTAAAGCCCTCCAATGTTCCAGTAACTACAAAGGTTTTTCCCGCAAGAGTCATAGCTGCAGTTTGTGATAATTGAGTCTGCTCCTCCATATTTAAGCCAGAGTCAGCTAATCTCTCTACTAACTTTCTATTCTCCTGCCGAGAAAAATAATCCACCACACTCTCAGCTATTTTGGGTCCAATTTCAGGGATGATAGTTAAGTCTTCCTGCTCTGCATCCATCAACCTCTGCATTGATCCAAATTGCTGAGCCAAAATTTTAGCTGCCCTTTCCCCCACATGTCTGATACCTAGCCCAAATAATAGCTGTGCCAGGGAATTTCCTTTACTGGACTCTATGGCATCCAGCAAATTCTGGGAGGATCTGGCCCCCATTCTCTCAAGCCTAATTAAATCTTCATACTTTAGATGATAGAGGTCTGACGGGTCTTTAACCAGTTCGGCTCTAATTAATTGGGTTACGATACTTTCTCCCAGACCGACGATGTCCATGGCATTACGGGAAACAAAATGAATGATACCCTCCCTTGAAATTGCCGGACAGTACTCATTGGTGCAGCGGTGGGCAACCTGTCCCTCTTCTCTCACCACCGGTGATGCACACTCAGGACAGATTTCTGGCATGGAAAAGGTAACCTCATTACCTTCACGCTGTTCAGGAAACACCTGTACAACCTCGGGAATTATATCTCCTGCCTTTTGAACCAGCGCCTTGTCACCAATACGAATATCCTTTTGGGTAATAATATCCTGATTATGTAGTGTTGCTTTGCTGACTGTTGTTCCCGCTAATTGTACTGGCTCCAATATGGCAGTTGGTGTAAGGACACCGGTGCGTCCTACCCTGATGATAATGTCCTTTATTGTGGTGATTGCCTGTTCGGCCGGGAATTTGAAGGCTATGGCCCAGCGGGGACTTTTTATGGTTGCACCCAGGCGCTGCTGCTGATCCAAAGAATTAACCTTTATCACCAGCCCGTCAATGGCGTAGGGAAGCTCAAAGCGCTGGCCCTGCCAGCGCTGGCAATACTCAATCACTTCATCTATGTCCTTACATACCTTGTGCTGCTGGTTTACACGCAGACCCAGCTCCTTTAGCAGGGCTAAACCCTGGGCATGACCCGTCACCGACAAACCTTCCATATACCCAAGGCCATACATATAAACACTAAGATTCCGGGAGGCGGTAACTTTGGGGTCCAACTGGCGCAGGCTGCCGGCTGCGGCATTCCTGGGATTAGCAAAAAGCTGTTCCCCAGTTTCTTCTCTGACCTGGTTTAGCTTAACGAAGGCTTCTTTAGACATATATGCCTCACCCCTAACCTCCAGAAAGGGGATTTCTCTGGCTATTCGCAAGGGGATGGCCTTTACCGTTCGAAGGTTAGTGGTAATATCTTCGCCAAATTCACCATCGCCCCTGGTAGTTCCCCGAACAAATAGCCCGTTTTCATACCAGAGCGAAATAGCTAATCCATCTATTTTCAATTCAACCACATATTCAATCTCTTCCCCCGGTAGATTATTCCTCACCCGGCGGTCGAAATCGCGCAAATCCCCTTCACCAAAGGCATTGCCAAGGCTCAGCATCGGCAGTCTATGGGGCACTGCTTTAAATCCCTTCTGAATTTCCCCACCAACCCTTCGGGTAGGGGAATCGGCTGTTATAAGCTCTGGATAGGCGACTTCAATTTCTAAAAGCTCTTTCAGCAGCCTGTCATATTGTTCATCAGTGATTGCCGGGTTATCCAGCACATAGTACAACTGGTTATGATAATTTATTTCCCGGCGAAGTTCCTCTATCTTATCTTTAATATCCGGGGTAATAGTGACCATTATGGTTCTTCCTCCTTAATCCTAAAGCCCACCCCGGGCGATGATTTCTGCAACATATTTTATCACGTAGGCTGCAGGTACAAAGAAAAGCTGAGCAAGTAAGGTTCCGAGCAAACGGGTTAGGGCCAGGTAGAGGGACATTTGCTTAACATCCCTTTCCGGTCTCTCACCCCTCATGGCCTGGTCGGTAATACCAGCTGCGGTGGGGTCCACCACCGTTGCAAATAAAATAGTGGCCATTCCATTGATAATACCTGAAAGTAAGGTAGCCGTAGCCCTAAACTCAGGAAAAAGTGCTCCGGCATACAGAGAAGAAAGTACCGACGTGGTATATATTCCTGTCACTATTATATTTAAGACTAAAAACTTTCTCGGAATAGAGAGTTTTTCTCTAACAGCCTCTTTAATAAACTTCCCCTTGGGAACCTTGATTCCATCCCTTGCCATCTTGGCAACCTTTAGTGGTGAAAATAGCACCATACCAATCATTTTAGGTACTGATTTGACCTGGTCAAAGATATATATCCCTTTGGTAAAAAAGGTTATAAAGGTAGGTATAAAAATTGCCCCTATAAGGGTGCCCAGAGTTGCCCCCAATATGACCGTCCTAATCTGATAGTCCAAGACGACTAGTTCTTGTTGGTATACTGCGGTATGAATAATACCTGTGGCCGAGTTGGCTGCCTCTTGTCCTCTGGCGATGGCATGCTCGATAATTGAGGATAGAAGTGGTGCCTGCAGCATATTAGCTGTCTGGGCCACTAAAAAGATCACATTGAACAGGGAATAGGCAGTTGCCAGCCTCTGGGTTGTTACCCCAGCGGGTCTAACTGCATAGATTAGTGTATTTATTAGATGTATGATGGCGGTAAGTACCACCACGGCCATTAAGCGGTCCATAATTTTGTTTAGTGATATGGTATCCAACTCTGCTACAATATCACCAAACTCCGCTCCCTTCACAAGTAACCCCTTGGGTCACTATAATCTCTAGCTTTCATAAATTTTAATGTATCATTATTTACATTAAATGTAAAGTTAATTGGTTATCTTTTCCTGCATGATCAGAAAATGCCCAGGAGCGTTAACTCTTAGGGCAGGTTCTTTTAGGTCACCTTTTCCAAGGGAGCATACTGTGCTATTAGTGTTTTTATGCCCTGGGAGGGAAATGCTACGGATAACTCAGCCCCGGGGCCTTCCCCTTTAACCTTCACAATGACACCTTCTCCCCACTTGCTGTGACGAACTCGATCTCCCAATAAGTAATTTGTGTTAACAGGTTTGGGTGCCTTAACCTCTCCGGAGGCCATTGGACCAGATGCTGCTGTTGTTAGCCCTTTCTTATTAACAGACTGACCCACGGTAAGCTCAATGGGTATTTCTTCAAGGAACCTCGACTTTGGATTCATATTGGTACGACCGAAAAGGGTTCTTTCCCAGCAATGGGTAAGATAAAGCTGCTCCTCAGCCCTAGTGATACCCACATAGGCCAGCCGTCTTTCTTCTTCCAATTCCGCAGCTTCATAAAGGGCCCGACTGTGGGGAAATACTCCCTCTTCCATGCCTGTTAAAAATACCACCGGGTATTCCAAGCCTTTGGCACTATGCAGTGACATTAGGATTACAGCATCCGCTTCAGGGTCATACCTGTCCATATCTGTAACTAAGGATATGCTGGAAAGGAAGTCTTCCAGTCCACCTTCTTCACCATGCTGTTTATCATAATCCTTTGTTACAGTAATAAACTCCTGTAAGTTTTCGAGCCTAGTGCGGGACTCCACGGTATTCTCCGCCTCCAACTCAGCTTTATAACCTGTCCTACCCAGAACTTCCTCAGTTATTTCAGTGGTGGAAAGGAACTGAGACTGTTGCCCCAGGGTTTTTAGCAATTCTGCAAGTTGAGCACACTGTTTTCTTGCTTTGGTGGGTAAACCTGGTATTTGTTCAGCCAGGGATAATGTATTTAAAAGTGTGTATTCATTCACCTCTGCAAAGCTTGCAATTTTCTCTATGGAGGATGCTCCGATTCCTCTCTTGGGGACATTAATAATTCTACTGAGGCTTTGACCGTCTGAGGGATTGACGATAACCCGAAGGTAGGCTAGTAAATCCTTAATTTCCTTACGCTCATAGAATTTTAGCCCACCATAAATATTATAGGGAATACCCAATCTCAGGAAAACTTCTTCAAAAACCCTTGACTGAGCGTGAGTCCTGTAGAGGATGGCTATGTCCCGATAATTCTTATCACCAGATAATTTAATTTCCTTAATTCTATCAGCTATATAATGGGCCTCAAATCTTTCACTTTCTGCCCGGTAAACATTAATTAACTGCCCAGGGCCCTGGGAGGTCCAAAGGCTTAAATCCTTAGCCTCCAGGTTGTTCTTAATCAATGTATTGGCTGCCTGCAGAATATTTCCGGTTGAACGATAATTTTGCTCTAATTTAACCACCTTGGCTTCGGGGTAGTCTCCCTCAAAGCTAAGGATATTTTCTATATTAGCACCCCTCCACCTGTAGATGGACTGGTTAGGGTCTCCCACCACGCAAAGGTTCCTGTGTCTTTCCGCCAGCATATTAACCAAAACATACTGGGTGTGGTTAGTGTCTTGGTATTCATCCACCAGGATATATCTAAACTTGGTCTGATAGTAACCAAGTACCTGGGGATTTTCTTTAAATAACTTTACGGTCAACATGAGCAGATCGTCAAAATCTAGGGCATTATTCTTAAAGAGCTTTGCCTGATACAGACGATAAACCTTGGCTGCCACCTGTTCAAAGTAGTCATAGGCCTGCCGCTCATAATCCTCTGGTCCAAGTAATTTATTTTTTGCACCTGAAATAGACGACAGCATACCTCTAGGCTGAAATCTTTTTTCATCAATTTCCAGTTCCCGTAGGCACTCTTTAACAAGGGTTTGCTGATCGGCATCATCATAAATGGAAAAATTGGAGCCGTAGCCCAAGGTTTGTATTTCTCTCCTTAGGATGCGCAGGCAGGTACTATGGAAAGTACTAACCCATAGATCCCTTGCTTGATCTGGAACCAATCTCTCTACTCTGTTTTTCATTTCAGCCGCTGCCTTATTGGTGAAGGTAATGGCCAATATATTATAGGGGGGGACCCCTTGTTTAAGCAACTGGGCAATTCGCGAGGTTAGTACCCTGGTCTTGCCAGAGCCAGCGCCGGCCAGCACCAATAAAGGTCCTTCAGTATGTCGCACCGCCTCCGCCTGGGAGGGGTTGAGGTTCGCCAAACTATCCATAAATTCCTCCGATAAGAAAAAATGACAAGCAAAAACACTGTTCATTATATCATAAAATTAGCTGTTAATTTTAACTACCTGAGGACAAAAAATAACAGGGTGAGTTAAACCTTCCAACACCCTGTTTAAGTCTATTTTCTTCTCCGGGCCAATTCCTGATACAGTTCTTTGGCCTCAACCCCCTCATTGGCCAGTAATACCAGCAAATGATAGATCAAATCCGCTGCCTCATAGGTCAGCTCTTCTTTGTTATTTTTAGCCCCGATAATAACCTCAGCACATTCTTCCCCAACCTTTTTGAGAATCTTATCGATACCCTTGTCAAATAGGTAGGTGGTATAAGAGCCCTCTGGTCGCTCTGCCCTTCTGCTCATAATTACTTCATATAAATGGCTTATTATCTCCGGCCCGGCAGCTTCATTTGCTTCCGACCGCATACCGTAAACTTCCGCCGGTTCAAACTTCTGCTCCCCCTCGGTAACCACTGAGCCATCGGTTTTTACTTTGTAGTGAAAACAGGATACATACCCTTCATGGCAGGCTGCTCCTCCCACTTGTTCCACCTGGATAAGTAAGGTATCTCCATCACAATCATAATAAAGGGACTTAACCCTTTGGATATGACCCGAGGTCTCACCCTTCTTCCACATTTTATTACGACTGCGGCTAAAGAACCAGGTTTCCCCACTGGTCATGGTCTTTTCCACAGCCTCACGGTTCATCCAGGCCATCATTAATACTTGACCTGTCTGATACTCCTGAACAATGGCCGGTATCAATCCAGCTTGGTTATATTTTAGACTTTCTATATCAAATTGCATAAGCAACCCCCGACTTTGTAAGTGTAGCATAATCGTGGCACAAGAACCTTCCCATATCCTAAATCCTTACAGGTACTCCCCGGTCCTTTAAATACTCCTTGGTCTGCCTTACGGTATACTCCCCGAAATGAAAAATGGAAGCGGCTAAGGCGGCATCTGCCATACCAAGGGTAAGTCCTTCGGCCATATGTTCCAGATTTCCCACACCACCGGAGGCAATGACAGGAATTTTTACTGACCGGGCAATGGTACTGGTGAGAGCCAAGTCAAATCCCTCCTTAGTCCCATCCCTGTCCATACTGGTCAAAAGGATTTCTCCGGCACCCAACTCCTCAGCCTTAATCGCCCACTCCACTGCATCAAGTCCGGTTGGGGTCCGTCCTCCGTGAATATACACTTCCCATTTTTCAGGCGCTACCTGACGGGCATCAATGGCGACCACTATACACTGGCTGCCAAACTTAATGGCACCTTCGGAAATGACCTCGGGATTTTTGATGGCAGCAGTATTAATACCAATCTTGTCTGCTCCTGCTTTGAGCATCAATCTCATATCATCCACCGTTCGGATGCCCCCGCCCACGGTAAAGGGTATAAAAACCTCTTCGGCTGTACGTCGCACCACATCCAGCATGGTTGCACGCCCATCGGAGGAAGCTGTTATATCCAGAAAGATGACTTCATCGGCACCTTCCCGGTCATAGATAGCTGCCAATTCAACCGGATCACCGGCGTCCCTCAGGTTAACAAAATTCGTCCCCTTAACAACCCTACCCCCTGTAACATCCAGGCAGGGGATTATTCTTTTCATTAACATATTAACCCTCCCCGCGGGCAATGACCAGGGCATCGGGCAGCTTAACTGCACCCGCATATAATGCTTTGCCCATAATGGCCCCCTCAACACCATCGGATTCCAGGTCTTTAACTGCTTGTATATCCTCCAAGGATGACACTCCACCTGAAGCAATAACCTTAAGACCGCTGGCCCTGGCCAACTCACCGGTGGCTGCTAAATTTGGGCCAGAGAGTTTACCGTCTCTCCGTATATCGGTAAATACTATCCTGGTGATACCCATACTTTTGACCTCCAGGGCCAGGTCCTGGGCTGTCCTTTGCACTGTTTCTCCCCAGCCTTGGATAGCCACCATACCGTCCCTGGCATCAATACCCACCAGTACCCTATCTCCATACCTTTGACAGGCCTCAGCCACCATATCTGGATTTAATATAGCCGCACTGCCAAGGATAACCCGATTAACTCCAATGGCTAGTAAATCCGCAACCGTTTCCAGATCCCTAACGCCCCCGCCAACCTGAACAGGCACCCTTACTGCTTGGACTATCTGAATTATTGACTCCCGGTTCCTTGGCTGACCGGCAAAGGCCCCGTCTAAATCCACAACGTGAATAAACTCCGCACCCTGCTCTTCCCAGGCCCGGGCTGTACTTCCTGGATCGTGGGAATATACAGTGGCGCTGTCCATGCGACCTTCAATCAGTCTAACACATTGGCCTTCCTTTAAATCTATGGCCGGGAAGATAATCATGCCGTCACCAGCTTTCCAAAGTTTTCTAGTATACGCAGACCGAGGGTGCTGCTCTTTTCCGGGTGAAACTGTATTCCATATACCTTATCTCTACCTACTATCGAAGGGAACTTTAAACCATAGTCAGTATAGGTTACTACTATATTGGAGTCCGAAGGCTCCACATAATAGGAATGGACAAAGTAAAAAGCTGATCCTTCAGGAATTCCCTCTAGAAGTGGTGTTCCTTTTTTTATCTCCACTTGATTCCAGCCCATATGAGGAACCTTTAAGGAACCAGCAGGAAATCGTTTTACCGTACCGGGAAAAATGCCTAATCCCTTTGTTTGGCCAAATTCTTCACTTGACTCAAACAAAAGCTGCTGGCCAAGACAAATACCCAGCAGGGGTCTCCCCTGTTCCACCACACGTCTTATGGCCTTAGCCATACCTGAGCTATGCAAATTATCCATAGCATCGGCAAAGGCACCCACGCCTGGTAAAACTATCGCCGGTGCTGCATCAACTGCAGCAGGGTCCTGGACTATTTCGGACTGGACACCCACCCTGGCAAAACCCTTTTGCACGCTGCGCAGATTTCCCATACCGTAATCAATGATAGCAATCATTATAATACCCCCTTGGTAGAAGGAATACCGGTTAAACGTCCATCCTCTTTTATCCCCTGTCGAAGGGCCCGGCCCAGGGCCTTAAATGCCCCTTCGATGATGTGGTGGGTATTTCTTCCGCTAAACATGCGAATATGTAGTGTTATCCCTGCATTTACTGCCAGAGCCTTGAAAAACTCCTCAATCAGTTCTGTGTCAAAGGTTCCAACCTTTGATGTCGGAAGTGATAAATCAATTTCTAGATGACCCCTTCCGCTGATGTCCAGTGCTGCTAATATTAAAGCTTCATCCATTGGGACCATGGCGTTTCCATAGCGGCAAATTCCCTGTTTGCTGCCAAGGGCCTCTTTGATAGCTAGACCTAGACTAATACCCACATCCTCCACGGTATGATGGTCATCAATATAGGTATCTCCTGTGGCCTTAATTGTCAAATCCAGCGCTCCATGTTTGGCCATAAGACATAGCATATGATCCAAAAATCCAACACCAGTTTCAATTTGATATTGACCTGTACCATCAAGGATTAAATCAAGCTTAATTTTAGTTTCCGAGGTCACCCGCTCAATACTGGCCTGCCTGACCTGTTCCACCTTAATCCCTCCCAACTTGCTGCATGACTTGGTCTAAAGCCTGAAGGAACTTAGTGTTCTGTTCAGGAGTACCGATACTTACCCTCAAAAAACCTGGCAGTTCCGGCCCTCCAAGGCTTCGTATGAGAACTCCCCTTTCCAGCAGCCCTTGAAAGATTACTTTACTGTCATGATTCGTTCTAAAGAGGATATAGTTTGTAGCCGAGGGGTAAGAATCAACACCCTTTATCGACTTCAAGCCCCGCTGTACCACTTCCCGCTGCTCTAAAACTGTTTGTATTTGCTCCTTAAATACATCACGATTAGCCAATACTGTTCTGGCTGCAGCTTGGGAAAAGGCATTTAAATTAAAAGGCTGTCTTACCTTCTCAATTTGACGTAATACATCAGTATTAGCCAGCATATAACCTACCCTTAATCCGGCCAGGGCGAAGGCCTTAGAAAAGGTCCTAAGGATAATTAAATTAGGATATCTTTTCAAAAGTGGCAGGGCGTCTTCTCCACCAAACTCCAAATAAGCCTGGTCAACCACCACTAGACAGCTAACCTGCTGCAAAACCCCCTCAATCTCTTCAAGGGTGGTAGAATTGCCGGTAGGGTTGTTGGGAGTGCACAAAAAAACCACCTTTGCTTCGGGCTGTCGGGCATAGCATACCAGAGCCGGAACATCAATTGAAAAATCTCCTCTCCTAGGCACTGGGATAGGCCTTGCCCCTGCAATCTGGCTATGTATTTTATACATAGAAAAGGTAGGGTTGGTGATTAGCACCCGGCCCCCTGTTCCGAAAGTAAGGAGAATATTAAGGATTAGCTCATCAGAGCCGTTGCCAACCATGACCTGTTCCGGCTCTGTCCCTACATACTCGGCTATATCCCTACGCAACTCCAGAGCAGCCCCATCAGGATAACGACTTAGTACATCACCGGCTGCCAGTTCCCCTATTTTGCTGGAAAGGGACTCTGGAAAGGGGTAGGGATTTTCATTGGCATCTAATTTAATGGCCTCCGGGTACAGTTTAGCCTCATAGGGCATTAACTTTTCTAATTCTGGTCTCACCAGGCCTGCTATGCTAAAGGACTCTCGCACACTGGTCACATCCTTTGTCTATAGAAATAAACCTTATCAACCCTACTCTAAACCTAACCTAACTCGGACAGCATTGGCATGGGCTTTAAGCCCCTCAACCTCTGCCAGTCTAATAATATCCTGTCCAAGGGCCTGCAGGTTTTGCTGGGAAAAGGAAATAACACTGGATTTTTTCATGAAAGTATCCACGTTAAGGGGAGAATAGAATCTGGCCGTTCCATTAGTTGGCAAGACATGGTTTGGTCCCGCCAGATAGTCCCCCACCGGTTCCGGGGAATGATGACCCAGGAATATTGCTCCGGCATTCTTTATGCGGCCTAACAAATTAAAGGGTTCATCCACCATAATCTCCAAATGCTCTGGGGCAAAGGTATTGGCTAAATCCAATGACTCTCCCACATCACCTGTAATGATAATTGCGCTATAATTGGCTAGGGCCTCCCTGGCCATCTTCTCCCTGGGAAGTTTTGAAACTTGACGTTCAATCTCCATAGCCACTGCCTCAGCTAATACAGGGTCATGGGTCAGCAGAATAGCTGAAGCCATGGAATCATGCTCCGCCTGGGAGAGCATATCTGCAGCCGCATAAATTGGATTTGCCGAACTATCGGCCACTACCAGGACTTCGCTGGGACCTGCCAGCATATCAATGCCAACCTGACCATAAACCATACGTTTAGCTAAAGTAACATATATATTACCCGGTCCGGTAATTTTGTCTACCGGACGGATGGTTTCGGTACCAAAGGCCAGGGCAGCAATTGCTTGTGCTCCCCCAATCTTATATATCTCAGTAACCCCTGCCTCAGCAGCGGCCACCAGAGAATAGGGGTTTATTCTTCCATCCTCCCCCGGTGGCGTAACCATGACAATTTGTGCTACACCTGCAACCTTAGCGGGAATTGCATTCATAAGAACAGATGAAGGATATGACGCTGTACCACCCGGCACATAAATACCCACCCTATCCAAGGGCAAAATCAGTTGACCCAGGATGGTACCGTCAACCTCTGGGTGAAACCAGGACTTGGCTAGCTGTTTTTGGTGAAAATCCTCTATGCGTTTACGAGCCACCCTGAGGGAGGCTAATACCTCCTGATCCACCTGGCTGTAGGCCCACTTTATTTCTTCCTCACTAACCCGAAGCTGTTCAGGGGTAAGATCAGCCTTGTCAAAACGCCTGGTGAAACCACATAGTGCATTATCGCCACTCTGTCTTACCTCATCCATAATAGCCGCTACTCTCCCGGCTATCTCTGCTTGATTAGATACACGACTGTTTAGCAATGATTGTAAAGATACTTTATCTGAAGACTGAATAATACGAATCACTTACTTTAAACCTCCCTCTTCAACAACCTGGCGAATCCTTTCCACCAGAGGGTTAATTCTTCCGCTTTTCAGCCTGTGGCTAACACGGTTAGCAATTAGCCTGGTGGTGGAGCTAAGTACATCTGCCACCGGAACCAGCTTGTTCTCCCTGAGGGTTCTGCCGGTGGAAACCAGGTCCACAATCATTTCCGCAAGTCCTACAATGGGAGCTAACTCAATGTTACCGTGCAGCTTAATGATTTCCATCTGCATACCCTGCTGGAGGAAGAATTCTTCAGCAATGCGGGGAAACTTTGTGGCTACCCTGGTTTGATTCCAATAGGCAAGCTCCTTTGGCTTATCCTCCGGAACCGCCACCACAAACCGGCACCCGCCATATTTTAAATCTAGTAGCTCATAAACATCCTTATGTTGTTCAACAATGGTGTCTTTCCCAGATAAGCCTAAATCGGCAGCCCCGTATTCTACATAGGTAGGTATATCAGTTGGTCTGCATATGATAAAGCGAACAGCATCCTCTTCTGAATATAGCAAAAGCTGGCGTCCCGGTTCTTTCATAAATTCCGTATCTAGACCTGCCAAGCCTAATAATTTAACTGAGTTTGTATAAAGTGTACCTTTTGGTAAGGCAATGGTTAGAATATCTCTGGCAGCAACCAAGTATTATAACCTCCCTTTAGTTTATTAAATTACTAACATAATGATATGTTAAAACAGTGATGTTGACCTGTCAAGAACTTTATTGTCATCCTTAAAGAAAACTTGCTTTGGCACATCAGAAATTTATATATACCTGATACGCTAAATAAAAACGCCGGGGTTACCGGCGTGATTAATCCTGTATGGTGATATCCTCACTGGTTCCATTGGCGTAAAAATATATCAATCTGGGCACCCCAAGACTTATGGCTTCGCCTCTTGCTTTGGAGGGTAGGCATTCGGCCAGGGAGGTAATTACCCTGATATTTTGGCCCCTCAATTCCTTAACTTTGTCTAATGCCTTGGCCAAGCTTCCTTCTTCCCAAGCTACCAAAACCTCAGGCTGCGGCTCTTTTGGAGGACCCTGTAATCTCTCCAGGGTAACTAGTACCCTTTCCAGGTTAACTGCAAAACCTGTTGCCGGCATGGGATAACCAAAGTGTGCCAGCAGTTGGTTATATCGACCACCACCGCAAATGGGAAAGCCCATGGCTACGCTATAACCTTCAAATACTAGGCCGGTATAGTAATCTAGGCCCCTCAGCAAACCCAAATCCAGGGTAATATACCTTTCAACCCCGTAGTCCTTAAGGCAGCTGTACAACTGTCTCAGGTTATCTAAAGCATCTGTGGTGGGTCCTACCTGGGCCAATTCAATAGCCTTATCCAAAACCTCCGGCCCACCCCTGAGTTCAATCAAATCTAAAGCACGTCTGGCCTCCTCCGGAGTTGCTGCATGCTGCATTAGGAGTTCTTCAACCCGGACGTAATCCTTATTGCCTAGGGCATCTTTAAGATTTTGGGCTTCTTCTTTGGAGAGGTTAAGCTGCTGAACCAGGCCGTGAAATATTCCCACATTACCTATACCTATCTGAAAATCATCCAGTCCTGTCTGGATAAGATACTCTGTAACCAGTGCCACCACTTCGGCATCAGCCTCGGGAGAGGAGTAGCCCATTAGTTCTACTCCGGCCTGATAGAATTCCCTTTGCCTGCCAACCTGGGGTTGCTCATAGTTAAACACATTTGCCAGGTAATATAATCTTAGGGGCGGAGTAACACCCTTCATTCTAGTGGCCACTAACCGGGCAATTGGTCTTGTCATATCCGGCCTGAGGGCCATCAAATGTCCTTGCCTATCTAGAAATTTAAAGAAATTCCCTTCCTGTAATTCCTCCGAGGCCAGATTCTCAATATATTCAAAGGTTGGAGTAACAACCTCCTGATAGCCCCAGGTCTCCACCAAAGCTGAAAAGGTATCCTTAAGTTTGCGCATGCGGTAAGCCTCCGCCGGAAGCACATCCCTTACTCCCGGTGCCAGGCGGCCAAATCTGCCGGAAATCATTCATTCACCTCGTCAATTTTTTTGTCTTCTGCCAATGGCTTAGGGTCTGAAAGCCTTGATAAAACCAGTTTATACCCATCTGCACCGTAGTTGAGGCAGCGCTTTACCCTGCTGATAGTAGCGGTACTGGCTCCGGTCTTGCCGGCGATATCTCCGTAGGTTCGGTTAGCCTCCAGCATTTTAGCCACTTCCAACCGCTGAGCCAAGGAACGCAACTCAGACACAGTGCTGATGTCTTCAAAAAACCGATAACATTCGTCTACATCTTTTAATGAAAGAATGGCCTCAAAAAGACGGTCATTGAGGTCATCTCGAAGTTTTCCACTATACACCAAGGAACTCCCTCCGTATACTATTATTATGACCAGGAAAAGCTTTCCTCATCGATTCTCCTCAATCCCTTCTTCGACACTCAAAAGATAAATCCTTTATTAGTTTACTATTTTAAAGCAACAAATAATACTAACCCAAACAAAATCTTTAAATAAGTTAATAAGTTAAGTGCCTGGCACCGTAAAAAAACTGCCGACAGTTAATTTATTCTTGTCGACAGTCTTTGTTATTTTGGATTATTCTACACCAAGTCTTTTTACAGCCCTTTGGGCAATGTCCTTGCGGTAGTGGGCACCTTGGAAGTTTATGGACTCCACGGCCTGGTAGACCCGCTGGATGGCTTCAGGTATATCTTTACCTATGGCGGTCACTCCAAGTACCCTTCCACCATCGGTTACCACTTTACCGTCTTTAGTGGTGGTTCCGGCGTGGAATACTTCCACACCTTCCCGGGCCTGGTCTAAGCCTTTGATTTCCTGGCCTTTAAGGTATTTTCCGGGGTAGCCCCCTGCAGCCATTACCACACAGACGGAGGCTCCGTCCTTCCATTTGACTTCCTGTTGGGCGAGTCTGTTTTCGAGGATTGCATCAATTATATCAACTAGATCGGTTTCCAGCAGACTCAGGACAGGCTGGGTTTCCGGGTCACCAAACCTGGCGTTGAATTCTAGGACCTTTGGTCCCTGGGGGGTAATCATCAGACCGGCATATAATACACCCCGGTAGTTTCTTCCCTCGGAGGCCATGGCCTTAACTGTGGGACGTAAAATATCCCTTTCAACAACTTTAGCTAATTCCTCGGTATATACCGGAGCCGGTGCATAAGCGCCCATGCCACCGGTGTTGGGTCCTGTATCATTATCTCCCACCCTTTTATGATCCTGGGAGGAAATCATGGGTATGATGGTGTCACCCTCCACAAAGGCCAGCACACTGACCTCTTCGCCCTGCAAAAATTCCTCGATGACCACCCTGTCGCCAGCCTGACCAAAAATCCTTTGGGCCATGATGATGTCCACTGCTGCCAGGGCTGTCTCATCATCCATTGCAACGATTACACCCTTACCGGCGGCTAGGCCGTCAGCCTTAACCACACAGGGGGCACCATATTTTTGTACATACTCTTTGGCTTCCTCTGGATTTTCAAAGGTGGCGTACCTGGCCGTGGGAATATTGTATTTGTCCATAATATCCTTGGCCAGGGCCTTGCTGCCTTCGATTTCAGCCGCAACCCGGGAGGGCCCAAAGACCCTGAGACCTTCCTTCTCAAATATGTCAACAATGCCGTTAGTAAGGGGTATTTCAGGACCTACCACCGTTAGGTCAATGCCCTCCCCTTTGGCAAAGTCCAGCAGACCATAGACATCCCCTGCTTGGATATTGATACAGGTAGCCATTTGGCTAATCCCGGCATTTCCCGGAGCACAATAAACCTGAGTTACTCTGGGGCTTTGACGGAGTTTCCAAACCAGGGCATGCTCCCGTCCACCACCGCCAACCACTAAAATTTTCATTAAAACACTCCTCCGAAGCTTCGTTAAGGATTAATGCTTAAAGTGTCTTATTCCTGTAAAGACCATAGCAATACCATGCTGGTTGCAAGCCTGGATTGACTCTTCATCCCTTATTGAACCGCCGGGTTGGATGATGGCTTTAATCCCGGACCTGGCTGCCTCATCCACTGTATCACGGAAGGGGAAGAAGGCATCGCTGGCCAGTATGGCACCCTTGGCCTTTTCACCGGCCTGCTCATAGGCAATTTTAGCAGAACCTACCCTGTTCATTTGTCCGGCACCTACACCAACTATTTGTCCATCCTTGGCCAGAACGATGGCATTAGATTTAACATGTTTGACAACCGTCATGGCAAAAAGCATTTCTTTTAGTTCTTCCGGTGACGGCTTGGTCTCGGTAACTACCTTTAACTCTTCAACATTAGCTACTATTCTATCCATCTGCTGTACCAGGAGGCCTCCGTTTACCTTTCTGACCTCCATAATGTCTGCCGTTTGTTCCGATAAGTCCCCGGTTTTTAATATTCGCAAATTTGCCTTTTTAGTAAGTATAGCCAGGGCCTCATCGGTAAAATCCGGGGCAATGATGGCCTCAAGGAATATTTTTGCCATTTCTTCGGCTGTAGCGGCATCAATCACCCTGTTTGCTGCCACAATACCACCAAAGGCCGAAACAGGATCAGCCTCCAGGGCCTTATTATAGGCCTCAGCTAAGGTTGACCCTGTAGCAGTTCCACAGGGATTGTTATGCTTGATGATTACCACTGAGGTATCAGAGAATTCCCTTACAAGTTCCAGTGCACTGTTGGCATCTAAAATATTATTATAGGATAGTTCCTTGCCGTGAAGCTGCCGAGCATTGGCCACACAGGGGCCGGTGATGGTGCTGTCACGATAGAAGGCTGCCTTCTGGTGCGGGTTCTCACCATAGCGTAAATCCTGGGCCTTTACCAGCGAAATATTTAATTCCGGCTGGAGTTCCTCTTCACCACTTGTAACTCGGCTTAAATAATTGGTAATGGCTGTATCATAGCTGGCGGTATGGGCAAAGGCTTCTCTGGCCAGTTCGAGACGAAGCTGTTCAGGAAGCTCCCCCTTATCCTGCAGGGTCCTCAGCACTTGCTCGTAGCTGTTGGGATTAACAACTATACCTACATAGGCATGATTTTTCGCGGCCGCCCTAACCATGGTGGGGCCGCCGATATCAATATTCTCAATGGCTTCAGTCAAAGTAACGCCTGGCCTGGCAATGGTCTGCCGGAAGGGATAAAGGTTTACCACCACCAAATCAATGGGCGTTATGTTATGCTCTGCCAGCTGGTTTAAGTGTTCCTCACTGCGCAGGGCCAGAATGCCGCCGTGAACCTTCGGGTGCAGGGTCTTAACCCGTCCACCTAATATTTCAGGGAAACCGGTGACTTCGGAAATATAAATTACCGGCACACCGGCCTCACGCAGAGCTTTGGCCGTTCCACCAGTAGATACAATTTCAACCCCCAATTCAGACAAACCCCGGGCAAACTCAACCAGATTGGTCTTGTCCGACACACTGATTAAAGCGCGTTTAACCTTCACTAACACCACGCCTTTCTTAAATTATTCTTGGGCTTTTACCTTAACCCTCCGACCTTGCACCTTAATCCTCCCCTGGGCAAATAGCTTAATGGCCTGGGGATAGAGCAGATGCTCCTGTTCTAAAATTCTGCTTGCTAAAGTTTCCTCTGTATCATCATCCAATACCGGAACAGCTGCCTGCAGTATAATAGGCCCGGTATCTATGCCCTCATCAACAAAATGTACGGTACACCCGGACAGCTTTACTCCATATTCCAGGGCGTCCCTCTGACCATGCAGTCCAGGGAAGGAGGGCAATAGTGCCGGATGGATATTCATAATTCTGCCCTGGAAAGCTTCCAGCAGGGTCGAACCAACTAATCTCATATAACCTGCCAGGCATACCAACTCAACCTCTGACCCAGCCAACAGGTCTGCAATGGCCCCTTCGTACAGTTCTTTGCTGTCGAAGGATTTTGGCTCCAGGCAGTGGACAGGAATTCCGGCCTGCTTGGCCCTTTCCAGGGCAAAGGCACCTGGCTTATCACTGATTACGATAATCACCTCACCAGGGATAAATCCATTTTGACAGGCGTCCATAATAGCTTGTAAATTTGAACCCCGGCCCGAGGCCAGTATTCCCAGGCGTAATTTCCCCATTATCTTGACCTCCTAGGCACCAAGATACTCAACTAAATTTTCTCCCTGCTCTACCCTGCCAATTAGACAAGCCCTTTCCCCAGACTCAGCAAGCTCCTTTAATATTAATTCAGCCTGTTCCTGGTGTACAATGATCACTAGGCCTATGCCCATGTTAAAGGTCCGCAGCATTTCTTCTTCCGCCACCTGGCCAATGCCTTGGATTACTTTGAATACAGGTGGTACAGTCCATTTGGACCTGTCAAGCACCACCTTGACCCCTTCAGGCAGAACCCTGGGGATGTTTTCAGTCAGACCACCACCTGTAATATGGGCTAATCCTTTAATATCAAACTTATTTAAAAGGGGTAGGATAGACTTAACATAAATTCTTGTGGGAGTAATTAGTTCCTCACCCACGGTATGACCAAATTCAGGTACAAAGCTGTCTACTTGATAGCCTGCCACCTCCAGCAGGGCCTTGCGGGCTAAGGAGTAGCCGTTGCTGTGCAATCCCGAGGAAGGAAGCCCGATGACCAGATCCCCGGCAGCAATCTTAGAACCGTCAATTATTCTGCCACGGTCCACTACACCCACGGCAAAGCCAGCAATATCATACTCTTCCTCGGCATAAAATCCGGGCATTTCGGCGGTCTCACCGCCAATTAAGGCACAGCCGGACTGACGGCAGCCCTCTGCTACCCCACTAACAATATCAGCCACCCGCTCCGGCACCAGTTTGCCAACTGCCAGGTAGTCCAGGAAAAAAAGCGGTTCGGCACCTTGAACCAGTATATCATTTACACACATGGCCACAGCATCAATGCCTATGGTGTTGTGCACATTGGTTAGCTGGGCCACCCGCAGCTTTGTGCCCACACCATCGGTACCGGAAACCAGTACTGGTTCCTTATACTTTGCTGTATCCAGGGCAAATAGGCCTCCAAATCCCCCTATATCTGCCATAACTCCTGGACGGAAGGTGCTTTTTACAGCCTGTTTCATTAAACCCACCGCCCTGTTGCCGGCTTCGATGTCAACACCGGCCCCGGCATAGGTGAGAGAATCAGTTTTATGCTCCATTAATACACTCCCCTATTCCAAACTAAACTTCCCACTTTTCTTGGGTTTACTCACTTCCACCGGGTACTTTCCACTAAAGCAAGCTGTGCAAAAGTGATTTGATTTTGGCTCAAAAATATTTAGCAAGCCTTCCAAACTTAGATAATGCAAATTGTCGGCATTGATATTCTTTCTTATTTCCTCCAGGGGCTTCTGGGCTGCTATTAGTTCCTGCTCATCGGAAGTATCAATCCCGTAATAGCAGGATCGCATGACCGGAGGTGAGCTAACACAAAGGTGTACCTCCTTGGCCCCCGAATCCCTCAGCATGGCCACGATCTTTTGACTGGTTGTGCCACGAACAATTGAGTCATCCACCATGACTACCCTTTTGCCTTCTAGCACTTCCCGAACCGGGTTTAGCTTAAGTCGAACACCGATTTCACGCATTTGCTGGGTTGGCTGGATGAAGGTCCTGCCAATATAGCGATTTTTCATTAGGCCTTCCTCAAAGGGTATGCCTGACTCCTCGGCATAGCCCCGGGCAGCGGCAGTTCCCGAATCCGGCACCGGGATAACAATATCCGCCTCCACCGGAAACTCCCTGGCCAGTTGTCTTCCCATTTCCCGCCTAACCTTATTGACATTAAAGCTATCCATGGTGCTGTCGGGCCGGGCAAAGTAGATATACTCAAAGATACAGTGGGCAGGGTTACAGGCCCTTAGGCCCTGACTGGAGGTGATACCGTTTTTGTCAAAACGTATAATTTCACCCGGTTCCACATCTCTCACAAAGGTAGCTCCTACGGTGGTCAAGGCACAGGATTCAGAGGCTACCACATAGCCATCACCCAGGCGCCCGATACAAAGGGGTCTAAAGCCGTGGGGGTCCCGGGCAGCATACATGCTATTCTCAGTAATAATTAAAAGGGAGTAGGCTCCCTTGACGTCGATCATACATTTCATCAAAGCCTCTTCCACCGTATTGGTATTATATCTGGCTATCAGGTTAACCAATACCTCACTGTCTGTGGAAGATTGAAATACCGATCCTGTTGCAGATAACTGGCTTCTTAATTCTGTTATATTCGTCAAATTGCCATTATGGGCCAATCCCAGCATTCCTCTGGCATAGCGGAACACAAGTGGTTGGGCATTCAAGGGTTGACTTGCCCCGGTTGTGGAATAACGCACATGGCCTATGGCCACATGTCCGGCAAAATTATCAAGGCTATGTCCGGTAAACACCTCGGGCACTAATCCCATGCCCTTGTGAAGTTGTACCTGCTTGCCATCGGCCACCGCAATGCCGGCACTCTCTTGTCCCCGGTGTTGTAAGGCATAAAGGCCATAATAGGTTAATCTGGCCACATCCAGACCCTGACCATACACACCGAAAACTCCACATTCCTCAACTGGTTTATCCGGTAGTACAAAAGGTGTTATTTCGTTAAACATTCAATCGCCCCCCGCCAGGTTTCTTTCATTTTAGATACGGGTAGATTAACCAAATTCCCGCCGCAACCTGTGCAGCCGGGGTTAACTACGTTAATAATCAAAGCACTGCCCGACACTTTACCCAATTGGGTAAAGGGAATTTCTCCCTCCACCAGCTTTTTAACCAGTTCTACCCCCTGCTTACTGTCCACTGAGACAACTATCCGGGACTGGGTTTCTCCAAAGAGCAGTGTATCTCCCCTGAACCTGCGGACCATAGTAATATCCGCACCAATATCCCCGGCAATACAGCTTTCGGCCAGGGCTGCCCCCAGACCACCCAGGCAACAGGGCTGAGCAGATTTAATCAATTCATTGCTTATTTCTTTAAGCACAAAAGCCTGCACTCGCTTCTCCAATAACAGATTCAGTGCAGGTGGTTTTCCCACTTCTAGGCCAAAGTGCAATTTAAGGTACTCACTGCCACCAAGTTCAGGCAGATTGTCTCCCAAAAGGAAGATAAGATCCCCCTCGTCTTTAAAACCTGGTCCAGTATAACTATTTAATGTATTAGCAAGGCCTGCCATTCCAATAACCGGCACCGGGTAAGCATGGCTTTCTTCCACAGCCTGCCGGCTAACGGCTGATATGCCTAAAGATTGCCTGGCTTCCTCAAGACCTTGCTTGCATTGTTCCAGAGACCAATGGGACTCCGGAGTATCCATAATACCATTATTCAGGCAAATACCGGCATTAACAGGCTGAAGCCCCGCACATACAAGCCTGCGGGCCATCCCTGCCATTGCTATAGCAGCACCTCTCCTTGGGTCAAGGAAGCAATAGCGGGGGAAACTGCCTAAGGTTAGGCCCACATTGTTAAAAGCTTCTATTTTAATCACTGCTACTGAAGACCAGTTTGTCACCGATTCTCCAAGGTCATTTCGGCCAATTATTTGTTGAAACAAGGCTCCCTTACCGGCAATATTTGGTGATGCCAGCAACTTTAACAGCAGTTCATTATAATCATCAGGAAAATTTAATGTATCAAGATTGTAGTTCCAGGTACTTTGCAGATTAGCAGGTGGGGTTGGCAATAGTTCAGCTTCATCAAGGATAATATTATTAGTCAAGTCTTCATCAGCCTTGTCACTCATGCCCACCAGCATAACATTTACGATAGCCCTTTCATGGAGACTATTAGAAAATCCCACTTCTCCAGCCACAGGTAAATCTAACCGACCGGCCAAATTTGCAACTTGGTCCGCTGCTTCATTAATTTTAAGATATGTCTCTGGACTAGTGGGCTTATCAAAAAAGAAACCGGCCAGGAGGGCCAGGGGTGTGGCCCTCCTGTAATTATCTTGCAGGTTTTTTTCAAATTCACCCTTTTCCTTTGATAAAGGCTTGATACTTATAATCATGACCATCCCTTTTCCGGCAAATCTTTCGCCTGCTATTCTCCGGTCAATCTCCGCAGTACTTCCTGGTATGCACCTTCCACATTGCCCAGGTCACGGCGGAAGCGGTCCTTATCAAGCTTTTCACCTGTATTCTTATCCCAGAAGCGGCAGGTGTCCGGCGAAATTTCATCACCTAGTATAACCTGACCCTTGTGAATGCCAAACTCAAGCTTATAGTCAATGAGATCGATATTAACAGGAGCCAGATATTCCCTCATAATGTCGTTAACCTTTAGGGCAGTTGTCCTGATAAATTCCATTTGCTCGGGAGTAGCTAAGTCTAGGGCTGCTATATGGGAGGCATTAATCAAGGGGTCACCCAGGGCGTCATCTTTGTAGTAGTATTCCAATACAGTTTTGGCCATTACAGTACCCTCTGCCAAGCCCAATCTTTTAGCCAGAGAGCCTGCAGCAATATTCCTTACCACTACTTCTACCTTAATAATTTCCAGAGCCTTAACAATCATCTCACGATCATTGACCAGTTCAACAAAGTGGGTAGGTATGCCTTTACTTTCCAGCATTTTGAAGAATACAGCGGAAACCTTGTTGTTTACTACACCCTTATTGTCAATGGTTCCCTTCTTCTCACCGTTAAAGGCTGTGGCATCATCCTTATATTCCACCCAAAAGAAGTCCGGGCTGTCGGTACGGTAAACCTTTTTAGCCTTACCTTCATAAATCATCTCTAATTTATTCATCTTAATATCCTCTCCCTACGATTTATAATCCAAACCGGGCATAAATATCATCAACATGCTTCAGGTGGTAATTATAGTCAAAGAGTCCGGCCAAGTCTTCCTGGTTCAAATGCTCCATAACTTCAGCATCCCCTTCCAGAAGTTCCTGAAATTTAGAGCCTGTACGCCAGGCCTCCATGGCATTACGCTGTACTAGCTCATAGGCCTTTTCCCTCACCAGCCCCTTATCCACCAGGGCCAGCAGGACACGCTGTGAAAAGACCAGACCAAGGGTTTTCTCCAGGTTGCGCATCATGTTTTCCGGATAAACCAAAAGTTTTTCCATAATGCCTGTAAACTTATAGAGCATGAAGTCAAGGGCGGTGGTGCTGTCAGGAAGTACCACCCTTTCTGCCGATGAGTGGGATATATCCCGCTCATGCCACAGGGGTACATTATCCAGACCCACCAAGGCATTGGCCCTAACCACCCGGGCAAGGCCGGAAACATTCTCAGCAGTAATAGGATTACGCTTGTGGGGCATAGCTGAAGAACCCTTTTGGCCCTTATTAAAGTATTCCTCCGCCTCCAAAATATCGGTTCTTTGTAAATTTCGTATTTCAGTGGCGAACTTATCCAGGGAGGATGCAATAATTGCCAGGGTGCAAAGGTACTCAGCATGTCGATCCCTTTGGAGGATTTGGGTTGATACCCTGGCCGGTTTTAAACCAAGCTTCTGGCACACGTGGGCCTCGATGGCCGGCTCGATATTGGCATAGGTGCCCACCGCTCCGGAAATGGCCCCAACACTCACGGTTTTAATGGCCTTTTGTAGCCTTTCCATATTTCTCTCTGTCTCAGCAACCCAAAGCAGCATTTTGAGCCCGAAGGTCATGGGCTCTGCATGGATACCATGGGTACGGCCAATCATTAAGGTTCCCCTATGTTCTACCGCCTTCTCCAGTAAAACCTGGCGCAGTCTTTCCAAGCGCTTAAGGAGAAGTTCCCCTGCCTCCTTCATACGGACACACTGGGCAGTATCCACCACATCCGAGGATGTCAGACCCATGTGTATATACTTAGAGTCCTCTCCCACATTCTCTGCCACACAGGTTAAAAAGGCTATAACATCATGGCGGGTAACAGCCTCAATCTCCAGTATACGTTCTACTGAAAAAGCAGCCTTTGCCTTGATATTCTTCAGGGCCTGCTCCGGGATTTGGCCCAGCTTAACCATTGCTTCACAGGCAGCAACTTCAACGTCCAACCATTTTTGAAACTTGTTC
This sequence comes from Desulforamulus aquiferis, assembly GCF_030577015.1. Classification (NCBI taxonomy): domain Bacteria; kingdom Bacillati; phylum Bacillota; class Clostridia; order Eubacteriales; family Peptococcaceae; genus Desulforamulus; species Desulforamulus aquiferis. Next base: position 110,751 of record NZ_JARPTC010000021.1, on the reverse strand, counting down.
TCATCAGACCAAATTTGCTTCATTTCCGGCAGTGAATAACGCTCAATCATTTAACAGAACATCCTCCAATCATAAGTGCAAAACTATTTAAACGGCTAGATAACCCTCCACACCCAGTTCCTTCACTTTGGCGTCCTTTGCTTCAACTTCCTGGACCATTTCTTCTTTATACTGGTAGAGTTTTTCCTTAATAGAGTTGTCGGTGGTGGCAATGATTTGGGCAGCGAGAATGGCAGCATTCTTGGCCCCGTTGATGGCTACCGATGCCACTGGGATTCCAGGGGGCATCTGGGCTATGGAATATAGGGCATCAACTCCGTCCAGCGCACCGGATTTTACAGGCACTCCAATTACAGGCAGCACTGTGTGGGCAGCAATAACTCCAGGCAGATGAGCAGCCAGGCCTGCTGCGGCGATGATGACTTTCATCCCCCTGGACTCGGCAGCCCTTGCATAATGGGCAGTCTTATCCGGGGCCCGGTGGGCAGAGGAAATATTCATTTCATAGGTGATACCAAACTTTTCTAATACCTTTACTGCATCCTTCATCATCGGCAAATCGGAGTCGCTGCCTAGTACAATACCTACCATAGCTGTCATTCTAATAAATACCTCCTATATCTTTTATTCGCCGCCCAGGAAGAGATAGCGGCTTACCACTAACACAAAAAGTATATACATCATCCAGTGAACTTCTCTGGCTTTACCAGACAAAACCTTGAGGGCAGTATAAAAAACAATGCCCGCCGCAATACCATTGGCAATACTAAAGGTGAAGGGCATCAATGTAATTGTCATAAAGGCCGGAAAGCCCTCGCTAAAATCATCAAAATCAATTTCCCGCACCGCTGATACCATCAGCACCCCTACGATAATAAGGGCCGGGGATGTGGCGGCACCCGGTATAAGCAGTGCCAAGGGCGCTAAACCCAGGGCCAGTAGAAACATCAGGCCTGTGGTAACCGCAGTTAAACCGGTACGTCCGCCCTCACCAATACCTGCGGCACTTTCTACATAGGCAGTGATGGTGCTGGTTCCCATAAGGGCACCAAAGGAAACCCCCATGGCGTCAACCATCATAGCTTTGCCGATTTTAGGTGATTGTCCATTCTTGTCCAACAATCCAGCCTTATCTGCAGTACCCACCAGGGTGCCAAAGGTATCGAATAGCTCAACAAAGGTAAAGGTAAATACCACCGTCCAGATACCTAGATTTATTGCTCCCATGATGTCAAGCTCAAACACATGTAGGTTCTCAAAATCAGGCAAGGCAAAGGGAGAGAACTGCTCAGGTATTACCGTTACTCCCATTGGGATACCTATCAAGGTGGATGCCAATATACCTATCAAAAGGGAACCTTTCACCCGATTAGCCATTAATATTGCAGTAATGGCCAAGCCTATCAGGGTAAGTAAAGCATTGGGGTTATGAAAGGAACCCATTAGGGTATTCCACTCAAAGGACTGTAATGTAGCTACCCCGTCAGTTTCTAGGGCTTGTAAAGTTGGTGGAATCACAGGGCCAATCTTTACAACAGTCAGTTCAGCCATTTTTAGTCCTATAATGGTAATAAATAAACCTATACCAACTGTAATAGCCCGCTTAAGGGAATTAGGTACTGCTTCTACTAAAATCTGCCTAACCTTGGTTACTGTAAGAATTACAAATATTACACCGGAAATAAATACTGCACCCAGGGCTACTTGCCAGGGAATTCCTACCCCCTGTACTGCCACCGCCGCGAAGAAGGCATTTAGTCCCATGCCTGGTGCTAAGGCTATGGGGAAATTTACAAATAGACCCATGGCTATAGTAACAACACCGGCGGCCACTGCCGTGGCAAAAAATACTGCATTTTTATCCATCCCGGTAGCGGAAAGAATGTTGGGGTTAAGGAAGAGAATATAGGCCATGGTCATAAATGTTGTGAGGCCCGCAATAATCTCTGTCCTTACGGTGGTTTTGTTCGCTTTTAATTTGAAAAGTTGTTCCAGCACCTGGCAAGTCCTCCTAGCAAAAAGTCTGTTGCCAAGTATTATTACCTGCTGGAAAATAGTAATGCATTAACAGGAAGGGTGTGCCCTTCAGTATCAGGAAAATCAGCTATAAGTACAAAAAAGCCCAGAACGATAAGTTTCATTCTCAGCGAGTGAAACCTACCGCCTGGGCTTTTATCCCTCTGGTGTAGCGCAAATGCGCCTGTACCGCTTGGACCGAACCAACTCCCTATGGAGCTGTGGAACCCTAGGTACACTTTCCCTCCCGTACTCAATACCGGTACACCCCCGGAAATATACGGAATATAGATTAAATTGTACAATCACATACTAGCAAGCCAGTCAAAGTTTGTCAACTGAGCAAAGGCAAATTAAATCAAAACTTGACAAGATTTTAACGCAACTTAATATATATTTAAATTTGCCACTTAAATATTAATTTAAATAAAGTAACCAACTCCTTTCCGCAGCCAAAATATTATTTCTGAGGATAAAATTAAATATATTTTGGTTCTAAAAAGCAAGAACTTTCATATTAATAATATGTAGTCTTTGTAAATGACTAAAAGGAAAATCATTCCTTAGTTGTAGACACGTAGTATTTTTTATGATATTATGATATACTATCTTAGTAAAGGAGGGATGAGTGTGACGAAGGAATTAATTAATAAGATTCTTGAAGAAATCGGGTTAGAAGTAATACCCAAAGAAAACACAAACACAGAGTAAAAAAGCCGGAGGCTAGACTGAAGAGTTACGCCTTCGGCTTCTGTGTTTTTATTATTCCTCCTCAACCGTCCATTCTTCATCCCAGTTCATTATTTTACTGATTTTCTTTGAGTTATGATTAATAAACCTGGTTGCAAACCTATCAGCATCCTCTTCGGATTTTTCATCATCATTTCTTAAATAGTTATTTACCAGTTGATACCTATGCCTTAGTTCATGGGCTAAAGCGTGCAAGGAATATAGCTGCTTACTATGCAGGTCATCGCCGTCATCAGTCTGGGCAAAAATAAAAATATATACTATATCCAGGCTTTCATCATAACAACCTTCCAGCTCACCCCTAAGCTCCTCCAAAGAAAAGTTAAAGCATTTGGAATAAAACCTGAGAATGTCTAGTTTCGTTTCATAAATAACGATTTTTCTAGGTTTATAATCCTGACCCATTAATTTGATAATATCTTCCAGCTGTTTATTTGTAATATAATTTTGGTTGTTTAATATTTTCATGACTTTATGATGCCATTTTCCAATAATAAATACAATGGAGTAAATAATAAAACCTCCAAGAATTGCTTTACTGCCTATTTATATTGCATTTATTATTTACAATTGATAATTCATTAGTACTTTAGTGGATTTTCAGCGTTCCATGTCACTGAAATCAGCAAAAAAATCAGGCTTCTAAAAATATTAGTTTTTAGTACGCCTGATTTACTTATAACTATATTATTTTTATTGTCAACTTCAGTTATTTTAGCTGCTTTGTTACATCCATCTTAGCATACAAAATTCTGTGGATTTCAACAATTTGTTCCTTCACAATATAAAAGACCAGATACTTATCAATCACCATTCGCCTGTAACGAAAGCCCATGACTTCAATCGGATATTCTCCACACATAAAAGGAAATTCCTTTAATGTGTTAATTTTGCCAATCACCCTGTCATACTGCTTCAGAGATGTTTCTGGACTGTATTCAGACAGGTAATCAATCATATAGCCCAAATCAATCCGAGCAGCAGGAAGCATCTTGATTTTATAACTTTTCAAGAAGTTTATTCCTCATTTCGGATGCCACTTCATCAAAATCATACCGAACATCAGTCGTTTGGGCTTCAACTGCCGCTTGCTTCAGCTTATCATAAATCATAACTTCTAACTGCATCTTTTCATAGGCTTCAATGCTCATGACAACCATATCACCATATCCGTTCTTGGTCAAAAACACAGGTTCAGCGGTTTCATGCACCAATTTGGAAATATCAGCAAAATTATTCCTCAAATCAGATACTGGTCTTATATGTGGCATACGCTCACCCCTTCATTAATTTATCATAATTTTATCATAATCACGATAAACGAACAATCATGCCTCCTGCGGAACTCTTATGTTTTGGGCAACTGTATAAATCTTCTGTTAGAATTCTTCTAGTGAACTTCTAAGTACTCAAACCTTATCGGATACAGTTACTTTATTTCGTAAGGGTTAATATTCAGGTGCACTGATGTAGATTTGTAAATTAAAATGGTACAAAATAGGCATTTTTTTCTCAAATGGAAGATTTTGGCCCAGTCGGCTGTCATACCGTCGTGGCTGTATACGCTGCTTTCTTTTCTTCCCTTGATTTTTATTAACCTAAATTCTTTTAACTCTTTCACTATATACCTGACTGGTAACTACCAAATTAATTTGAGAATCAACAGCTAATCTGCCACATTGATAACATGCAATCCTTTTCGCCTTGCATATCTCACTGTTCGATCTGTACCGCTAAGTGTATGCAACAAAGCACAAATGCAATAAGCTGAGCAATCAACGATATAGCGATTACGTTTTTTCATACAGCCATTATGGTATTCTTCCAATACATAAATAATCTCATCAGCTTCTGCCAATAGATTATTATAGAGTTCCCTTTGCTCTGCACTCCAAAGTTTATCCTGTTTTGCAAAAATTAGCCTAACACCTCTCCCCATTTCTTTCTTGGCAATAATTAGTGAAGCTGCAACTTGCTCAAACCCAAAAGACCCACCGGAAATAAAATTTGTTACGCCTTTACTTATGAGGTTATCTATCTCATGGTTGAGGCGCTTTATTATGTGTTCAATTTTCTCTTTTGGTAGCTTGCGGTGTCCGGTGAAGCAGCAGGTATTTAATTTGTTCACTTCATTCTACTCCTCCACAAAATATTGTGCACTTAATTTTAGTGCATATGCTAATACTATCATAAAATGCACTTAGAATAAATGTGTAATTAGTGCATTATTAGTTGGTGAGGTTGATTGAATTGAATAAAAATAAGCACATCAGTATTAGAATCGATGAAAAAGTATTGCAAAAATTTCATTATGTCGCAAAATACGAAGACCGTTCCGCAAGTGGTCAGATCATGTTTCTTATCAACAACTGCATCCGAGAATTTGAAGAAAAACACGGAAAAATTGAAATACACGATAAGAGATAATTTGGCAAATTAATTTATAGGAGCATAAAACCCGTAATAACTTATAAAAATCTAAATATGCTTACAAACCAGTATCCAGAAAACTGAGAGTGCCTTAACCTTCGTATCAGGTTGTTATCAACAGATAAAAAAAGACCCCGAAATCCTTGATTTACCGAGGTTTTCGGGGTCTTTTTTTTATTCCACTCAATGGTGCCAGGAGGCTTGAAGGTGATGTCATAAACCACCCTGCTTATTTCTTTAACCAGTACTAAGTGTTTTTACGCTGGTAATCCTCCTCCAACCACTGATAAAAGGAAAATTCAATTCAATTTTGATAAACTTTAATATACCTTTGAAGAAAAACATGGACGCAGTTTTTATAGGACTAATTTCCTATTAAAAATTAAAGTAACTATTTAGATCTATTTAGATTAACCGAATATATAGTAAAAAATATTGCTTGGGAGTATGCAATGAGAATAGTACATAATGTGCTAGCACTTAACTCAGTCAACAAATTAAAAAATATTAATAAAAATCTATCCAAATCAGTTGAGAGGTTGTCTACTGGACTTCGGATAAACAAAGCCGCTGATGATGCAGCAGGATTATCTATTTCTGAAAAGATGAAGGCACAGATTAGGGGACTTCAGCAGGCACAAAGAAATATTCAGGATGGTATTTCTCTTATTCAAACTGCTGAAGGAGGGCTTGCAAATATACTTGAACCACCCCTTCAACGAATGAGGGAACTTGCTATTCAAGCAGCAAATGATACATTATCCTTCGAAGATAGACAAGCAATACAGAAAGAAATATCACAAATGATTTCTGCAATAGATGGTATTGCAGATAATACTGAATTTAATGGCATTAAGTTATTAAATGGTAATGTCTCCGATGAGCCGGCAAGATGTAGGTTTAGCGGATATATTTCACACGCTTCAGCAACAGAAAATACTCCTACTGGTGAATATATGGTTGATTTTACAGCAAAGGCGACAAATGCAATAATTACTGGAGATTATATTGATGTTGCTACTGGTATTTTAAACGATCAAAAAATAGCCGTTAATGGAATTGAGATTGACTTAGAAGCCGGAATGACATTGGCAGAAGTTGCTGTTAAAATAAATAGCGTTGCATCTATATCTAAAGTCCATGCAAATATACATGTTAATGGTACAGCACAAAACTTAATCCTGGAATCAGTTACTCCCGGTTCAAAAGGACAAATTAATGTAGAAAGTAAAACCATAGGAATAACCCTGGATAATATCGGTTTAGGAGCTTTAATGACTAGAACTGAGGATGTGCAAGGTATTGACATTGCGGGTAATATAAATGGTGAAGCTGCCATTGGTGACGGGTTAACTTTAAAACTTCACAATGGTCTGGAAGTTACAACGTATAGTGTAGGTACTACCGGGTATATTCTATTTCTTCTTGGTAATGACTTGGATTATATTAATTCTAATGCCGTTACAAAGGATGGTATAGTGTACTTAAATGGTGTTTCCGTTGCTGTTGAGGAATCTGACAATATAAATGATTTAGTTAATAAATTTAACGCAGTAGGTTCTCAAGCAGGCGCAAAGGCGACCTTTAGATTTGACACTTTACTTAATCAATATGTATTTGAATTTACAGCCTTTTTTTCAAGTCAGGGAGATAATAGCTACATTGAAGTAAAAAGTGATGGGGAAGCAAAAATAATTAATGATATAGCTATAAATAGTAGTGGTCATGGTCAAAGTCACCTAGACTTTTCACCTGGAACCACTGATGGGGTAGTAGTTGTTGAAAATCCTAATCCAGTTTTTTTACAAGTAGGTCCTAATACTGGCAACATCATAAAAATCGGTATAAACGATATGAAAACAAATGCTCTAGATATTGAAGATATTAATGTGTTAACTCAAATTGCAGCTGAAAATGCAATTAGTAAACTTGATAACGCAATTAAAATCGTATCAGGGGAACGTTCAAGGTTAGGGGCATATGAAAATAGACTCAATCATATTAGTAAGAATGCCTCTAACTACGAAATTTGTTTAACTGCTTCAAATTCAAAAATTACTGATACAGACATGGCTAAAGAAATGATAGAAATGGTCAAAGGAAATATTCTCTCTCAAGCTGCACAAACCATGTTAGCACAAGCAAATCAATTTCAACAAACTGTCCTTCAATTGTTAAAATAAAATCTATGGATTTTTATAAACAGACATAAAAATATCCCCGCAAACCTTAATTTCCCAAGGTTTGCGGGGTTCCTTTTTTATTCCCACTCAATGGTTCCTGGGGGCTTGGAGGTGATGTCGTAGACCACCCTGTTGATTTCTTTGACCTCATTTACCAGGCGGGTCGAGATATTGCCCAGTATTTCGTGGGGGATTTTGGCCCAGTCGGCTGTCATGCCGTCGTGGCTGTATACCGCCCGTACAACGGCAGCATAGGCGTAGGTACGCCCGTCTCCCATTACACCCACACTCTTCATATTGGGGAGGACGGCAAAGTACTGCCAGATTTCCCTGGCTAAGCCGGCTCTTTTAATCTCATCGGTAACTACAAAATCTGCTTCCCTCAGTATTTCTAGCTTATCTCTGGTTATCTCACCTAAAATTCTAACGGCCAGTCCTGGCCCGGGGAAAGGCTGACGCCAGACAATATCCTCAGGCAGGCCCAGTTCCTCCCCTAATCTACGAACTTCATCCTTAAATAACCAGCGTAATGGCTCCACCAGCTTAAACTTCATATCCTCGGGTAAGCCACCTACATTATGGTGGGATTTAATTACAGCTGCCGTGGCGGTACCGCTTTCCACAACGTCTGGATAAAGGGTTCCCTGAACCAGAAAATCAATTTCTCCAAGCTTTCCTGCTTCCTCTTCAAAGACTCGTATAAATTCCGTTCCTATTATTTTTCTTTTTTCTTCCGGGTCAGTAACACCCTTCAGCTTTCCTAAAAAACGGTCCGAAGCATCCACATGAATCAGCTTTATATTAAACAGATTTCTAAAGGTATCCACTACCTGCTGGGCCTCATTCTTTCGCAGCAGACCGTGGTCTACAAAAACACAGGTCAGCTTGTCACCAACGGCTCTGTGAACCAGCACTGCCGCAACGGATGAATCTACTCCACCGCTCAAGGCGCATAAAACCTTTTTATCGCCAACCCTTTGACGAATATCGACCACAGCCTCTTCCAGGAATGAGCCCATATTCCAGGTACCTGAGCAGCCGCAAATATCAAAAAGAAAACTCTTTAATACTTCCATTCCTTTAGGTGTATGCACCACTTCTGGGTGAAACTGAACTGCATAAAGCTTATGTTCCTCATTAGCCATAGCTGCAACAGGGGCTAATTCCGTTTTAGCTGTAACCACAAACCCTGGGGGAACCTCCTCTACCCGGTCACCGTGGCTCATCCAGCACTGCTCATCGGGTCCTAGCCCTTTTAATAGGTTGTCACACTGCATTACCCTCAGATTTGTACGACCATACTCAGCCTGCTCGGCAGACACAACTTTACCCTTAAGCTGGTGGGTCATCAACTGCATGCCATAGCAAATACCTAACACAGGAATACCTAGTTCATACACTGCCGGATCAACGGAAGGGGCTTTCTCCCCATAAACACTGGATGGTCCTCCGGAAAAAACAATACCCAGTGGATTTTTTTCCTTTATTTTCTCAATGGATGCATTGTGTGGCTCAATTTCACAATATACGTTGCAATCCCTAATTCTCCGGGCAATCAGTTGAGTATACTGGCCACCAAAATCAAGAACCAGTATCAGTTCCTGCTCAGCTAAAGACATTTCCCTTCACCCTTTCAAAGGATATATTGTTAAACTTGATATATCTCAGGTTTTAGCACAGCGATATAGGGTAGATTCCTATACTTTTCACCGTAATCCAAACCATAGCCTACAACAAATTCGTCAGGTATGCTAAAACCATTGTAGTCAATCTGTACATCCACTTTACGGCGGCTTGGCTTGTCCAGGAGTGTACAAATCTTAAGACTGGCAGGACCCCGGGACTTCATGTTTTCCACCAAGTATTGCAGGGTTAAGCCTGTATCTACAATGTCTTCAACGATTATTACATGTCTGCCTTCGATGCTTTTGTCCAAGTCCTTTAGAATCCTTACAGCACCGGAAGAGACTGTACCTGCTCCATAGCTGGAAACTGCCATAAAGTCAAAGTAAGTGGTTACATCAATGTTGCGAACCAAATCCGCCAGGAATATCATTGCTCCCTTTAGAATACCTACCATCAAAATACTTTCGCCCTTGTAATCCTGGCTTATTTGCTGGCCCAGTTGAAGGACCCGTTCTTTTATCTGGGCTTCATCTAATAATATTTTTTCCACATGGGGATGCATTATCTTCACTCCTTGCCAATAATTGCCCACCATAAGAGCATAACAAATATATTGTTTTTTCGTCAATAGCTGATATTTTTACTTATATTAGACTCTCCTAGAATACCATAAAAAATGCCGCCATTTAACCGGCGACATTTTTTCACTATTAAATTAAGTTCCCACTACTGGGGGATATCTATTTTAAGATTCCTATTATAATCCCACATTTTAATAAATATTTCTAACCCATTAACATCTCCTAGTGTCTTATTTGCCCGTATGGTTGCCTGTCGGATGGTTTTACCTTTAGGATCCACCCAGACCTTATAAAAGAAATCATTAAACTGCTCTTCTAAGAAAATATTTTCCACATTGGGCCTTAGTTCATAGGCCAGGAGTGTCTCCCCATTGATCTGTTCTTCCCCTCGATAGGACAGTTCTGGAATATCCTTAAAGTTGAAATTGGATAAAGGATTTAACTCGGTAACAAATAATTCAGCCTGGGACATTCTTACATCGTTAAGGGTAATCCATTTTCCAGAAAAGGGGTCCCTCATGTATGTGTTATTCTGAATCTGGGTGAATTCAACGGGTGTTTTAAGAATAGTACCTTTAATATGAACTTTATCCGGCATTACCCTTTCCCCTTCAACCTTGCTATAAAATTCGTTTTCCCCTAACAGTTTGGACTCCACTGTAAAACGAAAGCTTTTACTGGCAAAGGTATTATAAAGGGCTGTATCAAAGGTTTTTTGAGCATCAATTTGACTTCTGCTTGAAAAAAACATTCCCCCTAATACAAGCACAAAAATCAATACCCCAAGCACAACCGCTATGGGTCCTATTCGATGCCTGTTTAACATTAACCATCTAGGTGTAAGCACAAAAACCCCCCCAGACTAATTTCTTTTCTAATAAATACTGACTTGGGTTACACTTTATACCAATAACTTTCCCTTTATGGCATATCCCAGCTGTTTATGGTATTAAAAAGTACCCGGGGGTAACAATAACAGGCATAAAATGGTATAATTACCCTGAAGTTCTTACCGGGAGGGATATTGTGAGCCTAAAGGATATGCAAAGTGATGTCCATGAGTGGATAAGTCAATTTGAAGAGGGGTACTGGCACCCACTGTCCATGTTAGCCAGATTAACAGAAGAAGTGGGCGAGCTGGCGCGGGAAGTCAACCACTTGTATGGGCAAAAACCTAAAAAAGAAGGAGAGCCTGAGGGAAACCTGGCCCTAGAAATGGCAGATATATTGTTTATCATGGGCTGCTTTGCAAACTCAATGAATATTGACTTGGACAAGGCCTTCAAAGAAATGATGGAAAAATATAGACAGCGTGACAGCGATCGCTGGACTCGCATTAAAGTTGATCCAGAAAAACAGTAACATCTGGGAGGGAGCATATATGAACAAAGTAGTGCTGCTGAAAAAAGCCAGCTTACACCCGCTATCCCTTGTGGGCCGCTTGGCAGCTGATTTTATTCAGGAAGACTTTATACTTTCCCGGGGAAACAGTAATGTTGAAATATTAATGAAGAGAATGCAAGCCCTGTCGGAGGGAAAGAGCGGCATCAAACTACCTGTATTTGCTATTTATGCCGGGGGAGATTGTGTGTTTATCCAAACTCTGAAGGAAGGAAGTCCTTTAATTACTTCTTTGAATAATAAACTGGAATCAACTGCGCGGGACTTTGAACTGTTAAAGAGAGAAGTTTTGCCAGCTGTACTTGGTCTTAATCCTGAACAGTTAGCGGATAGCTTAGATGTAAGTTCAGATCTTGCCCAGGCACTGGTGGCTGTTGACGAAGACCAATACCAGTATTTGTTTCTATTAAATTAAGTAGCTGGAAGACTCAAAGGAATCGACCCTTGATGTTAGAAAGAGGTTAGAAGTAAGTAGTCCAAAGCACTCACTTCTAACCTCTTTTATGATCCAAGCCGTTTGATTCTCTCTATAGGGCTGATAATATTGGTCAAGCGCACACCGAAGTTTTCATTTACCACCACTACCTCTCCGGTGGCCACTAGAGTACCATTGACTAGTACTTCTACCGGCTCATTGGCAAGGGTATTAAGCTCAACCACTGTACCAGGAGCAATTTTTAGAACATCCTTAATAGGACGCTTTGTTCTCCCCAGGACTACACTTACCTTAAGGGGGATATCAAGAATGAGCTCGAGATTTCTTTGTTCAAGGCTCCCAAGGGACGGGGCCTTGGCAGCAGGCTGTTGTACGTTAAGGGTCTCGTTATTAACCATAGGGGATGGACTAGTATAGAGTGGCTCCTGGGTAGTTATTTCATCCGGCACATCTATAGCCAGTTCCTCTAGCTGTTCGGGAAATTCTTGCTCTGGTATTGCCGATTCCGTTATTTGTACCTGTTCAGGAGGCCCACCAACCAAATCCATCAACAAAAGGCTAGCCTCTTCCTTAGCTGTTTCAACTGACATAATTTGCATTATTTCAGTGTCCACCAAGTCACCAATTGTCATATTGAAGGATACAACTACAATGGTATCCTCAATTTTCTCTGGCGGGCTAGCTAAAGGGTCATCCTTCGTTCTTAATAGTGTGCTTTCTGGTGGAGAAATATTAATTGGTCGATGGAACATCTGGGAAAGGGAGGTTGCCGAGGTCCCTATCATCATGTTCATTGCCTCGGACGCAGCACTGATTTCCATTTCTGATATTTCCTCGGACATGGGAGTACCATCTCCACCCATCATCAGGCTGGCCATGGTTGCCGCATCTTCAAGACGGATAATCAGTAAATTATAGCCATTAATACCTTCACTAAAGTCAACTTTAATAACAAGATAGGGTACAACAAAGGAGTCAAACAACTCAGCCTTTGTTATAATTTTTACCTTTGGACTGGTTATGTTAACTTTTTGACTTAGTATCTCTGACAATGTTGTAGATGCAGAGCCCATTGAAATATTTCCCACTTCACCCAAAGCATCTATTTCTTCAAGAGTCATCAACTGTACTAGGTTCGGACTAGCATCCTCATTAATGGCCTCTGCAGAAGAACCCGCCTCAACACCTGGTAAGACCAACTCTTCAGAACTACCTGGGTTATCCCCAGTTGCCTGGGCATTCATTAGAGCATCTATTTCTTCCTGGCTTAATAGTCTAGACAATTTCCCATGCCTCCTCAGCCAATGAGGTCACCTGAATTGCCAAGGTCTGGCCAACAGTTCCCACTTGAGCTTTGTACTTTAGTTCATCATTTATGTAGACATCCAGATCCTGATTGAAATTCCTATTCAAAGGAAGGACATCTCCCACCTGAAGTTGTAAGAAATCTTTTACACTTATTTCATTCTGACCAACGTTAACAGCTAATTCCACATCAGCTTCTCCCAACCAAAACTCCAGAGCTTTAATATCTGTTTCATTTTGTTCGTTATCTCTCATAAACTGATTGGTAGCTGAAAAACGGGATAATACAGGATCTAAAAAATTAAAAGGCAGACAAAGGTTAATTAAACCTCTTACTTCCTCCCCCACACCGGTAGAAAAAGTGATAACCGCAACAATATCATTAGGTGACATTAGCTGGTGTAGGTGAGGATTCGCGTCAATAGACTCTATCCTTGGGGTTACTGCAGCAATATCCTTCCAGGATATTGTCAGATGGTCAAGAAGTCTTTTAATAATGCGGTTACATACAGACAACTCAATGTCGGTTAGTTCACGCACCTTAAGGGGCATTTCACCAGGGCCTCCAAATTGAAGATCAATAATTGGAAAAAGAAACTGGGGATTTGTTTCCATTAAGGCGTTCCCTTTAAGGGGTGAAAGACTGAAAATTGTCATTACAGTCGGACTGGGAACCGAATTAACAAATTCCTCATAAGTAAATTGACCTATTGAGGCCACTTCTATAGATATATTAGTTCTAAGGTAGCCAGATAAAAAATTAGAAAGCAACCTTGCATAACCTTCATGCAATACCTGCAGGGTGCGAAGCTGTTCCTTGGTAAACTTGTTTGGTCTGCGGAAATCATATACCTTTAATTTTTTATTTTCCTTGATTTCCACAGGCTCTTCCTCAGGAACTGAACCTGATAAAAGGGCAGCTAATAACGAATCTATTTCTCCCTGGCTTAATACTTCCTTGGACAACTTTACACCCCCTTTAACCAGAGATATTCACTATCCTAGGCCCTTGAAAGTACTCGTTCAATGGCCTGGAGTATACGATCTTGCTGAAACGGTTTAACAACAAAATCCTTAGCACCAGCCTGAATTGCTTCCATAACCATAGATTGTTGTCCCATAGCGCTGCACATAATAATGTTAGCATTAGGATCTTCTCCCCGAATAGCCTTAACACCTTGAATACCATCCATTTCAGGCATTGTGATATCCATGGTTACTAAATCTGGTTTAAGTTCCTTATACAGTTGCAGAGCAACTGCACCATTCTCTGCCTCCCCAGCAACATCGTAACCGTTTTTAGTTAAAATGTTTTTAATCATCATGCGCATAAAGGCTGCATCATCAACAACAAGAATCCTCTTACCCATTTCTAATCCCCCTATGATTAAATTGATAGTCCTAAAGAATTAAATAAAGTGTTTAGTGCATGTTGCTCGGTAATTAAGAAAAAGTGTCCTTTGATCTGTTCATTATCTTCAAATAAAAGGGTTTCAATCATTAAAATGTGCTCTTCTACGTATCCTCCAGCCACCAGGGAGGCACTAAGTACTGCCCCCAGCATATCGATTGCAAACATGGGAACAGTGGGAATCATGTTCAGGCCGGTCATGGTGCCTATAGCACTGACAAAGGATCCTGTCAAAACATTACCTACCTCTTTTACTACTGATTCACCCATTTCATCCATTATGTTGGTTGTACCTTTCTCCATACCCATCAACATATCAACAAGGTTATAAGTGCTTTCTAAATTGAATAAAAATAATATCTGACCGGGTACATCTCCGTCCAGCCGGAGATTTACACAGCATACAACTTCCTCCAAGCCACCCACCAATTCCATTACCTCTTCTAATGAAAGAAACCTGCTCTGGGGAACGGCCATATCAATTTTCTTATTAACCATGGTAGCTAGGGCGGTTGCCGCATTGCCAAGTCCAATATTGCCTATCTCTTTAAGTACATCTAAATGAGTATCTGTTAGCCCCCGGTTTTCGATCAATTTTATCCCATCCTTTCGGCTACCAGTTAACTGGTTACTTTTTACGGTAAAAACAAGGGGATACCTTTTCGAAACCTAAGTCTAAATAATTGAAAATAGTTTCACTACCTCCTATGAATAAGAATCCACCTTTATTAAGGGATTGGGCAAACCTTGAGTTAACCTTATCCTGTGCCTCCCTAGTGAAATATATTGTTACATTTCTACAAACAATAAGATCATAGCCTATGGGATAGTTATCGGACAAAAGATTATGTTGCTTGAAGGTAACTTTCCCTTTTATTTGCTGGCAAACATTGTATTTGCCGTTGTCTAAAGTGAAGTACTTACTTAACCTGTCTTTATGGATATTACGTACCGAATCTGCTGTATAGGAGCCGGCCAAAGCAGCCTGCAGAATTGTTTTGTCCAAATCTGTAGCATCTATTTGGTGTCTTTTCCCCATTGATATCTCATTTAATATGATAGCAATTGTGTATGGTTCACAACCATTTGAGCAAGCAGCACTCCAGATTTTTAAATTACTTTTTGTTTTTAATAATTCTGGAAAAATATTTGTTTCAAGTGACTGAAACATTTTAACATCTCGAAAAAATTCGGAAACATTTATAGTTAAATAATCAAGAAATTCAGGCCATGCCTTTTTTTCAAGCTTAAGGTGGTTAAAAAAAGACTGGTAATCAGAAAAATTCTTACGGCTAAGCATACTGTCCAAACGTCTTTTCAGTTGGTTTTCTTTATAACTATTAAGGTCCAAGCCAAAGCTATTATATACCATTTCTTTAAAGCGAAGAAATTCTGACATATTATATCACCTTTAGCGGGGTCCCAATAGTTCTTATAGTAACCTGTCCATTTGTTGTGTCAAAAATCATTGTCCTCCCCCTGTTCCCCCCTAGTTCTTGAGCTAAAACAGGGATGCTTAGTTTAGCAAGAACTTGTTTAACCATGGCTGAATTTCGCTGACCTATATTTAAAACAAATTTTTCATCTAGGCCGGAAAACATTTGGGCCCCTCCCGCCAGCTTTGCAGTTAAACGGCTAGGATTACCTCCAAGCTTTCTTATTTCCTGTATCATAAGAGGTATGCCTAAATCGGCAAATTTTGCGGGCTTATTAACATTGCTAAACTGTGTACTATCAGGAAGCATAATGTGTAAAAGCCCCCCTACCCTTGAATTGGAATCATATAGAGCCACCCCAACACAAGAACCCAAACCCAGGGTTATCAATCGTTTGGGGGAAACAGCAACCTTGTAATCGGCTATCCCAACCTGGATTTCTACTACTCCCTTTGCCAGTTCCATGCCTGCCTCCCTTTAGGCTAATTTTTATTATTACTTACGCAAATTATTGGCCTGGCTCCACATCTGGTCAGCCGTCTGAATAGTTCTGGCATTTAATGAATAAGCCCTCTGGGCTTCAATCATACTCACCATTTCTTGGGTCAGATCCACATTGGAGTTCTCTAAGAAGCCTTGCCTAATAAAGCCAACTCCTTCTTCCCCGGCTTCACTAGAAACTGCTTCTCCACTAAATTCGTTCTCCGAAAATAAATTATTCCCCTCAGATAAGAGAGCTGCAGGCGCAGGGAAAGTATACAATTCTATGATTCCCACTTCTTGTTCAGTCCCATCGCTTTCAATAACCCTGACCACTCCTTTGGGGTCAACCGAAAAGGATCTAATTCCTTCTTCCAGAATAAAATCAGTTTCTAAGCGATAACCACCACTTGTAACGATTTCTCCTTCATTATTGATATTGAAGGAACCATCCCTGGTATAATACTCTCTGTCATCTGATGAGATTACCTTAAAATAACCAACACCGTCAATAGATAGGTCCAGGGGACGATTGGTTTCCAATAGGTCCCCTTGATTTAGCACTCTATGTACAGATATAACTTGAACACCGCTACCCTCCGCAGGCCGGGGATTATCAGCTGCAGGGATCCCCTGATCGCCAATGGCCTGCCTAACTACTTCCGAAAAGTTTGCTTTGCTCCTTTTATAACCAACAGTTTGAACATTTGCAATATTATTACCTATAATATCCATTTTAAACTGCTGAGCCCTCATTCCTGAAACTCCATTGGATAAAGTTTTAATCATTTTATCACCCTGCTTTTTTAATAGGATATTTAGATCTATTACTTAACTCGTCCTACTTGATTGATAGACTTGTCCAACAACTCATCATTAATTTGTACTAACTTGTGACTAGACTCATATATCCTAGCTGTAGCAATCATACTAGAAATTTCCTTAACCATATCTACATTTGACTTTTCTAAGCTTCTCTGGGAAACTCTAGTATTCTCTGCTTCCGTTCCAGTATTGTCAGGATCTGTAAAATAATTGCCGTCTACCTTTCTCAATAATGAAGTATCTTCAAACTCTACAATTCTTAGCCTGTCTATCTCCTGGGCATCCTCGCCTTCACCTTCTATAATTGTACCATCTTCCTTGACGTAAAAACTATTTGGCTCACTTATTATGATGGGTCCTCCCTCACCTATTACATAATAGCCCTCACTATTTAACAAATAGCCATCCCTATCCAGTTGGAAAGAGCCATCCCGGGTATAAAATTCTTCTCCTGTAGGAGATTCCAGTGTAAAATATCCCTGCCCTTGAAGACCAAAATCCGTAATTACACCGGTATCAGTTAATATCCCCTGGGAATTTATAATTACTTCCTTGGATACCATGTTACCTAGGTTGGCAAAACCCAATATTTCTCTCCGCTCAGCAGATCCCTTTTCCAAGGCAAGCTTAAGGGCGTGGGGAAAGTTGCCGACTTCTATATCATTCTTCTTGTAGCCCGGTGTATCAGCATTGGCCAAGTTATTTGAAACGGTATTTATTTTAGCCTGCTGAACATTAAGACTGTTCATGGAAATATATAAGCCTCTTAACATTTTCTTTCCTCCTTAGTTAACTGGCTAGCATTTCAATCAAACTTTTTCTCAACCTCTTCATAGCTTGACTATGAAGCTGACATACCCTTGACTCAGTAACTTCTAAAACCTGGCCGATCTCCTTTAAGGTCAAATTATTAGTATAATATAATGAAAGTATCAGCCTGTCCCTCTCTCCCAAATTATTAATGGCCTGGGACAATAACCTTCGTGTTTCCTTTTCTTCCACAATACTTAAGGGATCAGGGCTGTTCGTATCCTCTACCAAATCAAGTTTGCGAACCTGACTGCCATCACCGCCAACAACTTCCTCATCCAAGGATGCTAAATACATTTTGTTAGCATTAGACTGAACTTGATTTAATTCTTCTATATCAATTCCCATTTCTTTAGCCAAAATATCCTCTGTTACTGTCCGGCCCAGTTCTCCCTCTAAACGTTCCTTGGTACTCTTTAACTGTTGAAATTTCTGCCATGCAGTCCTAGGCATCCAGTTCTGCCGACGAACCTCATCCAGCATGGCACCACGGATCCGGTGATAAGCGTAGGAATCAAAGCTGTTCCCAAGGGTATGGTCATACTTATCCAGGGCTTCCATCAGCCCGATAACTCCATACCCCTCTAGATCTTCCCGTTGAATAAAGGTAGGAAGCTTTACGGCGACACGTCCTGCCAGGTGTTTAACCAGTGGCAGATGATGTAATACCAGCTTCTTTCTACTTTCTTCATCGCGGCAATTTATAAATTTTTCCCATGCCAGTTCAATAGACATATTTTCACTTCCAGTTACTTACGGCGTTTTATTTCAATCATGCGTTCGAATACATAGGCCATTATTGCATCTTGCTGCTGCGGTGTTATATCTAAAAATTTTATCCCAATATGGTATGTACCCATGTCCTGATCTACCAATTCACATCGGATAACCTGCCCCCGGGTTGATATAACCTGCTGCTTCTTTTTTGCCTTATACGCTATCGTAAAACAAAGCAGAAGTTTTTGCCCCCGGTTAAATGGTTTTTTAATAGCTAATTTTATACCCCCGCCACTCAAATCTACCGTAAAGACTTTTTCAAATACCGCTGGTTCATCTTTTTCAGGAGGTAAGGCATATTCTACTTCAAGCATTATAGGAACCCTTGCAAATTCTCTAAGCTGAAACCTGGTTATTTCTGTATCAAGTGGATATCTAAATATGTACATGGGTAGTTTGTCCTTTTCATTCACCCTGCCAATGGCCTGGGTGCGAAACATAAACCCACCGTTCTCAGTCATATATTTAACCTGAATCTCCTGCTCCCGTGTAAGTATCAAGGGTTGAGAATTAGCAAAGGGTATGGGAACATAAATCCCCTTATCGTCCATATCATAAACGGAGCTTATGTATTGTTCCTCTCTGTCCAGAGGAATCACAAAGATTTTTTGCCCAATTCTTAGCTTTTCTATAGCCACACACTCATCTCCCTAACTAAATAAACGCATAAGCTTGCCAAAAAATCCTTTGACACCAGATTGTTCACTATCTTTTCCAGTAACTAAAAGCTGGGCTACTTTTGCCATACTTTTTGCTACTTTTGAAGATGGACTCATCAATGTATAGGGAAGCTGGTTTTTTACGGCTTTAACCACTGAACTGTCCTCTGGTAAATAGCCTAAGTTGACTAACTTAATATCAAGAAAGCGGTTGGCTGCAGTTTCTAGCCTTTGATAAGTGCCTTTGGCTTCCCTTTCGTCCTCTGCTCGGTTAATAACCACCATAACTTCATTATGAATATTGTACTTTGATAGGACTTTGATAAGACCATAAGCATCAGTTAATGAGGTAGGTTCAGGCGTAACCACCACAATAACTTCGTCTGCCGAGGCAACAAAGCCAAGCACTGTTTTGGATATACCGGCACCAGTATCCACCAATACATAATCGTATTTATTATCTAACTCCAATAAACCTTGCCCCAACCTCTTTCTTGACTTCGGATCAAGATTCGCCAATTCAACAAGGCCAGAGCCCCCAGAAATCACTTGAATGCCTTGAGGTGACGTTGACATTATTTCTTCTATGGTATTCCCATTAAACAGGTAATCATAAAGGGTATATTTAGGTACAATACCAAGAAGTACTTCCACATTTGCCATACCTAAGTCGGCATCGAAAACAGCAACCCTATTCCCCTGCCGGTTTAACTCGATGGCTAGGTTAACCACGAGGTTGGTCTTGCCGACGCCGCCTTTACCGCTGGCTACAGCAATTACTCTAGCCCCGCCTGGTTCGGCATTTGAAAAGAAAGCTTTGTAGTTAACCTTTGGACTCCTCATAACGGTCGGCACTCCTAAATATAAGTTTAGCTAATTTTTTGGGGTGAGCCTTTTCCAAATCATCTGGAATGCTTTGCCCATTGGTGTAATAGGTAATGGGCAGGCCCGTCCTGCTTACTACGTTAAGCATGGAGCCAAGGGTTTCAGTCTCATCAGTCTTTGTAATAACAAATTTATTAAAGTGTGCTATACGAAAATCATTAATAATTCTAAACATATCCCTATCCTTGGTACTTGCAGACATTACTAAAAAGATGTCCTGTTCTTCTTCTGGTATAACTTCTAAATAACTCTTTAATTCTAGAACCTGACCTGTATTCTTTGAAGTTCTACCTACAGTATCAATAAGTATATAATCTTTATCAATATGTTTATCTATGGCCTGACTTAATTCTGCCGGTGTCATGACAACCTCCACCGGAACCCTTAAGTTATCCCCGTAAACTTTTAATACATCAGTATTGCCATAACGATAAGTATAAACAGTAATAAGGGCAATTTTCTTTTTATCTAATAACTGAAACCTAGTGGCCAATTTTGTCAAGGTAGTTGTCTTCCCAACTCCTGGCGGCCCAATAAAGGTCATAAATCTGGAGTCATCTTCTTTTCTATAGGCAGACTTTAATATTTCCGCTGTTTTATTGATTAAGGTAATATTTATTAAATCATCGGACACGTTTCCCTTAAGTTCCCTAAAGGAAGCATCTAACAATGCCCGGGCCACGCCTGCCTGCATATCTATATCTACTAAAATAGTCAACCAACGCTTGTAAATTTCGTTCTCATCATTGTGTATAACTTTAGGAATAGCCGGTTTTACCTTTGTTTCAAGATCCGTTTCCGCCATGGCTAGCAAAGCTTGATCCAACAAGGGTTGAAAACTGGTCTCAGGTAGATTTATCTTCTCTACACTTCCAGAATAATTATGTGCATCAGAACTCTGACTGCGAACGACTTGGTAATTTGAAATACTGACCTCTTTAGATTCCTTTCTTTCGGGCACAACTACTTTTTTTTGCTCTGGTATTGCCTGGGAATACTTCTTAGCCTCTTGTTCCACTTCCCTGGGTAATGCTTTTACCCTAGGTTCAGGTATGTCGTCAAGTACTGCGGTTACTTCTAATATTCTCTTAAACCATCCGGTCCAACCAGGACCTTTGACTTTATGGCTGCTTACAATAATTGCTTCGGGACCTAATTCCTTTTTAATTAATTGTATGGCATCCTGCATTTCTGTAACAGTGTATTTTTTTATTTTCAATCAATGCTCACCGTCCCGATGGCCTCAACTTCCATATTAGCCGGAATTTCGTTTAAAGAAAGTACTGCTAAATTTGGCAGGTATCTCTCAATAAACCTTCTAAAGGGGAGTCTCACCCTAGGAGAGCAAAGAATTACCGGATTTGCACCCCTCATTGTTATATCCTCCACTACGCTATTTAGTTTATCCAATAATCTTCTAGCTAACTGTGGGTCCAAAACTGGGTAAGCTCCAAACTGAGTTTGCTGAATAGATTCCTGAAGGTTTTGTTCTAATCTCGGATGTAAAGTTATTACCGATAATTTGCTATTCTCATCAACGTAACGCTGACAAATTGTTCTAGCCAGCCCTTGACGAACTGTATCTGTTAAATAATCCACATCCTTGTTTAGTCTGGCCCCATCTGCCAGGGACTCTAAAATTGTTACCATATCTCTGACCGGGACTTTTTCCTTTAAAAGATTCTGTAAAACCTTTTGAATTTCACCTAAAGAAAGCATATCGGGGATCAATTCATCCACCACTGCAGAGTTCTTTTCCTTAACCATATCAATTAATTCCTTAACTTCTTGCCTTCCCATCAATTCATGGGCATGTTGCTTTAGTACTTCGGTCAGGTGGGTAACCAGGACGGTGGAACAATCAACAACAGTAAAGCCGTTAAGTTCAACAAACTCCCTAGCTTCACCATTTACCCACCAGGCCGGTAAATTGAAGGTAGGCTCCGTGGTTGGAATACCGTTAAATTTCAAATCCTGCCCCATTGGGTCCATCGCCAGATGATGACCCGGCATTAATTCCCCACCACCTATTTGAACACCACGAATTTTGATTACATAGCTGTTATACTGAAGTTGCATATTGTCTCTAATTCTTATTGGTCTAACAAGAATTCCCATCTCTGAGGCACATTGACGTCTGACCGCCGCCAACCTCTGCAGAAGGTCCCCTCCTTGGGATTCATCGGTTAAGGATATTAAATTATACCCTATTTCAATCTCCAAGGGATCAACTTGGAAATAATTCAGCACATTTTCTGGTTCCCGCTTTTGTTGTTGGGACTGAACAGCAGCAGCCTGCTGCTGTTCTTGTTTAGCCTGTTTGTCCCTTTCTTGGCTCAAGGTTCTTGCTGTATATAGCAATAATACAGCCATGGATAAGAATAAAAAGTTAGGCATGGCTGGAATTAGTCCGATTACAAATAAAATTAACCCTGCCAGTAGAAGTACCTTTGGAAAGTTTAAAAATTGCTTTGATACATCCCTGCCAAAGGTTCCCTCCGAGGTTGCCCTGGTAACCAAAATACCCGCGGCAGTAGAAATTAATAGAGCCGGAATTTGACCCACCAAACCGTCACCAATGGTTAATAGAGTGAACCTTTGCAGGGCCTCACCCATGGGCATACCCATCTGAGCAACCCCGATTACGAAACCACCAAGAATATTGACTAATATTATTACGATTCCGGCAATGGCATCACCACGAACAAACTTACTGGCACCGTCCATTGCACCGAAAAAATCTGCTTCCCTCTGTAAACGCTCCCTTTTAGCCCGTGCCTCATCCTCGGTAATCAGTCCGGAATTCAAATCTGCATCTATACTCATTTGTTTACCGGGCATGGCATCTAAAGTAAAGCGTGCCGCTACTTCTGCCACCCGGCCTGAGCCGCTGGTAATAACTACAAATTGGATTACAGTAATGATAATGAAAACAATTCCACCGACTACATAATTGCCGCCCACCACAAACTGGCCAAAGGCATCAATTACCTTACCTGCTGCTCCATCCCCCAATATTAGTCTGGTGGAAGAAATGTTTAGTGACAGCCTGTAAAGGGTAGTAACCAACAGCAGTGAGGGAAAAATAGAAAATTGTAGTGGTTCGGTAGTGAACATTGTAATAAGCAGGATAACCAAACCCAAGGACATGCTGAGGATAAGAAAAAAATCCAAAGCCCCTGGGGGGAGTGGAATGATGATAAGCAACACAATGCCGATAACTAATCCGGCAATGATAAGATCTGTATACTGTTTAATATTTTCTGTTAGGGATATCTGCGCCACCTACCGTTAACCTCCAACCTTTAGTGACCTGTGCCATTAATTTGCTTTAAGTCGGTAGACCATGGCTAATATTTCTGCCACTGCCTGATACATCTCTATTGGAATGGACTGTCCCACTTCCACATTAGCATACAGAAAGCGGGCCACATCAACATTTTCTATAATTGGTACACTGTTTTCCTGGGCCACTTCCCTAATATATTTAGCCATTTGCTCTGTCCCCTTGGCTACTACAATTGGTGCTTCCATGTCCGGAAGATACCTAAGGGCCACTGCAAAGCGGGTAGGGTTTGTCACAACCACCGTAGCCTCTGGAACCTCTTTGCGAACCAGATTCATCATCAACTGCCTCTGCCGGCGGCGTAGCCAGCTTTTGATTTGCGGGTCGCCTTCAGTTTGTTTGAATTCATCCTTTACTTCCTGCTTGCTCATGCGCATTTCCTTTTTAAAAGCATAGCGCTGATACATTAGATCTATCACTGCAAGACAAAAGTATACAACAGCTCCCCACATAAGAATTTTTAGGGCAATGGCTAATACCTGGCTCAAAACGGTTCTGGGGGGTGAATGATATATTGCTAAAAGGTTAGGTAATTCTCCCTTTACCCCAGCGAAAATTACCCACCCGATAATTATCACTTTTAATAAGGATTTAAATAATTCGAAAAGAGATCTCGTACTAAATATTCTTTTAAGGCCACCAACTGGGTTAATACGCTCAAATTTTGGTTTAATGGCCTCTGGAGCAAAGAGAAAACCAACCTGAGCCAAATTTATCCCAAGGGCAACCACCATAAGTACAATAAATAACGGTATAAATATGGTAAAAACATTGAGGATAAAGCTTATTAAAATTTCAGGCAGCCGACTATCCGGCTGATGAGTCATAACAAAGCTGTTGAAGTGGGTGTACAGATACATCTGAGTCTTATTGACCATGGTATCTTTGTAAAGTAACGCAAACAAACCTGTAATTAGCAGCAGGACAGCCCCGTTTAAATCAGCACTTTTAGCAACTTGACCTTTACGTCTGGCTTCCTGCAACCGCCTGGGCGTCGCCTGTTCGGTTTTTTCCTGTGAACCACCCTGTGACATCAGGCTAACCCCTTCATTAACATAAATAAATCTTTCTGTAAGGTATCGAATAACATTTTAAATATAGAAGCAAACGCCGGCATTAGAATTGCCAGACATGAAACACCTACGGCAATTTTCAAAGGAAACCCGAGCATGAATATATTCATTTGTGGTGCTGTCTTCCCAATCAATCCCATGGACAAATCCGTAATAACCAGTACTGCAATAATTGGAGCTGCTATTTGTACTGCCAGTGCAAAGGTATCTGTAAAAATCCGCAA
This sequence comes from Desulforamulus aquiferis, assembly GCF_030577015.1. Classification (NCBI taxonomy): domain Bacteria; kingdom Bacillati; phylum Bacillota; class Clostridia; order Eubacteriales; family Peptococcaceae; genus Desulforamulus; species Desulforamulus aquiferis. The sequence continues at coordinate 86,097 of NZ_JARPTC010000021.1, read as the reverse complement.
TACCAGCAAGGTAACTGGTCCATTAATACCGGCAGCAGTCAATGGAACCATTTCAAAACTACTTACCAAGGCCCGAATTAGCATGTGATGTCCATCTATATTAAGAAATACCACCAAAGTTAGAAAGTGCAAAAATTTTCCTACCAGTGTATTCATACCTCCGGTCATAGGATCCATCACCGCAGACATAGCAAAGCCGATTTGGAAATCCATCATTTGACCAGCTATTTTTACAACATTAAATACAAAGGTGCAAACAAGTCCTAGGGCTAACCCTACTCCGACCTCACTCATTACCGCCAAGAGAAAACCCCACATCCCTCCCGGAAATTCAATAGGCGCAGGCTGCACCAAAGGTGTAACCAAAACTGCCAATATAAATGAAAGCCCGGCCTTTACCAAGGGGGGAACTCCTGACATGCTATATAGTGGGCAAGAAAACACAAATGAGGCCATCCTTATAAACACTAAAAAAAAGGTGGTAATTAAAGCAACATCCAGCACCTCTTTGCACTCCTAGCGGACAATATTGGGAATCTGCTCAAATAACCTGATGGTAAAATTGGTGGCAATATTCAATAGCCATGATGCTGCGATAATTAGGGTAACAAAAACTGCTACCATCTTAGGCACAAAGGTAAGGGTTTGCTCCTGAATTTGAGTAGTTGCTTGTACAATACTGACCATTAGTCCAACCAACATAGCCACTCCTAGGGCAGGTAGGGCAAGAATTACTACCATCATTAAAGCCTCTCTGGCTATATGAAGTACAAAAGCTTGGCTCACTGACTTACCTCCCTACCTAAAGCTCTCTAAGAGAGATTTAACCACTAGGTACCACCCATCTACCATTACAAACAACAGTAGTTTAAAAGGCAAAGCCACCATAACAGGAGGCAACATAAACATACCCATGGCCATTAAAGTACTGGCTACCACCATATCTATGACTAAAAAAGGCACAAAGAGAATAAAACCAATTTGAAATGCTGTCTTTAATTCACTAATGACAAAGGCCGGTACAATAATTGTCATAGGCACTTCATCAATATTATTGGGCCTGTCCACATTAGCCACACTCAAAAACAAACCCAGATCCTTCTCTCTTGTTTGTCTAACCATAAAATCCCTTAAAGGTTTAGCAGCATTCTCTGTTGCTTGCTCATAGGTCAATTGATTAGCTATATAAGGTTCAATGGCATTTTGATTAATATCCTGATATACAGGAGCCATAATAAACAATGTTAGAAAAAGAGCTAAGCCAATTAAAACCTGGTTAGGTGGGGTTTGCTGTGTACCTAACGCACTGCGCAGAAATGACAGCACCACCACAATTCTGGTAAAGGATGTCAGCATCATTAAAAAGGCAGGAACCAACGAAAGCAGTGTAAGAAAAATAAGTAATTTAACACTATCAACCACCTGCTGTGGTTCTGATGCTGTTTCAACATTAAGGTTTATATTAGGTATTGGTATAAGAGGTTCAGCCGTTACACCCGTCGGAGCTAAAAACAGGAACACTGCTGTCATCAGTACCATAATAAAAGGGCTAAATTTCTTAGTATTACACACTATCCGGATACCCACTCCCGCTTTCCCCCGTTCTAATCGGTGAAATTACAATTTATTATTTTAGCTTGCGGTTCAAAATATCCCGAAAGGAACCAAAGGTGTCTGGGCCGGGGCTCGAAAGTGGTTCAGGTAATTGTTCAAATTCTTTAAGAAGTGATATATTGTTCTCCTGAAAGGCCACCAGATAATAACGGTCTCCAATTTCCACCATGGCTAGCCCCCCTTTTTGTCCCAAAGGTAGATACTCTACCACCCTCATATGTCTCGAACCGGAGACAAACCCCTTGTTACGGGACAATCCATATTTGATGGTAAAGTAGGCCAACACCAGCACAAGGGGTAAAACAATTACCAGCCTAATAAAAAGCCAAATGGTTTCATTATCCATTACTACCCTCACGCCTTAGGTTTTTTGGAGGATCTAAAGTATTAAATCTTACTGCAAAACCGTCATTTACTACAATTATTTCACCTAGGGCTACCTTTTGTTCATTAATATAAATATTTATGGCATCCCCAGCGGACTTATCTAGGTTTATAATAGAACCTACATCTAGATTAAGTACCTCGCGAAACTTTAAAATTTTATCTCCCAGTTCTGCGCTAATGGTTATCTTTATGTCTTCCAGGTGGGCCAGGCTGGTTTTCATGGTTCTTGCCTGCTGAAGGGAATCCAGAGGAGGAAAGCTGACCTTTTTAATGGCCGCTTCCCCCTCAACATTATTTCCCAACTCACCCAGAAACATTTCTATTTCTTTCTCTGTCATCACATTTATCACCCTTACTGAGTGAGATATTCGGCAAAATATACCCTGTGTATTTGACCGTCTTCCAAGTTCTTGTTAACTTCATTTTTCAATTCATTTGCTATTTTGTCAATACTATCTGGCGGTTGGACGTCAGCTAGACTTTTTGTTCTAATAGTGCGGATGATGCAGTCCTGAAGAACGACTTTTTTTCTATTTAGTTCTTCCGGCAATTTTTTGTTTACCTTATTTTTTTCGTATTCAAGAACCGGAGTGAGTCTCATAAAGTTACTTCCACCCGGATCAGCTAGGTTAACCAGCAGGCTGCCCATGTTTAGTGATATTAACTTTTCCGGATCAGGCCCTGTTCTGGCATCAGCCTTATCTGTGCCTATAAAGTAGATATACCCCCCTAGCCCGGTACCAGCTAATACCAAAGAACATAATAGTGTAATAAGTACATTTTTAAAAGTAAATAATTTCTTTGGTTTTTGCACCTGGGGTGCTGTATCCTGTGGCGATGCCGGCAACTTTACTCACCCTTTACATATAATTTGTTAGTTAATTATACTACCTTTTTAGATTTACCAGTTCTTCCAATAGACTGTCGGAAACAGTAATTACCCGGGAGTTAGCCTGGAAACCCCGCTGGGTAACCATCATATCTACCATTTCCTGGGATAAATCTACGTTGGACATTTCTAAGTAACCAGAGATAACAACATTGTCACTATTGGGAGCCCCTAATGTCGGAGTCCCCGAAGCCATGGTTTCAAGGTATCTGTTATTACCGGCCTTTGCTAGACCTTCTCTGTTGGCGAAGGTTGTAATTCCTATTTGAGCAGTGGCTGTAGTAGACCCATTCTCAAATATCTCCCCTAATTCGTTAATGGAGAGCTGATTAATAGGTGGGGTTAGGGTAATAGGAGATCCCCCATCATCCACAACTAAATAGCCATCGGAATTAACCAATTCCCCTGAGGCATTTACAAAGAAAATCCCCTCCCTTGTATAAGACAGATTACCGTTAGCATCCTGTAAAGTGAAAAATCCATCGCCTTGAATGGATAAATCAAGGGTTCTACCGGTATTCTGCAGGGGGCCCTGAATAAAGTTATTATTTATACTGGCCACCTTCATACCGGTACCTACTTGGTTCTGCCCGATGGCGGCATTGTTACTATAGTATTGGCTTAGGGAGTCCTGGAAGTTTACGCGGCCTGATTTATAACCAGTGGTGTTAACGTTAGCTATATTGTTTCCCACCACATCCATGCGGGTTTGGTGGTTTCTTAAACCTGAAATACCGGAGTATAGGGATCTTAGCATTCTTTTTCCTCCTCTTTCATATTGGCTGCCTCAATCGGTCAGCAGCCTGCAGCTTCCTTCCGGGCCGGCTGCTTATTTTATGATTACTGCACTATCTATATTGGTGAATACATGCTGCTCCATATTCTTCCCATCTATGGCTGTTACCACTGTACGATTGGTAATGCTGGTTACCAGGGCTAAATCCCCATATAGCAGTAAAGAATCCCGGGAGCCTTTGGCAGCTGCCCGTTGAACAGCCTTGTTTATCTTATTAAAATCGTCCTCTGACAGGGAAACATTTCTTTCCTTCAGTCTTTTTTCGGCATGGGCCGAAAGTTTAACTTCTGATTGTCGGTTAACTTCCCGCTGAAGATACTCCTCGAATAAAACCCTTTGGGGCTGATTAACCTTCTGAACCTGATTGTGTGCCTCCTGTTGTGTCTTCACCCTCTTGGGTGCTATCTGTTTGTCCTGGGTTACTATCGGGTATACCTGATTCTTCAGTTCCACCTACCACCCCTCCTTCTTCATCCCCCTGCTGCTGTTGGTTGGTTGGCTCACTGAAGGCCCAAATGTTTTCAACTGCTGAAATCGTGCCAAGCCCATAGGGTACGTTATCCACCCATATCCTTACCCCTGCAGAATCTGCAGTTACCCTTTGTACTACGCCATTGATAATACTATCCCCTTGATTTAGGGTTACTTCGCATCCAATTAGTGATGTAGCATAACTGAATTCCTGCAGAGCATAAAGCTGTAATATATTAGTGTTTAAATTAGTTATCTGCTCTAATGTTGTAAAGGAGGACATTTGCTCAATAAATTTATTGGTATCCATTGGACTAGTGGGATCCTGATACCTAAGTTGAGCTATCATCAATTGAAGAAAAGCGTTTTTATCTAGTTCCTTAACCGGCTCCCTTTTGTTTCTATCTTCATAATAATAACTATTATTAGTTTGATTTACCTCCATTTTTTAGCTCCTTACACTACAATATTAAGTCCCTGCTCAGTATTATTAATATGAGTAGCGGAAGTTCCTTCAGACCCTTGAGCATCATTGAAAAGGCCCGCCTTATATCTTATTGGGCTTTGATATTGCCAGCGGTTGTTTTGGCCATTCCCCTGTTCCCATTGACCCGTTTGCTGTTCCATAAAGACTGCGGCCTCACTTAGACGAATATCCTGCTGGGACAATAACTGCTTTAATTGAGGAAAGGCCGATTCCAGGGCCTCCTTGGCCATACTTGTAGCTGTTATAAAATGGGCGGTCAACTCACCCTTGCTCCAGCTAAGTTTAACATTAACCTCGCCCAGCTGTTGGGGCAGCAGTTTAATATTTATAATTGTTTGGCCTGGGTTTTGCTGCAACATCATTGATTTCACCATTTCAGCAATCCGTTGGGGATACTGGTTAACCTGTACCTCTCCAGCTGCCTTTACCGGGGAAGTTGCCTCTTGTCTATAATGGTTAAATTCCAAAGGTTTGGCCTGTTCTCCTTGAACTTGTTCCCCCAGCTTTATATTCATTTCGGTATTTTGTACATTCCTTTGCATATTGGGCCTTTGTTGGGTGGGTTCTTGAACAGAAATTTCTTCTATAGAGCTAGGCTTCTGTACATTATTGACTTGATTTAACCCCTTATGCTCAGAGGATGGAAATTCATTGGATTCCAGAGGATTAATATTCCCCCCCTGATTATATGCTACGTCTTTTCTAGTCCCCTGGTTATGATTTTGATTGCCTGATATGCTGTTAGCGGGCGTACCCTGTACAGCTCCTTGGAGAATTACTTCTTCCTGGGCTAATTGAATGGGCTCGTCCAATTTCATATGGTATTCATTTTCCATATTTTGTTGTGGAGGAACTTCTTCAACTATTAGTTTGTCACTTTGATTTTCTGGCTCAGGCTGTAACTCAATAATTAAGGATTCGCCTTTCACTTCTGCTTCAACTTGTTCCTTAGGGAATATTGGCATTTTTTCCAATGGCAGCTCATCAAGCAAAAATCCATTGTTTTCATGTACAGCAAGGTTTCCTTCTCTTAAAATTTCTCCTGAAAATTCCTGCTGTTCTCCATTTAACTGGCTTGTCATCAATAACTGAAGCAGCAGCTCAAATCCTTGCCCTTGGGTGTTTGAGTCTATTTGCTTAGGCATGCTAAGCTGATTAAAATCAATCTTGTTTACCTGCACCTATTCACCTCCTTTCAATTTAACATATTTATTGTACATCCCTTAATTTTCCCCTGCTGAAGCCAATAGTTGCTAACTCATCTACTTCCTTCTGCTCCAGATAATCCTGGAGCTTTACAAAATTGTCATACTGCTTTTCTTTTAACTTTTCCAGTACCATTCTGTCCTGTCTGGCTTTAACGGTGGAGTCGATACGCAGCTGTAATATTTCTTCAGCCCTCTGCAATAGTTTGCTTTGCCGCCGGATATTGGCCTGAAGCTGGTCCCGGTACATAAGCAGGTGCATCTGTTCAATGGGTATAGGAGTTATATATGAATTATGAATTGTATTTTCAAGTTTTTCTGTAAACTCATTAAGTTGCTCCCGGCATTTTAGACATTCCTGCTGGGCTCTAACCTGTTCCTGAAGGGCTTTTTCTTCATGCTCGACCCTATTTTGTAATACTTGCTCAAGTTTAAATTGAAAATTTTTCAAGGCTACATGCCCTCCTCAACTAGTGAAACTAAGCTTCCGAGGGTATCCTCATAGCTGCTATACTCAGTAGGGGATTGTTTTAGAAAAGCCACAATTTCTTCATATTTGGCCAAGGCCCTATCTATTTTGGGATTTGAGCCGGAGGAATAAGCACCGATATTTATTAAATCCTCCGATTTAAGATAGGTCGCCAATAACTCTTTAATCATCCCAGCCCTAGACTGATGCTCATTAGAGGTTATATCCGGCATAAGTCTGCTGACACTTTGTAAAACATCCACAGCGGGAAAATGATTTCTAGAGGCCAGTGTTCTGCTCAGGACAATATGTCCGTCTAAAATCCCCCTGACAGCATCAGCTACCGGCTCATTGAGATCATCTCCATCAACCAACACTGTATAAAAAGCCGTGATAGAACCCTTATGCCCCATACCTGAACGTTCCAAAAGCTTCGGTAGAATTGCAAATACAGAGGGTGTATAACCCTTGGTGGCCGGTGGTTCTCCCACCGCCAAGCCTATCTCCCTCTGAGCCATAGCAAAACGGGTTACTGAGTCCATCATAAGTGTTACATCCAGTCCTTGGTTTCGGAAATATTCAGCAATGGCTGTGGCCACAAAGGCACCCTTCAATCTTACCAGAGCCGGTTGGTCAGAGGTAGCCGCCACCACAATGGATCGTGCCATTCCTTCCGGTCCAAGATCTTCTTCAAGAAACTCCAAAACCTCGCGGCCACGTTCGCCGATAAGGGCAATAACGTTAACATCAGCACTTCCATTCCGGGCAATCATGCCTAATAATGTACTCTTGCCTACTCCACTGCCGGAAAATATCCCAATACGTTGGCCCTTGCCACAAGTTAATAATCCATCAATGGCCCGTATTCCAGTAACAAGTACTGTCTTAATACGCCTACGTTTTAAAGGGTTAGGCGGGGGATTATCCACCTTGAATTCTTCGCCTTGATTTAAAACAGTTTTATCTTCAATAGGTCTTCCCAGTCCATCTAGAACCTTTCCCCACAGGTGCTTTCCCACCTTTATGGTAAGGGCTTTTCCACTGGGTACAACTGCACAGCCGGGATAAATACCTTTAAGTTCACCTAGGGGCATCAGCAAAGAAAATTGATCGCGAAAGCCAACAACTTCTGCCTGAACTGGTTCAGGCTCATCCTGAACCACAATTTCACACACTTCACCAATCCGGGCAATGATACCTTGCACTTCAATCATTAACCCAATTACTCTAGTTACCTTGCCTATGGGCTTTATTACCCTAGCCAGCTTCACCCGTTCCTTGTATGGATTAAGGTTTATCTCAACCTTAGTTTCCATAATCATTCCTCCAGGCCATACAGAGACTTAATCATTTCACGCCAGCGAGTTTCCATGGTTGCATCTACCTGCCCCTGGTCAGTTTCAATACGGCAACCACCGGGTTGAACCTTGGCATCAGCCAGAATATTAAGCTCCACTTTGCCCGGTAATCCTTGAAGTAGCTTATTTTTGTCTTTTTCAATAATTTCCAAATCCATCTCACTGACATATATATTAACAAGGGGACGGTTCTTAACTGATTCTACAGCTTCTCGAACTATTTCCATCACTGTCCCCGGTTCCACCGACAGCTGAGCCATTACAACCCGTCGGGCAATTGCCAGAGCCAAGTCTACCACTTCCCCCTCCATTTTATCAATGGTTTGCCGATGTATTTCCCAAGCTTGTCCAAGGACTTGACGGGCCTGTTCTCTGATTTGATCAGCCTCTGCCTCTGAAGAGTCAATCCCTTCCTGCCAGCCCTGCTGTCTGGCCTGCTCCTTGATAGAATGGCCTTGCAGTTCAGCTTCTTTTTGGGCCTCTTTCATAATTTGTTCTGCCTGCTTCCTTGCAGCATCCACAAGCTGCTCTGCCTCCCGGCGGGCTAGACTGATCAGTTCCTCGGGGGAAAGCTCCTCCTCTTCAAGGGGATTTTGGGGTACTGGCTGATCTATTTGTCTTAAACTTAGCAGTTGACCCTCATCCCTAACCGGGGCACTTTTTATGATCTTAAACAAGAATTGCATCCTCCCCGCCCCGGGATATCACAATTTCTCCAGCCTCTTCCAATCGCCTGATAACGTTAACTATTCTCTGCTGGGCCTCTTCCACTTCCTTAAGCCGGACAGGCCCCATGTATTCTATCTCTTCTTTCAGCATATCAGCAGCACGTTTAGACATGTTTTTGTAAATACGGTTATGTACCTCTTGGTTAGCACCCTTCATAGCCAGGGCCAGATCCTTATTGTCCACTTCACGCAGCACCTTTTGTATAGCCACATCGTGGAGTTTTACTATATCTTCAAAAATAAACATCATGCGGCGAACTTCTTCGCTTAAATTTGGGTCAGCATGTTCTAGTTGTTCAAAGATACTCTTTTCGGTAGAACGATCTACTCTGTTTAAGATATTTACCAAACACTGGACGCCACCCACCACAGTTTCTTCATGTTGGGCCACCGAGGAAAGCTTTTTCTCCAATACCTTTTCCACTTCTTTTGCTACATCGGGAGAAATTCTGTCCAGGATAGCTACTCGTCTTGCAACCTCACTCTGTATTCTGGGATCAAGCTCAGCTAATATAACAGCGGCCTGATCCGGTTTGAGGTAGGACAAAACAAATGCTATGGTCTGAGGATGTTCTTCCCTAATAAAGCTTAGGATATGTCTGGCATCGGTCTTGCGTAGGGAGCCAAAGGGTACTGACTGCATGGTAGAGCTAATCCTGTCTAGGATCTCGGAACCCTTTTGATAGCCATAGGTTTTTTCCAACAGTTCCTTAGCGTAGTTAACACCACCATTTAATATATAATCCCTAGCTTGGATTAGATAGATAAACTCTTCAACCACCTGCTCCTGGATCTGATTTGGCACCTTATCCATTTCAGCAATGGCTCCAGTAATTTTCTCAACCTCATCTTCAGCAAATTCGTGTTTTAATATCCTTGAGGAAATGTCTGCCCCGAGGGATATCAGCAATATTGCAGCTTTTTGCTCCCCCGTTAGTTTTTCATATTGCATATTCATCCCCCCTTATTCCCGGAGCCAAACCTTCAGTACTGAGGCAAGGTCATCAGGACGTTCCTGAGCAATATCCTTAAGTTCCTTCTGCTTATCTACCGGAGGAGGAAGTTCCCATTTAGGGGTCTGTGTTTCTGACTGCGGCTTTTCAACTTCTTCCGCCACAGATTCAGTAATCAAAGACTGTTTTTTCCTTCTTCTTCGGATAAGAATAATAATAAATAAGAGCAAAAGCAGTAACCCTAAAACTATAGCCCCAACAATTATGTATAGTTTATAAATTTCGTATTGGTTGGCCTCTTGTTCAATTTCCTGAGCCAATTCTAACTGACTCTTATCAAAGGTCAGGGCTGAAACGGTAATCTGGTCGCCTCGTTCAGTATTAAAGCCAATAGCAGCAGCAACAATACCTTCGACCTGAGTCTTGTCCAGATTTTTAACTGACTCATCAAGAACCACCGCCGTGGAAAGCCTTAAAACTTGACCAGGTGCCTGAATCACCGATTGAACTCTTGTGCCATGCTGGTAATTCCTAATGTCGTCAGTCTTGGTGTAAGAACTCTCACCATTACCAACAAGCCCCGGAATACTTTGGCCGGGCATCTGTGCGTCGGAACCAGCTACTCCCCCGTCTCCAGCACTTCCACTACCTTCTTCATTGACGCTACGCTCACTAACAATCTCACCAGGAATTACTTCTGTCAGGCTGGTCTGCTGCTGGTTGAAATCCAAATCAGCTGTAACCATGGCCACTGCCTTGTTAGGCCCTAGCACCTTGGTAAGCATTTGCTGTACTCTAGATTCCAATTCCTTTTCAAAGGACCTGCGTATCTGCTGCTGCCTCTCAACGGCACTGCTGGAAAAGTTACCAACTATCTCAGAACCCGCTGGATCCTTAAGAAATTCATTTAAGACATTGCCTTCCGTGTCAATAATATGAACGTTTTCAGCCTTTAGACCTTCCACACTGCCAATAATTAAATCATTTAGACCTTTAACCTGTTCGGGCTTCAACCTAGCATTAGGCTTGAGTTTAATTACCACCGATGCCGAGGCTGTACCTTCATCACTCAGGAACACACTTTTTTGAGGAATCACCAGGTGAACTCTGGCTTGGCTAACTCCCTCAACTTTAGTAATGGTGCGCCTAAGTTCCTCTTGCAGTGCCCTCTGGTAGCTTATTTGCTGTTCAAAATCTGTTTCTCCAAATTTGCTGCGATCAAACAGTTCAAATCCGTGGCCTACCCCTGTAAGCAGGCCATCACTGGCCAATTGAATTCTGACAGCATCAACTTGATCTTTGGGAACCATAATTGTCGTTCCCTGATTGACCAGTTGGTATGGAATTTTTTCGCTTTTTAATTGTGCAACAATATCGCCGGCATCTTTCGGTTCCAAGTCCCCAAGCAGTAAGGCATAGTTGGTTCTAGTTACAACCTGCCCCAGGTAGATTGCACCTGCCAGGATAACGGCACTGACTAGGATTATTAAGATTTTTCTATTTTGGCTTGTCTCCTGCCACCGCTGTTTTAATCGTTCCAGCAGGTCTCGATAATTCAAAAGTACCACTCCTCAGAGGAGGATTATATCTGCATACGCGATATTTCTTGATAAGCCTCTACAACTTTGTTCCTAACTTCCACTGCCAACTGCATAGTAAGCTTTGCCTCCTGCAGTGCAATGGTAACCTGGTGAATATCTTGTACTTCACCCACTAAAAAATTTTCCATTACCTGTTCAGCCTTCAATTCAGTTGTGCTGATTTTTGACACAGCCGAATTCAAAATATTGGCAAAATCCGGCACCCCATTTGCAGTCTTGCTAGGACTTGCTTCTGGTATTTGCTGGGGTACAGACACAGGCATTATTATCATGATTCGACCTCCTAACCCCGTGATATTTCCAGAGCCTTAAGGGCCATCCCTTTGGCTGCATTAAGGGTGGTTACGTTAGCCTCATAGGTACGGCTGGCAGTAATCATATCCATCATTTCGTTTACAATATTTACATTTGGATAAGCTACAAAGCCCTTTTCATCAGCCATAGGATTATCCGGATCATGCACCAGCCTTGGCGGTGCCGGATCTTCAAGGATTGCCTTCACCTTCACTCCATTCCCTTTAAATTCTCCTGCCATCGAAGCAGCTTGACGCAACTGCTCTGCAAATACAGGCACCCGGCGCTTATACACCGGACTGGCAGGATCATTCGGTCGACTGGCAGTATTCATATTTGCTACGTTATTGGCAATTAAGTCCAATCTAAGTCGCTCGGAAGTCATTCCGGAAGCACTTATACTAAAAGTATGAAATAAACCCACTACAATTACCTCCTGCCACCGATTACAATACCTAACACATTAAATTTGTCCATTAACCCCTGCGTTATGACATCATATTGTATTGCTGCTGCTGCCAGATTTACCATTTCCTCATCAATGTCCACATTGTTTCCGTCAAAACGCATGGTGGTTTTATCAACCTGTACTATCTCAGGTTTTACTCCATTTAGAGCACCCATATGCAGCGGATGCGTTCCTTTGAGACTCCCACCGCCACTCATAGCTGCCTTTAATTGATCCTCAAAGCTGACCTGGGATTTTTTAAAACCAGGGGTATTGATATTGGCAACATTATTGGCAATGACTCTCTGTCGCATCGCTCCTGCATCTAAGCCCTGTTTCAAAAGGTTAAACATGGGGCCGTCAAAAATATTCATCTTTCATCAGTCCCTTTAATTATTCTGAAATAAGGTCTAAAGAATCTTTTAATAATGCCGATGTATTAATGGGTATATTTTGCCAATAATATAAACATAGAGACCTTACCCTTTAATACCAATACATCTTCAACAATCTTCTACAAAATCCTTCTAACTTTGATGATCTGCTTACAATATTTCAAATTTTTTACATTCATTTAATAATGTCCTTTACTCCAATAGTAAAGACGTATTTTGGGTTACGTTTGTTCATTAATTCGACAATAATTATGATTATTTGAAAATTATTGTCGTTACAAACCGTATTTTGTTATTATTTTACATGTCTGCGGGCAAAATGTCCATCGAAGCGCATAATGCTTAAGTCTCTTTCTTGGTAGGACTAAAGTCCCATTTTGTTGTCATTTATTAAACTTCTGTACTAGCTTCTTGAGGGAACTAACAATGCACATTGTGATATTATTGTCGAATGATGGTTGTATAGGCAAATTAATGACTCTACTATAAAACTCCTCCGCCCTGGGACAAAGGGGACCTTCGATAGTACAAACGTCAGGGTGTCCTTGCCATAAATATATGGGGTGTAGATATATAGGGTAATACTGCACATCAGCCTGAATACCCATACCCCTAAGTTCTTCTATAATCTCCCTACGATGACTGATTAATTTTCTTCCCTCAAGTACAACTGGGAAGGAATACCAAGCGCTAGTGCTAATCTCATTAGGATTTAAAAATGTTATACCTTCAATCTCAGCCAGTTCTCTGAAATATATTTCTGCTGTTTCTTCCCTGCCTGTTTGCATTTGCTCCAACTTTGGAAGCTGTCTTAATCCAATTTCTGCCTGCATGCTGGTCAGACGATAATTATATCCTATTTCCTGAGCCTCATAGTACCAAGGCCCTTCCTCCTTAACCAACTCATCTCGGTCATACATCATACCCTCATCCCTAAACAAGCATAGCCAGCGATAGTATTCCAGTGAGTCAGTAACAACCATTCCGCCTAACTCAGTGTAAAGGCTCTGCTCAAAGGAAAAATCAAAAATTGTTAGCGGGCTTATGGTACCTATCTTTCTACCCTTCCAAACGGCTCCCAAGGCTTGTGAGGCATTTTCAATGAGGACTACCTCTCTCCCTCCCAATACCTGATTTAAACTATCAATATCGCAAGGAATTCCTGTGTAGTGTGTGGCAATAACTGCTTTGGTATTTGAAGATAGACGCATTTTCACAGCCTTTGGATCAAGGCAACCAGTCAAGGGATCTATATCTGTATAGATGGGTACACCATCCAAATACCTAATTGCATGGGCTGTTTCAGGATGAGCTAGGGGGGATAGGATAACCTCGTCCTTATGGCTTATTCCTGCTGCATATAGGGCTGCGTGAAGAGCTGCTGTTCCAGTAGCACAGGAGACCGCATAGCTTGCACCTAATTGTTTTGCAAAGTTTTCTTCAAACTCTTTTATTTTGAAATTGATTTTCTTCATTGAGATACTCCTTATAGATAAACGATATAAACAGTTTTTTACATTATAAAACAAAAAACCAGCAATTATTGTCTGGTTTTTATTAATTATTTATTACATTTTCATAATTAAGCAAACTTATCAACCATAAAACCAAGCATTTCCTTAAAATAAGCAACCATATCCAATACCTTTTCCGGTGGAATCTCCCGGACCACAGTATCATCCTTTGGATTAATAATTTTAACAATATACTCTCCGCTCTTTTCATGTAGTTGAAAGCGCAGCTCAGTATTATAGGTTTCCATTGTTTTATTCATTTTATCAACAGCACTTTTTGCCTGATCATAATTTGCTTTCGGAAAAGATTCTTCACCTGCAAGTTCAGAACCTCTAACCCCTTCTCCTGGAAAAACAGCTGGTTCTGATTGCCGAGAGCTGATTTGAGAATAACTTGGCTGAATGTTGTTAATTGGCCCTACTCCTGCCATACTATCACCCCCTTTTAACTTCTGCCTTAACCAATTTTTATTTTTTCAAATCCACAAAATAGCCAAAGCTTGATTGTTTGCTTGGGTAATAGGCATTTCTTAAATTGTTATTGGCCTTAATATCAGTTATCTTTTGTTTAAGTGCCAAATATTCCCCTTTAAAGAGTTTGTTATTTTTTTCATCAACCAAAATAATTTGCCCTAATATCTTTTTACATTCGGCTTTCTTCGATTCGATTCTGACATTATTTAATTTTATATTGCTTGGGTTCCCCTGATAAAGATCATTTATTAGGTTATTTATTTCATCAACTTTCCTCATTAATACTTGCCTTTCTGAAAGTAAATCCTCTAATTGACTTATATCTTGGTTTTTAATTGCTTCTTCATGTTTTTGAGTATTATTAAGGATCAAAAATAAAGTTGATTTCTTCTCTTCATAAAATGAAATTAATCTTGGCATTTCGTTATCCAACTGACTCACCTGTTTTAACCGCCCGGGAAGCCTTTCCCCACGCGTCCTTTATTTCCTCAACATAACCTATAACCTCTTGAATGATTTCCGTGTTTTTTTCAATATTTGCTTCCTTCAACCTTCGATTCATATAATCATACATAAGCAACAAACTTTTTCCGACGTCAAGTTCTGTGTTCAAAGTACTCATTAGATGCACTAATATATCCTGAGCGTGAATCAATGAGTTATGAGTATTCTGGGTATCTTTTCTTTCAATAGCATAGATAGCCAGTTTTAAGTCTTTCAATAATCGATTATAAAGTAGGTTAACCAATTCTTCCGGCCCAGCACTCAAAACAGAATTTTGCTGGTAACTTTCATAGGGGTGTTTTGACATTTGTTTTTTTCCTCCAAGTAATAATTCCAAGTACATGTTTCCCTGGAACAATAACAGGACTTCATACAGATTATCGGGTAATTTACTGTTAAACTTAAGCCATATATGATAAATTAAAAACTATTAAGGTTGGTTATCTTAACATTGAGGAGAGAAGTCTACCATGAAAAACAGTAAAACAAATGCTTGTATTACTTTTGAACAAGGACTACCTGGCTATGAAAACTTAAAATATTTTTCCTTAGATCAACCCTATAAAGAATATCCATTTTTCAGTCTGGATTCTTTAGATCACAAAGATATTTCTTTTATTATTATTAATCCCTTTCAATTTAATAAAAAATATGAATTTAATTTACCCGCCTTTGCAAAGGAGTATTTAGATTTCCAAGACTTATCCCATTTAGCAGTTTTTACTATTGTAAACTGTCACAACGGCTTAAATAATGCTACTATCAATCTGAAGGCCCCTATTGTAATAAACAGTGAAAATAAAAAGGGTATCCAGATAGTGTTAGAAGGTCAATTTAACATTAAAGAACCGCTACAAAATTTCCTGCGGACGGAGGTATAGGGATGCTGGTACTTTCACGAAAAAAGAACGAATCCATTCATATAGCAGGAAATATTAAGGTAACAGTTCTGGACGTATCCGGAGATATCATTAAGCTTGGTATAGATGCACCAAAAAATATAGAAATCTACCGAAGCGAAGTATTTCAAGCTATTCAAGCTGAAAATCAACAAGCAGCTTCATCTAAAACTGACATTAACCAGCTTTCAAAATTGTTGTCAACAATTACCGAGGACCTTAAAAAAAGCAATACTTAACCAGTTCCTTTTGCAGACATTTTAGTACATAACGTTAATAGAATAGATATGTTGAAAGAGATACAATTGGGTTTTAATAATCCCGAACAGCGACATTCGAGGCAGTGGAAACAGCGCTTCGCGAGGCTGAGGATGCGAAAATGGGTGAGCGGACAGGACGTCCGCGAAAGCCTGAGGTAAACACGATGTTTACTCGAAGGCGGCCCATTTTCGCCCGAAGCAAGCGATTAGCGCTGTCCACTGCGGAGAGAGGAGTCGTGAGGGATTATTAAAACCCGAAGGTAGTTTCTCGAAAATCTGAGGTTGGGAGTATATCCCAACCTCTTTCATTATTGCCCTCCACCAAATTGCTGTGCAAGCCAGGCAGACTGGGATGACATTCGCTGGATGGCGGTTTCCATGGCGCTAAACATCTTATAATACTGATTTTCTTTGTCAATTAACTTTTCAAGCATTTTGTCAATCATTTTTTGTTGATCTTCCATTTGCTTGGTAATGTAGTTTTGTAAATCGGTGGTGTCTCCATCCATACCAGCTTTTTGCAACAAGGCTCCCTTATTACCCTGGCTATCCCGAGTTACTCTGATATTGTCCTCTATTACGTCAAACAAGCGCCAGGCAATCCCCTCTTGTTTTATCCTGGTGGCCCTGTTAGCACCATCGTCATAACTAATTGAGGATTGTTGAGTAAATAAGGTAACCACCTTATCGGGCATATCCTGGATAGCTTTCATTAGCTTTTGCTCATCAATGACCAATTTGCCCCCATCCAACCAGTTATCAGATGTGGTTATCCCTATATCATAAAGGCTAATATCTAATCCTTCCACTTTTTCATATAATACTCCCCGTAGTGAACTCAGTGCCTTTTGTAAAAGCGGGTCTGAACGCAGCAAACCACTTCTAGCCTTTTCCTCCCATAATTCGATGTCTTTTTCCGACATTGAACTCCTTTCTTCGTCGGTTAAAGGCTTGTACGCAGACTGGCCCTTAGTCGCGTACTGGTAGGATTTTTCAGTTAATGCACCGTTGATCTTGTCAATTAGTTCGTTGTATTTGTCGATAAAACCTTTTATATTATCCAAGAGCTTGCCGGAATCCCCAGCAATGCTAACTGTAATAGGAGTCCCGCCGGTTTCTTCCTTTAACTCATATGACACTCCGTCAATAGTAAAGAAGTTTGTAGACCTGGAAACAGAGGTGCCGTCTATGGTTACCTTAGCGTCATCTCCATACCTAACTGTTGTGGTATCAAGCTTTAATGACTCAAAAAAATTCCCTTCAACATCTTTTATGTCTACCTTTGCGGCCAGCCCTGTTTCTTTGGATTCAATTACAAACCTATCAGTTAGGGAATCATATCGCATAGTTACTCCAGCCGCACTGGAATTTATTTTATTGATGACAGAAGAAAGGCTGTCACTACTGGAAGCTTTGATAGTGACCCCGTTTATTGTAAATTCTACATTCCCCTCCGAATTGTATGGATCTAGTCCGCTGCTTAGATTAGCTGATACATCTTCAAGGGAGGCAGATAAGTCAAGCTTGGAGCTACTGGTACCTACAGTAAACCCCAGTTCATCACGAAGCCCGTCATCTCCCTTTTGCAGCACAATCTCATGTTCAGGGTACGAAAAACTAATTTTACCGTCTATAACTTCTACTGTTAAACCTGCCGGTGCTGACTGAGAAGCCAGTTGGGCTTCAATAGCACTTTTTATGGCTGCATCATCACCAGCCACAAAGTCAGTAGTAAAATCAATGATATAAGAGCTAGATGTATTTCCGTCACTAACTTTAATTACAAAATCCTTTCCAATATCACTGGCACTATAATTAATTGTCCCGCTCAGGGGATTTATCACTTTGCCACTGCTAACTCCTATTTTAGCCAGCATATTGTCGCTTTCCCCTGCTAATACACTGACTTTTTTTGTTGTGTCCAGGGAGATAAGCTTAATTTTATCTGCATTTTCAGGATCGGCAATAGCCTTGAGGGAAGAACCCAACCCTTTATCGGCTAGTGCAGCGTTAATATTAGCAAGAAAATCACCCAGGTTGGCAGCACCTTCAACATTTATTTCTACTGCGTCATCGTCACCAATTTTAACTTTAAAATTTCCCCCGGAAAAATCCGTAATACTGCCACTGGTAATAGAGTTGCTTTGACCGTTGCTAAAACCAAGGGTACTCAAATAAGTGTTGGTGGCATCCCCTATCTTCAAAGTACTGCTCGCTAACGCAGGTTTGAATGTCAGTTTATTACCTGCATCTACTGATATTGTTATATTTCCGGTACCAAAGGCACTATTAACCAACGTCTGCAGACCGTTAACCAATTCGGCTGGTGTTTTTGAGCTGTAGTCCTGGTCAAGGGTAATGGTTTTAGTAACGCCATTAAGGTTAAGTGTAAACTGCTTGCCTTCCTTCATCTTCTCCATATCTACCGGATTAGTGGCAGTCAATCCTGCTTCAGTCCCTTTGCTTACCCCAGTCTCCCCTGTTGTACTGGCTTTCTTAGCTAGGGATATAATGTCCAAAGTGCGGGTTCCTGCCGTCGCGCCGGCTCCCGCATTAACTACCACTTTGGAGGAGTCCGATGTAGTAACATTAAAAATGGCAAAGGCTGAAGCAGACCTAAAGTTAGTGCTTGGCTTTAATATGTCAAAATATTGTTCTTTAAAAGAACGAAAAGCATTGGTTATCCCCCGGTAGCTATCCCGTTTCCAGGCTAGTAACTGCAGGTTTTGCTTTAGAATATCAACCCTGGTTTGTTCAGCTTTCATTAAATTCTTAATAGTTCCCTCAACATCAAAACCTGTTAGACCTGTAATTCTATTAACCATCCTATCCACCTCTTTAAAACCCTTTTTTCTTAGTGTTATTTTCGACCGATAATAGAAAATATTAAGCTCTATTATTAATTAGTCTGTATAAAAAATAAACCCAGGAGCATAAACTGCCCTGGTTTACAAACAAATTTATTAATGTAAATTAGCTAAATCGCAGATTATATTTAATTAATTTTAATATTTAGCAACCTTTGTAAAGCTGGCGTATAAGCTCCGCATTTCTTATAATATTTTTTAGCTTCTGCCATATACCCAAGGCATTCGTAAATTACACCAATATTGTAGTTAGGCAAATAGGAATTAATACCCTGAATTTTACCCTCTACGCTTCCGATACACATTTTAAAGCTATCTGTGGCTTGCTGGAACATGGCATTATTCATATATATTAGACCCATTAAGAAATTATAATCAGGGGACTTTTTATAAATCGAACTATATAATTCCAGGAATAACGCCTGCTCATATTTACCTGAATTAATCAATGAATAACCGTAAGTCTCTAGTAAGTCCTGGATATATTCATATTTTAAGTTAATTTTGAGATTTACTGCTCTTTCAAAGGAATCAGCAGCCAGATTATATTCCTTGGCCATATAATAAGATTTGCCTAATTGGTAATGAAGATATGGATCTGCAACATCATTTATTATTGCAGCGTTAAGTAAAGAAATATTCCTTGAGAGTTTATTGGTTTTTTGAACAACTTCTTTGGTATAACCAATATGATCCAGTACAATTTCAACGTTCTTTGTTTTATAAGGAAAATCTTTTTTTGCTACAATTTGTTCATGAATTATTCCTTGATAACAAAAATTGTTTCTATTAAAAAGTCTATTAACTCTCTCAATATATTTTTTAACCCCAAAATTATCTTCGAAGGGATTTATCCGCTTTAATCTACCAATACAATAGGTATCATTTGTTATAAACCGGTTTATCGAATCTTGATTATAATCTGTAACTATCTCATCAGCATCCAAAACGAGTATCCAATCATTAGCGGCTTTAGAAATGGAATTATTTCTGGCTGCTGAAAAATCATTACCCCAGGGAAAATGATACACCAGTGAGGTAAATTCTTTAGCTGCCTCAATAGTCCTATCATTTGATCCGGTATCAACAATCACAATTTCATCTACATAGCTCCGAACGCTATCTAAACATTTTGGCAAACTTATTTCTTCATTTTTTACTATCATACATAGACTAATTTTTTTATCAAACATTTAACCCACCATCATCAATAATATTCTGCCCTGTAACATAGCTTGAGGAGTCTAAGTCTAAATAAATCAGTGCCCCAACCATTCCATCTCTATAAGCCATTCTACCTAGAGGCAGGTTTTTAGTACTCGTGATTACTCTAATAATTCCCAACTTAATGGAGTACCCATTTTAACATTCTTCCTAACCTTTTTACCTAACAAATAATCGTAGAACTTAGGTGGTAAGCCGAATCCAGGTCTCACCACTCTAATGTTATCTTTTGTAAAAACTTCTCCTGCCTTCATATCCTTTGCTACATATAAAGAGCGGCGAAACTTTAGTGATAATTTTTCTTTTTCTGTCGGTCCGTATGTAACTCTTCCAAGTGCTTGCCACGCTTGCGTACTCTCAGAAACAAGCAAACTAAATTCATCTGGCTCCATAGAAAATGCAGCATCCACTCCCCCATCTTTTCGAGACAAGGTAAAATGCTTTTCTATCACTGTTGAACCCAGAGCAATACTAGCAACAGCGACTCCAATACCTAATGTATGATCTGAAAGACCAATCTGGCACTGAAAAAGTTCCCCCATATGCGGGATAGTAGAAATATTGCTATTGTCAGGTGTTGCAGGATATGTGCTTGTGCACTTTAGTAAAATCAAATCTGTACAACCTGCCTCCCTTGCGACACGGATTGAATCATCCAATTCAGCAACGGTAGCTAGACCGGTAGACATAATCATTGGCTTGCCGGTTGATGCAACTTTACGAATTAGAGGCATGTCGGCATTTTCAAAGGAAGCTATTTTATAGCAAGGAACATCCAGTGATTCTAAAAAGTCCACAGCTGTTTCGTCAAATGGTGTGCTAAAACAAATCATTCCACGTTCTCTGCATCTGTCAAAAATAGGTTTATGCCATTCCCATGGTGTATAAGCCTGTTGGTATAATTTATATAGTGAATTTCCGTGCCATAAACTGTCAGGGTCATCAATATAAAAATCCCTTCCATCTATGTCCAACGTCATTGTATCAGCAGTATAAGTCTGAAGTTTTATGGCATGAGCACCAGCCTTAGCGGCTGCTTCAACAATTTCTAAAGCACGCTCCAATGATTGATTATGATTGCCTGACATTTCTGCTATGATAAAAGGTGGGTGCTCAGAGCCAATTTTCCTTCCTGCAATTGATATTGTATTCATCCATTAAGAACCCCTTTAGATAAATATATTTCTTCCCAAAACAAAAGCTTCAGCAGCTTTAACTCCAACACTTGCTCCACGCCAACGCGCAAGATATTCCACAGCTTCGATGGAACGTGCATGTGGCCAGGGTCTCATTTCACATTGATATTCTTTTAATGCTTCTAGTTTTAATTGCATAGTGTCTGTTATGTTCCTAAACCAGTTTGGCTCAAATTTCGGCCCAGAACCCGGAAGTTGCCATTCTGTACTTGAAGGAACCTCAAAAAACAAGATAGTGTGAACAGGACAATTTGGAGCAGGCCTGCAAGCTGTTACAACTGCTTCATGGATTCGCCTGTGATCAATATTAACATCTCCAAAGTGATGAGTATAAACAATCTGAGGTTTATGCTTATCTATATGCGTTTCAACTTCCTTTATAATATCTAGGCGTTCAAGGGAATCCATACGGTTATCTGGAAAATTGCTAAGTGTTAAAGAAGAAACTCCAAGAATTTTATTTGCATTATGTGCCGCTTGGGCTAATTCTGATAACTGACTCGTAAATTTTTCTCGAAATCTTTTTTCTCCTCTACTAGTTATGCCTTCCGCTAGAATAACCACATGAACTTCATCGCCCATACTTGAATGCCTGGCAATAGTTCCACCACAACCCAGAACCTCATCATCTGGATGTGCTGCAATAACTAAGATTTTATTAGTCATATTTTACCTTCTTTTTGTGATTTTAACATCTGCAATAACATAGTCATTTTTAAGGGAGGCTCTTTGAAATTCAAACCTAAAATTCCCATTTTCTAAAAAAGCCCTAGGGTAGTCTTTAGCATCTAACATTCTTATATAGTTAAAAACCTGTTCCAGATCTGTTAAGTTAGCAATATTCCCGTCTTCTTGCTTACGTCTGTTAAAGTATACCACTTCCCCTTGTTGTTTAACTGGGTTTGGTTCATTTTCTATTATATAAACTATCATTTCTTCAATCTCTTTAGCAGCTCTTATATATATCTCCTCGGCTGAACCAAACAAAGAAAATGGTCTTTTTAAGTAAACCGGTCCAGCATCAAGATCTTCCTGACACATTAAAGCAGAAATTTTTGTATCGAAAATACCTCTGGCAATCAAGTTTTGCAAGGGACTACCACCGCGACCAAAAGGAACATCTGTCATATGAAATATAACTGATTCATAATTTTCATATATTTCCTTGGGTATAATAAATGACCAATGCGGAAAAAATATGTATCTAGGTTTTATATCTTGTAATAGCTCAAAAGTTAAATCTTCTTTTTTATCTATCAATATGAATTCTTGTTTAGTAAGTGCTGCTAATTTTACAGGCATATTTTTATACCATATACGATTTGCAGCAATAACATATTTCATTTGGGTTTCTCCTCAATTTCTAATCTTCGTTCTATTTTCAAAATATATCTATATCCGTTTATATCAAAAAAGGCTGGATAATTTTCGTTATCAACTACACGTAATAAATTAAACTGTTCTTGTATTGTTTTATTTACATCTAACCTACTATCTTTTGGTGTTCGCCTTGGATAGTATGTCGATTCACCCTGTTGTTTAACACCATACTGTATTATATCTGGGTATCTATCCACAAATTCTAAGCACATTTTAATAGTTGTTTCTGCTTGTATTTTTCTTAAGTCATCTACTAATTCTAAACCCTGAAACTTCATAACATCCTTTAAATACACAACTCCGCTATCCACTTTTTCTCCTGCTTCAAAGAGTGTTATGGGTATCTCATTCTTACCCTCTAATATCTGCCAGGTTAAAGGAGACCACCCTTTGCCATTAGGTAAATCACTCTCGTGTACAACTAAATTATGTCGGTTCTTTGATAGAATTGACATAGGTACGAGTTGACTGCATCCTAGGTAAAAAGCAAAATCTCCTTCTGAGATATCTTCAGGCATATGTACCCATTTTATTGAATGTCCTTTTTCTTGATATTTTATTACTAATAATGGAATATATAAATTTATCCAGCTTTTGGCATCTGATAAAATAGTTATTTTAAATGGTGATATGTTTATCGCGTTGACAACACGTTCAACACCAAATCCATCTACCAGTTGCTTTCCCTTTTCTGACATTTCGGTCAATGATTTACTTCCCTGAATATGTTCTTTTACAGCACGTACAATAATTTCTGTATTAACTTCCTCAGCACGACCTAAATAAGTTAATGCACCATAATCCGCTACACTTGTTGTTAACTGTTCTTGGTTTTGTGCAATACTTAAAACAATACTAGGTAGTCCTAGGCAACTCCGCTCCCACGTTGTGCTTCCACCTGCACCTATCGCTAAATCTGCATTAACCATTAATTCGGCCATATTATTTACATGGGTGTGAAGGGTAATATTCGGTTCTAGCATGCAAAGGTCTCTTATCTGATATTTATGTGGATTTGATTGTCCGACAACAATGTCAAATTGAATATTTGATTGATTAAGTTGTATAATTGCGTCCAACACCTTTTTAGTTTCGTTTGTTGGATCACTCCCACCTAAAAACACCAAGACCCTTTTTATATTGTCATCTCGATTTCTTAGGTTTTGCCTGGCTGTAATAAATTCCGGACGTAGTAACGCATATCTTGGGCCAATTAATGTTATACAGTTCTCAGAAACTAATTGCCTATATTTATTTGCATTTTTACAAAGATTTTGATCCAGTAATAAGTCACAGTCATGGGGACGATCTGCTAAATCATCTATGACCATAATTTTTTTTACATATGGCCGCAACTCTTTTTCCCAATTCTGATCTAAAGAATAGTGGTCAATAATAAACCAGTTAACAACTAGTTTTTCATTGGATAGGATATTTACCGTCTCAAATACATCATTCTGCCAAGTTGTTCCAAGCCAATGGGAATGGTTATTAACATTCGTTACATTACTGCCCTGTTCTTTATTGTAGGGTAACCTATATACTTTAAATCCTTTATTCTCAATAAAATTATTTAAATTTCCCGGTAATTCACGACAAATAAATCTAACATCAAATCCTTTTTTCCATAAGGCCTCTGCTAAGGTCAGACATCTCATTACATGACCAGATCCTATTTCATACGATGAATCGGTACGAATAAAAATTTTCATTTTCCATACGCCTTTTGTTCGATGTGTTTATTTATTCTTTCCCATTCGGGATATTTTTGTAATAATTTCAGACAATCCTGCATACTGAATTGCGGGTTTATAGGGTAAAGATTAGATAATATTTTTTTAATTAGCTTAAAATCCTCTATTGTGTCAACTGTCCACCTGTAATGACTTTTATCGCTCATCATTTTTACACTTTCCAAACTGTATTTTTCTGGACGATGATAGATAAATGGTGTTACATGTTCTCTTTCTGGTAACTCAACTGCATTTTTAAAGGCTTCTTTTAATACTTTATAAGAGAAGACCTCAGTATCCATCCCCCTGGGGTAGGTTCTATCCATAGTGTTAGAAACATAATCACATTCATTACTAATATAATAATCAATAACTTCATCAATTACTGTAGGGTCAATGAGAGGACAATCTGAAGTTACACGAACAATAGCATCAGCCCCATACAAAGTTGCCGCTTCATAATACCTTGCTAATACATCATCTTCTGAACCACGATAATATGGAACAGAGAGGCGTTGACAGAGATCAATTATTGGTTGATCAGTGCTGTTTATTGTTGTGGCAATAATTATCTGTTCAGCAAGTTGTACCATTTTTAGTCTTTCTATTTGATACTCTAAAAGTGCTTTCCCTAGGACAGTCTTCAGCACTTTTCCTGGGAGCCTGGTTGATGTCATTCTGGCTTGTACAATAATAACTGTTTTCATTGTAAGACCTCTTTAAGAACTTGAATCACATAATCTTGTTCTTGCTCAGATAAACTATAGTACAGAGGAAGACTAATAGCTTGCCTGTAATATTTTTCTGCTTCTGGAAAATCACCTATTTTAAATCCTAATTTTTTATAATAGGGCTGCGTATGAACTGGTATATAATGTAAGTTAGCATTAATACCGGCGCTTCTAATTTCTTCAAATACTGTCTTATGAGTCTTTGATAGCTCTTCTAGTTTTAATTTAATAACATAAAGGTGGTAAGCGGAGTAGGTGTCTGGGTGCTGCCACGGTGTAGTCAAAGGCAAATCCTGTAATAAATTATTATAACGTTGGGCTAGCCAATGTCTTCTTTGAATGAACTCATCTAAGCGTTTCATCTGGCTAACTCCAAGTGCAGCTTGTAAGTCAGTAATCCGATAATTAAATCCTAAGTCAACCTGTTGGTAGTACCAAGGACCATGAGACTCACCATCCATAAATAATGGATCACGGGTTATGCCATGCGTTCTTAACCGGATAAGTATTTTATAAAGATCCTCTCTATTTGTAAGGATCATACCTCCTTCACCAGTGGTGATAATTTTTACTGGATGAAAGCTAAAAACAGTCATATCCGAAATGGCACAAGAACCAATCTTCTTACCCTTATACTCTCCTCCAATGGCATGGGAAGCATCTTCAATAATAGTAATACCGTAAGGTTTGACCAAATTTGCTATTTTCTCCATTTCACATGCTTGTCCAGCAAAATGAACGGGGATTAATATTTGAGGCAATTTTCCCATACTGCTGGCTAAATCTAGTTTTTCCTGCAATGCCTGTAAACTCATGTTATAAGTTTTGGGATCTATATCAACAAAATCTACACTTGCCCCACAATATAAACCACAATTAGAGGAAGCTACAAAAGTATTTGGAGAAGTCCAGAGTATATCCCCAGATTTTAGTCCTACTGCTAAGCATGCGATATGTAAAGCCGCCGTAGCATTACTGACAGCAACAGCAAATTTTGCACCACAATATTCAGCAACAGTTTTTTCGAATCGCTCTATCATCGGTCCCTGGGTTAACCAGTCAGACCTAAGTACTTCCACCACTGCTTTGATATCTTCTTCATTAATATTTTGTTTTCCATAAGGGATTTTTAACACTGACAATTCAGCTCCCTTAATTCTTCTACAGTTAAGAAGATGGGGTTAGTACCTGAATTATATTCAAAACCTTGCTTTACAGGTTCCCCAATTTCGCCAATTCTATTTTCCTTATAATCAACAGGTTGGTTAAAAACTATACTAGGTCTAATTACATAATGATCATGAAATTCAAGCGTCAAGTGAGAATCATCTGCAGGACACATTATCTCATGTAATTTTTCCCCGGGCCTGATTCCAATCACTTTAGTTGGTATACTTGACGCTAATGATTCAACTAAATCCATAATTCTCATAGAAGGAATCTTTGGAACAAAGATTTCCCCTCCTTGCATCCGTTCGAAATTTTTAAGCACAAAGTCGACTCCCTGTTGTAGGGTAATCCAAAAGCGAGTCATGCGTGGATCGGTAACTGGGAGTTCCTTAGCGCCTTCATCAATTAACTTTTTAAAAAAAGGTACTACAGAACCCCTTGATCCGACAACGTTGCCGTATCGAACGACAGAAAATCGTGTTCTCCTCTCGCCGGTAATATTATTAGCTGCTACAAATAATTTATCAGAAGCTAGCTTGGTGGCGCCATATAGATTGATTGGATTCGCCGCCTTATCAGTAGATAAAGCTATTACTCTTTCAACTTCATTTTCTATGGCTGCAGTAATTACATTTTGAGCCCCGTGAATATTTGTTTTTATACATTCCATAGGATTGTACTCTGCCGCTGGAACCTGTTTCAAGGCAGCAGCGTGGATAACGTAATCAACCCCTCGCATAGCCTGCCTCAACCGTTCAGCATCTCTGACATCACCAATGAAATAACGCATTTCCGATGTGTTAAATTCCTGCTGCATTTCAAATTGTTTAAGCTCATCCCTAGAGAATATAATTATTTTTTTAGTTTTGTATTTGTTTAATATTGTTCTGACGTATTGTTTACCAAAGGAGCCTGTGCCACCAGTTATTAATATGGACTTGTTATTAAGCAAAATAAACACCTCAACTGGAAGTTTGATTTGTTCAATAATATAATGGTTTTTCAGGTGAGTCTTATGGCTATTGTGCTAGAATTCGGCCATTGTTGTCTTATTTACTTTTCAATAATATTTTAATATATATTTATATTTTACTCTTAGATATTATATCATTTGATCTGTGTTTGACTAAATAGATATTAAGCATTTGGTAGGTAGTGAATTTTTCCAAACTTCTTAATACGGAGTATAAACTTTCCTATGATCATCTAAAGATTTCTCCACTATTTTTCTAGCCTCATTAAACGTATCAATAAACTGTTCACCTATGTTAATTATCTCTTTAATAAGTTCCTGTTGTAACTTTATATTGTTAAGTAAAACATCTATACTTAGTTCCTCAATGCCTTTTCCTAAAAGACTTACTTTAATGGCAACTATTCTTAATGTATATTGATAAGCATGCATAAACACATAGTCACGGGTAATATCTTTAACCATATTTTCAACAAATTCAATGCTGTCATATAATTTATCAAGCTGTTCTTCCGTATAAACATCCTTATTAAAATTTTTAGTAGCCTTCTTAGCCATAATCTGTGCTTTTTTAGCAGTTTTAATTAGTTTTTTAAATTTACTAATCTCTTTGTCTATTAATTTAATATAGTTAACATAGCCGTTCTCTACTTCTGCCGAAGTAGTGTTGTATGATTCAACCAGTTTATATACCGGGATTATATTCTCGTCATTGCTACAATACTGCTCAATAACATCCTGCAGCTTCATGATTTTTGTCCCATTTATATAAGCCCCACCTTCGGTAGCATCAATACAAAGTGCATCGCATTTGTCAATATACAACTCAAACTGGGCTAGGAAATTACGCCATACATATGTAGAAGGTATATTATTACCATCATAATCTTTAACATATACTGTATTCTTATTATTTATAATACGTTCTCGAATTTCAACGCCTTCTGCATGTGAGTATCCACCCGACGAATAGGCTAGGTCCTGACCTACTAAAATAATAGGATCAGCGCCGACAGCTTGAGCAAAGGAAAAACATAAATGGGCCACAGATGTTCCAGCATTTATTTTTCCTTTTTGCGGAACAACTTTTGACATCCATTCATTTATTCCTTCCCCTTTTCTAATGCTGACAATCTTCCTGTTATCTTTAAAACACTGGAATATCTCTTTTCTAATTACAGGAATAGTCATAAGTACTGTATTAGGAGGAATCTTTTTATTTTCATAAAATGCTTGATAGGTTTTAAATATTCTTTCAACGCTGGAAACTACATGGGGTTCTATACCATTTTCCTGTAACAATGAGAGAGAACCATCACAGGCAATGATTAATGCTTTATCTTGAATTTCTTTCAAGAGATGAATGTTCTTATTTAATGAAGGGCCGGAAGCCACAATAACAGCCGGTTTGTTTTTGTATATGTCCCCTGCAATAGATAATAATTCATCAATTCCAGGACTTTTTAAAAGTTCACCACAATTTAAAAAATTGTTCCTTATGCCGATTAAGCTATCTTCAGTATCGTTACCCATCATAAATATTTTATTAGTTTTCTGAAGTTCTATACTTTGTGATATCAATCTGCAAAACTTAAGATATTCTAAATCCATAATAGGTAAAGTTATTATTAATATATCGTTTAAATTAAAGGTAAATGAAGATACTACCCTGCAAACTTCTATACTAATTTTCTCTTTATTACCAACTATAAAAGATACGTTTTTAGAATTAATTTCTTCTGTAAGATCTTCGTGATGAAGAAGATGATACAACATATCAATATTATTTTCTATGATAATGACAACTGATTTCTCATTAATCCTCTTAACCACTTCCCGTAAGTGATATCCCATACCAACTCCGATTACTATGACAATCCGCCTGACCATATCTTTGGGCAATTTACGTACAGTATAATTCGCTTCCTCGGATGGATCATACATACTATTTATTTGTAGATAATGACCTTCAGGATTTTTTTTATACATTACATAGTGTCCCATAGGTGATTGAAGTACCCTAATGTTTTCATTATTATCCACATCTTTTATTGCAAGTAAATCCTCTACGAAATCATATTTCTTTTCTTTTAGAGCCTGTATATTTTTGTCTATTATTTTCATCCTTTAAACTCCTTACCGTCTTTTACTCAATTATTATATATTGGGGCAATTCATATTTTAATAGATCTACTAGATATACAACATCATGATGAAACATAGACAATTTAATTTCATTTATTAATGCGTTAAGTTTGTTAAGAAAGGCTTCCTCTATTTGCTCCCCTCGGGCTTGCTCATTATCTAATAATTTTGAAATATCATCGATTAAAAGATTAACCATTTCATATGCATTGTTAATATTTCCCTCTCTTATTGTTTCTACAACAACGTTAATTCTCCCCATCATCATTCTCCTTATATCATTATACTAGCTTTTTAAAACCAAATAAATTTTCTGATTGGTTTTAAAAAGCCAGCAAAATGTTTGCTGGCTCTAAAATATTTTTTAGTTAGTTTAACTATCTTAATAATTGAAGTACGCCTTGAGGCAGTTGGTTGGCCTGGGCCAGCATAGCCTGAGCAGCTTGGTTCAGGATGTTGGTCTTAGTGAACTCCATCATTTCCTTAGCCATATCTACGTCACGAATACGAGATTCGGAAGCCTGCAGGTTCTCAGCGGCAACATCCAGGTTCTTAATGGTGTGCTCCAGACGGTTCTGAATAGCACCTAATTTGGATCTTTGGGTAGAAACAGCGGTAATAGAGTTGTCAATCGAAGTAATCATTGCATTAGCATTGGAACGATTAGAAATAGCAACACTCATATCAATAGTTACTGCAGAATCAATGTAGCCTAAATTCACAGTAGTTTCAGTTGCTCTCATATCTGCAAAAGTAACACTGATAATTTGGTCTTGGTTTGCACCAACATGGAACACTAAAGTGCCAGCATCAGAACTAATTAGTTTTTGAGTGTTAAACTCTGTGGTGTTAGCAATTCTGTCAATTTCGTTCTTAAGTGCATTAAATTCTTCCTGCAGAGCATCTCTATCAATAGTTACGTTGGTGTCGTTGGCAGACTGAACAGCCAGTTCTCTCATACGCTGCAGAATAGCATGGGTTTCGTTCATTGAACCTTCAGCGGTCTGCAGGAGGGAAATACCGTCTTGAGCGTTTCTGGAAGCCTGTTGCAGACCACGGATTTGGCCGCGCATTTTTTCGGAGATGGACAGACCGGCAGCATCGTCACCAGCACGGTTGATGCGCAGACCGGAAGATAGTTTTTCAATGGATTTAGAGGTTGCACCTGTGTTGATAGTAAGGGAACGGTGGGCGTTCATCGCCATCATATTGTGGTTGATAATCATGTTTGTTTTTCCTCCTTGATTTTACAATTGGCATCCTTGCCTATTTAGTGGTTTTTTTAATCCAGCCCACCCTGGATATATTTAGTGATAATTAACATCTTCATTGTCGGCCGCCAGTGAATTGTTAATTATCTGCTTACTCAATACTTTTATCGGATAAGAATTCAACCTACTTTATACTTTATCTTAATAATTTTTATTGCCATTTATTACCTTAGGCAAAACTATCTATATTGGATCCTTTGAATCCTTCTAATTGTGCAGCCAAAAGATTAAATTCTTCTATGCTTATCTCTTTTTCTGAGCCATTCCTTTTATTCTTAAGAACTAACTTAAGCCTAGGAGGTGGTTCTTTAAGGGATACGAAAACAGGATAATTCATAGCATTTGCAAGTTTATTGAGATACTCTATGGCTCTGTTTAACTCTTCCTTTAGCATGTTTAAGTCACGGCCTTGGGCTTGAACTAGAGTTTCTTGAACCCCTGCCTTAGGCTTCATAGACTGGTCAACATTTTTCAAAACATCATGCATAACATAGGGCTGCAAACCACCTGCACCTATTTTCATAGTCACTCACTTCCTACATTAAATTTATAGGGAGTCAGCTTATCTAAGGAAATCAAGTAAAGATGTGCTGAGTACATTTGAGCCGATTGCCAATGATGCCTGGTAGGTTAGTAATTGCTGGGATGAAAGTATAGATAGCTTAGATAAATCAGCATCCTCAAGTGTAGACATAGTACTTTCCAAATTTAAGTTTTGGTTTAATATTTGTTTTTTCATGTCTTCAAACTGATTAAAGCGTGCCCCTACTGCAACGCGATGTTGCAGTATCCTGTCACTAACCTTTTGTAAACCACCAATACTTTCTTCAATTTTTTGTTGCTGAGCAGCGGGATCGGCACCGTCATTTAAGGAGTTCCTAAATGTAAATAATTCTTTAAGAACTCCCGAAAAATCATCGCTCACCGACGGGTCGTCCATATAGATTACCTGGAAATCTGAACTTACACCGTTGATAGTAATTGTTTTTGGGGTAGGATCATTAGCCCAACCAAATATGCCTTCAGATGCCGTGGCACCAAACCCAACCGCATTTGCACTTATAGGATAAGATGTATGGGCTGCTACTTCACGCATTACTTGATCTGTATTACCCATGAAAACAATATACTCCACTCCCGAGTCATCCTTTACCCTCTTAAAAGGGGGATGTCCATTATCCGTGCCGGCAAAAACATATTTCGAGCCCACCGCAGAGTTGCCCAGCTCTACAATCTGGTCAATCAGCTTATCAATTTGCGAAGCAACGGATTTGCGATCATCCGGGTTATAAGAGTCGTTTGCGGTTTGTGATGCATACTCATATGCCTTTGTCAGAACACTTCCAATGGTACCCAGAGCCGAATCGCATACATCTAGATAAGCCAAACCATCATTCAAGTTACGATCATATTGCTCGTTATATATTAAATTTCCTTTAATTGCCAGGAGGGGGCTTAAGATATTAGGATCATCACTGGGACGGTTAACACGTTTTGTGGTGGCTATCTGCTCCTGACTGGTGGCTAAGCGTGATAAATTACCTTGTAGATGTTTTATCATTGAGTTGGCCAAATACTGGTTAGTAATACGCACTTCTTACACCCCCATTCTATTGATGATTACGTCTAACATTTCATCAACAACCGTGATCATGCGGGCCGAGGCCTGCCAGCCATACTGGAACTGCATCATTTTAGTTAATTCTTCATCGGTGGAGACACCTGAAACCGAATCACGCAATGCAGTAATTTGAGTTTTGATAGCTTTTTGGTTGGCCGCCATTGAGTTGGCATTTTTAGCTGCATTACCTACATCGGTGACAATAAAGCCATAATATTCGCTAAAGGTACTGTTACCTAATGAAGCTATGTCTTTGTCTCTAATTTCCGCTGCCGCATGCGCTATGGCTCCGTCAAGTTTATCAGGGTTTTTAAACAAATCAGGATTTACCTTAAAATCACCATTTTCAAGATTCCCAGTATATAAGAATGTTTCATAACCAGTACCTGAGGCTGATAAAATAGTGTTCATTTCATCTCTAATGGCCTCTGCCAGTGTATTTAATTTATCCTGTTCGTCAATTAGCTTCTGTCTTGCGTTGACTAGGCCAACCAACGAACCACTGAATTCCTGGTTATCTAGTTTTTCACTCAGATTAACTATTTCTCCGCTGCTGGTGGAATTCACTATAATTTCTCCGCCAGCATTTACTTCAAGCTCTAAATCATTCAAGCATACACCGCTGCTGGAATTTAGCACTTCTGTTCCGTAGAATGCTAAAGTTAGTTCACCATTAGGTTTACCGTTATTAAATCCATCAGTTACCTGAACAGGTCCATAATGACTTAATTGTTCAAGTAACGCATCACGCTTGTCTAATAAATCATTTGGTTGTTGGCCCACTACGTATATTTTTTTAATGGAATTTGTGAGATCATTAATTTGGGTAATGATACTGTTAATTTGGTCAACCTGGTCCTTCATCATGCCACCTTTAACTACTCCCGCATCTACGTCCAGCACACCAGTTTCAATAGTGTCAAGCTGCTTATATACGGAGCTAAGCATAACCGCTAGATTACTAGCCGTTTCCACCACAGTGGCCTTTACCCCCAGGTCAGTGGGGTAGTTATTCAAATCCATCCAGCCCTTGAAAAGCTCTACAATTTGCTTGCTGATGCCGTTGGTAGCAGGTTCTGCAAAGCATGCTTCAGCCTGCTGGAAGATGGATATCTGATCCTCCCAGTAGCCGCTGTCTGCAGTGGCCATACGGACGTTGTTATCCAAATACTCATCCTTGATCCGGCGAATGTAATCCACCATGGAACCGGTACCAAACTGTCCCGGGGTGCAGGAGCTGTTTATCCCGGGAACTGTATAAGGATCAGTAGCCCTTATGACTGCTTCTTGTCTAGAATATCCAGGGGTACTGGCATTGGCCAGGTTGTGACCTGTAATATCCAACGCCTGTCGGTGTACCATAATCCCCCGTCGTGCTGTTTCTAAGCCTAACCAAGTTCCTCCCGCCATATCTATACCACCTTGCTACTATATAGTCCTATTAATTACCGAAATTACTTTATCTTGAGTTTTGATCTCTCCTGTGCCCTGATAGGTATTACCATCCCTTGGCTGAATAAGATTTCTCAGTTGCTGTGAAAATATCAGGCCACGCCGGGCCAGAACATTATTTAACTGGTTAAGTTCATTCAAGGCCTTTAGGTTTTCTTTAGATTTTTCAGCCATTCGTATTAGTTCAGACTTTGCTTTTGACTCCGGAGACTTTTCCAACAGCTGACTTAGGGTTGGGTTTCCCTCTACACCACCTAAATGCTTAGCTAACTGCTCCTGAACAGCTTCACGCTTCTTATCCTGCTGAGCCAATAGCAAAATCAAAGATTCTTGCCTTTTTACAACTGTCAGGATGGTTTCAATATCATTCTTTTGCATTGCCAGATTATGTTCTTGAGCAACTTCCTTTAACTCAATGACCTTTTCATTTTGCAATTTTAAAATCTCATACAAACTCAAAAGTAAAGACTCCATTTGCACCATCCTTATTAAATCTTCTCGTCTAGGAGCCTCTCTTTAATGATCTCGGCTGCAATTTTGTCACTATCTATTTTATAAGCGCCTGAGTTAATATCCCTTTTAATCTTGCTGACAAGCTCTTCCCGAACCTCGGGCAGCTCACGAAGGGTGGACTCAATCTCCTTCTTAAACTTGGCCTCTCCGGAAAGCTGCACAGAGTCTTCCTGGGTTACGGATTTTTTATCTTTAACCATAGTTTTGTCTGTTTTATTTTGGTTGTAGGCCTTTAACACATTGTTAAGGGGGGTATAACCATTTATTTTCATTTATCTCACCTTCGTTTTTCTCACTGTTATATATATTGTCGGCATTTTTCAGCCAACCTTAATAACAGTTTTAAAAAACTGCCTGAATTTCTTGTGCAATTTGTTTCAAGGGGACAACTTTTCCCGCCGCCCCCAAATCAACAGCGGCTTTGGGCATGCCATAGACCACACAGCTGCTTTCATGCTCGGCCATGGTGGGGCCACCCTGGTTTTTAATTGCCAGCATTCCCTGGGCGCCATCTCTGCCCATGCCGGTAAGCAGCACCCCCATGGTGCGACAGCCTACCACTTCTGCAGCAGACTTCATAACCACATCAACTGAAGGCCGAAAGCCTCCAGGGGCCAGGGGCTGACCAAAATTACCTAGACTTACAGCAAAACCTCTGCCCCTGCTTTTAAAGGTCAGATCAAAGCCGGCCGGGGCAACCAAAACTTTGCCGGGTTTTATTTCATCGCCCTCTTCGGCATGGGATACTTCTATTTTGCTTTTGCGGGCTAGATGCTCCGCCATGGATTTGGAAAAACCAATGGGTATATGTTGAACAACCACTACTCCCGCCGGTAAATCAGCAGGAAGTAATGGTATTATCTGCTGCAGTGCTGCCGGACCGCCAGTTGAGCAGCCTATTACAACCAGATCAATTTTATTGCACACCTGTCTTTTGGCCGGTGTGGCGGCAGGTTTTACCTGGGGTGGGGGAGTTCTCCGCTGGGTCACGGGAGGAGTGATGTTGGTTGTCTTGAAAACCCGTCTCATGGATACCCTAGAGGCCACCTTTAGCTTTGCCTTCAGTTCCTCCACCATAGCCGGCAAGTCCGAGGGTGAACTGGGCTTGGCCACAAAGTCTACCGCTCCGGCGGACAGGGCATCCATGGTGGATCTGGCACCCTCATGGGTATGGGCGCTCAGCATTACTGCGGGAACTGGACACTCCACCATCATTCGGCGAAGGGTAGCAATTCCGTCAAGCTTGGGCATTTCTACATCAAGGGTAACCACATCTGGTCTTAGTACTTTAATCTGCTGGATAGCATCTATGCCATCGGCAGCCGTACCTACCACTTTAAGGGCTGGATCTTCCTCTAAAAGCCTGGTGATGATGCGACGCATTAAAGAGGAATCATCCACCACAAGAACTTTAACTTGCAGCATAGGCTGACTCCTCGGCGCCTAGTTCTTTAACCAATCCCCTTACATCTACTATCAAGGCTACTTTACCGTCTCCCAGGATACATGCACCGGATAGTCCCGACACTTGGCCCAGATAATCTCCCAGGGATTTAATTACTATTTCCTGCTCTCCCATCAGTGTATCAACAACCACCGCTATTTTCTTATCCCCGGAACCAAGAATTACCACAAACATTTTGGTATCCTCGGCACAATCCTGGCACTGGAAGAGACGCCCCAGTCTTACCAGGGGTAAGATTTTATCCCTCACTACGATGACCTCATTATTTCCAATACGGCGCACTTCATTGTCGGCAATCCTGATAGTTTCTGAAACATTGGTCAGGGGGAAGGCATAAACCTGTTTGCCCAGGGTCACCATCAGGGCACGGATGATGGCCAGGGTCAAAGGTAAGCGGATAATGAAGCAGGTACCAACCCCCAGGGCTGTGGTCATTTCTACCGTTCCATTAATTTGCTCAATGGCTGTATTGACAACATCCATCCCTACCCCTCGGCCCGAAAGATCACTTACTTCATTGCTTTTCGTTGAAAAACCTGCCCTGAAAATAAGATTTAGAGCCTCACGGTCTGTAAGTCGCTCCACTGACTCCCGGTCATAAAAGCCCAGCTCAACGGCCTTGTTCCTGATTTTATTTACATCTATTCCCTTGCCATCATCTTGAATGGTAATCATTATGTGACTTTCTGCGTAGGACGCCTTTAATAACAGGGTTCCCACCCGGGGTTTACCCGCCTTTTCCCGTTCCTCGGGCATCTCAATACCATGGTCAATGGCATTTCTAATCAAATGAATCAGAGGATCACCGATTACTTCAATAACGTTACGATCCAGTTCAGTCTCCTTGCCCTCAACAACAAAGTCAATTTCCTTGTTTAGCTTCTGAGCCGTATCCCTGACCATACGGGGGAAACGGTTGAATAGCTGGGCCACAGGCAGCATCCTGGCCTTCATTATTTGTTCCTGAAGGTCTCCTGTTACCTGTCCTAGGTGATTAGAGATCTCATTAATGGATTCCACTAAATCATCGGACCCAAAACGTCCTTCAAATATTTCTGCAAATCTATTCAGCCTGGTCCGGTCTATAACCAGTTCACCTACCAGGTTCATGAGGTTGTCAAGCTTATTTACATCTACCCTTACAGTCTTAGTAGCCTTTTTGTCCAAGGTATCCCCGTTGCCATTGGCTGTTCCATTCTTAATCTCTTTTATCTCAGGGAGCTTAACACCTGGTTCCGAGCTTCTGGGTTGCTCTACAAAGACTTCCGCTCCAGGCAATACCACAGGTTGAACTTCACAATTGGTAACCTCAGAAATGGTAATGACCATGTTTTTGATCCTGTCACCATCTTCCTTGGTAACCAGAAGCACTTGGAAACCTGTATCATATTTGCCTTCCTGAATATCCTCAGCACCAGGAACACTCTTAATTACATCTCCTGCCTGCTGCAGTGTTTCAAAGATCAAAAAGGCCCGAACGTTCTTCATTTGGCAATCATGGGCTATGTCCACAGCAACCTGGAAGGACTGAAAGCCCCTTAACTCTGCCTCTCGAAGGACTATCTCTTCAACCTCCCCGATTTCGATCCATTGGCGTTCTTGGCTAGAGCTATTAGCAGTGGCTTGTCTCTCAGAAACTGCCGGGGCGGCTTCCTTTTTCTCTGCATCACCATCTACAAATCCCCTGATCTTTGCAACAACACCGGAGGTATCTACAGGCTGCCCATCACCTGTAACCTCATCCTTCAGTGCCTTCAAGGTATCTAAAGCCTCAAACAGCACGTTAACCATGGAAGAAGTTACACTAATATCCCCCTGACGGATTTTGTCAAACAGATTTTCCATTTCATGGGTTAGTGATGTCATATTTAGGTATCCCATGATTCCTGAGGAACCTTTAATAGTGTGGGCAGCCCTAAATATTTCCTGGATAGTTTCCTGATTGTTTTCCTCTCGCTCCAAAATCAGCAAACCATCATTTATTACCTGAATTTTTTCCTCTAATTCATCTATAAAAATGCCTACTTCAATATCTGAAAACATCGTCCTCACCCCCTACCCTAGTTACCTAAGAAATCTGCCTGGATAAGTTGCTCCTTTTCATCTTCCATCAACACTCTATTCTGATCCAGAAGAATAACCAGTCTGGCTTCCAAAATTGCTATTCCCCTCAAATAGGCCGCGTCAATGCCATTCACCACCGGCGGAGGTGGCTCAATTGACGAAACAGGAATCCGTAGTACCTCTTGTACAGAATCTACAATCATACCTATTTTCTGCTCAGATACCTCAACAATTATGATCCGGCTGGCCTGGGTCCTCTCGCTTACACCCAATCCAAAACGATTGGTCAAATCAATAACCGGAATAATCCTGCCCCTTAGATTGATAACTCCTTCTACAAAATGAGGGGTTCGGGGGATTTTGGTGATACTCTCCATCCTTATTATCTCAAAAACCGAGTTAATATCTATACCATAAATCTGCTCCATTAATTGAAATACAACAACCTGTTCTTCCTGGGCACTCTGGGTCAAGGTAGACATAAAATTCACTCCTTTTTATTAATCAATAGCTAAATTAATGGCCTCAGGTTCCACCTCTTGAAACTTAGTTCGTAAAACAACTATATCAACCCGCCGATTTTGCTGGCGGTTGGCATCGGTATCATTGGGCACCCTGGGTCGATATTCGCCGTAACCTGTAGCTGATAAGCGATTTGGAGAAATATCGCTAAAATTTATTAAGCGATGAACTACACTGGCGGATCTGGCCAGGGACAATTCCCAGTTTGAAGGAAACCTGCCTGTCCTAATGGGCAGAGTGTCTGTATGCCCTTCTACACGAATGTAATTGCTGGTTTGACGCAGAATACCGCCTATCTTGTCAACAATTTCTTGGGATGACGGGTTTAACTCTGCAACACCAAGGGGAAATAATACCACATCCTGAAAGCTTACCACTACTCCTCTTTCTTCTATAGTAACAGTTACTTTTCCAGTAAGCCCGTTTTCATCAACATATTCCTGGATTTGTTGCCTAAGCCTCTCCATGTTCTCTAGCTCGGCTTGATTTATGTCCAGCTCAAAATCTATATCCTCTTGGATCCCCGGAACTATGGAAGGTCCGCCCGTTTCTAGGATACTCTGACTACCTCCCATGCTCTTTGACAGCGAGGCCGCGATGGCATGATATTTATTAGCATCAATTTTACTTAAGGTGTACATCACCACAAAAAATATTAATAAAAGGGTGATCAAGTCTGCATAGGTGATCAGCCATCTTTCCCGATTTTCCTTTTCATAACCCCCGCGTCTCCTCATTAGGCATCACCTTTATGCTGGGCCGGCTTAATGAAGGCATTTAACCTTTCCCGAATAATTATGGGATTATACCCTGCCTGTAGGGCCAGAATACCCTCAATCATCATTTCCCGCAAAACCAGTTCTTTTTTGCTCAAATTTTTAAGCTTTGCACCAATGGGCAGCCAAAAAACGTTGGCCGAGCCTACACCGTAGAGGGTGGCAATAAAAGCCATTGCAATGGCCGGACCCAGGCTGTCGGGATCCGAGAGACTTCCTAGTACGTGGACCAGCCCCATGACCGTGCCTATAATACCCATGGTGGGCGCATAGCCCCCGGCGGACTCAAAAATATGTACACCAACCTGATGTCTCTCATAGGCTGCATATACTTCCGTTTCTAAAATGCTCCTCACCATCTCAGGATCAGTCCCATCCACCACAAGCTGCATGGCCTTGCGAAGAAAAGGGTCTTCAATTTCATCCAATTGATTGTCTAGATAAAGTAATCCCTCACGCCTAGCTGTTTCTGACAATTTAACAATTAGATCTGTTGTTTCCGAAAAATCGGGCAGTTTCTTTGTTACAGCTCTTTTAATTAGAGTTGGCACCGTTAGTACTTCCGAAGTGGAAAAGGCTACGGCAGTAGCTCCAATAGTACCACCAATTACAATAATGAAAGCACTCGGAGCAAACAGGGCACTAACATGTCCTCCCTCAAAAAGAAAGCCGACGATTAGGCAGGCAGCAGCAAAAAATAGTCCTGCCGGAGTCATCATATCCAAGAACGTCACTTCCCAACATTATTATTTTACGACTAAATCCTTTAAAAATCCTGCTATTCTTAATTCTTCCATAAAAATATAGGTTTTTGTAAGAACTTAGCATGCAGCTTCAGGTATTGACCAAAGAACTATTTCACCCCAGTTCGTAGTATAATAAAATATCTGGTTAAATCTAGTCTTATGAATTGGAGGCCGCCCCTTAATTATGAGAGTTTCTGTTATAGCCACTGCCGGAAATATTGCTGGAGAAGCCCTATCAAATAAATCGGTCGTCATGTTTGATATCTTAAGGGCCAGCAGCACAATTTCAACAGCCCTTGCCAATGGCTGCAAAGAAGTGATACCTGTTATCGATGTGGAAGATGCCTTTGCCCTGGCAAGGCAATTGCCTGAGGGTTCTTTTATACTTGGTGGGGAACGGGGAGCTATCAAGGTGACAGGTTTTCATCTGGGTAATTCACCTTTGGAATACACAGCCAGCGTAGTAAAGGACAAAACAGTTATTATAAGCACCACCAATGGAACCAAGGCTATCAGATATGCTGCTGGGGAAAATGGCCGGGTGTTCATTGGTAGCCTGCTAAATTGTTCCTCTGTTGCTAAAGCTCTGGCAGATCTTTCAAAGGACATTGTACTGGTTTGTGCCGGTACCAGGGGGAAGTTTTCCCTTGAAGACACCCTGGCTGCCGGCCTTGTTATAAAGGATTTACTAAAGTTTTTTAATAAAAATCCTTGGCAGGCTAAAACTCAAGAACACAATAAATTTTATCTTGAAGAGACACCCATATTTAATAATGACGCTCTGATATTAGAGGATGCCGCTGTGGCTGCCCTTCGATTAGCAGAATATTATTGGCAAAGTCCTATACAAGGTCTCTTGGATTCACTACATGGCCAAAAGCTTCTTCAACTGGGTTTGGCTGCTGATTTAGATTATTGCTCTAAATTAAATCACTTAACAAATGTACCGGTGTTTTTTAATGATAAAATCCTATAAATAATATAACAAATTAATTTCCCCAATTTTACCAGACAGCCTAGTTTCTATAGCTTGCAACTTGCAAGGAAGTTCTATAAAATGTATATACAAACTTTTAGATTGTGGCAGGCTTCTTGGTTGCCCAACCGGAAGCCTGTTTTTGTTGGAGGTGATATACAAAATGAAAACCTGGTATGTTGAAGATGCTGGTGGTGGATGTCGCGCCTTCGGCGAAGTTGTTGTGCTCGTTTGTGAGGAAACCAGGGAGATTTATTCAGCCAGGATTCCTGTAACCTGGACCAATAAGATGGGCTGGGAGGAATTGGTATGTCAATTAATGTTAGGCTTAATGAAGGAAGCTCAGGCAACCTCTGAAGATAAATATTTGGTTTGCTCCGGGAATATTTTTAATGTTTACCATAATTGGCTTAAGGAGCATAATTATAATTGGGAAACCCACAAAATGGATGGTCTGGCCCATGAGGCAGCCGAAGGGGAATTTCACCGGATGGTTGTTGAGGCCGGTTTTCCAGAGGAAATAAAGCTGGAGGAAAGGGATTATCGCAGCTATTATTCCCAAATAGAGCAGTGGGTTAACGCCTGCCCAGAAAGGAAAAAACTTTACTGGAAGGATCGGGAGGTACGTAAAAAACCCTCTAAGCCAAGGTATATTCTTAAAAGCACCATGGCACGCACCAGAACCTGCCGCCATTGCCAAAAGGTCATCTCACCCTTTAGCCCGGTGGTAGAACTTAAAATAAGACAGGAGGGCCGGAAGCAAAGATATTTTTATCATCCCGGCTGCAGTCCTGCTAAGCCACTTAAGACCCAGCTAAACCTCTTTGAGATAGATTGGAATGGAGGCAAGCTAACAGGAATTATTGTTCCCTGCCCGGAAACCATTCATTGCTCTATCTGCGGTCAGCCCATTGACCCAGGCCAGAAGACCTTCTATGCTTATGATGAAAATCTTTTAATTTGTGGGCACCCAGCTTGTTTTGAAAAAAGCTTTAACAATAATAGAGCACAAACAATTTGAGGGCACCCCATATGGTGCCCTCTTAATGTAATGTGATATTTTGATTGTTGGTCCCCTCTAATAAAAGCTGTAAATTTGACAGCTCCTCAATACCGTCGTTTACAGAAACCAATTCCTTCACCTGATCGTATAACTTATCTAGGCCAGTATGTACATCCCTAATTAACAAAGCATAGGGCTTAAATTCTTCCTCACTAACTAGAGTGGGTGCACCCTCTTCAAGGACATTCCAGTCAGCCATGATAACCAAATTTTCCTTCTGTACCATGAGAACTAAAAACTCCCAC
Source organism: Desulforamulus aquiferis (assembly GCF_030577015.1). NCBI lineage: Bacteria > Bacillati > Bacillota > Clostridia > Eubacteriales > Peptococcaceae > Desulforamulus > Desulforamulus aquiferis. The sequence continues at coordinate 44,218 of NZ_JARPTC010000021.1, read as the reverse complement.
ATTTCTGTGGTAAAGGCTACGATTAGTCCATCCCCCTGGGCCCAGTCAACTTCTAGGACAACAAGATACTCACCGGTATCGGTAAGCACCAGATCCCAGGAGAACCAATAGTCTACCTCTTCTCCGGAATGAAATCTGTCAAAAATGTCTGCCATATCTTCCTTTATTGAAGGTATTACTACAACCACAGCCATTTCTGATTCTCCTAAAAACGCCGGGAAAACCACCTGTTTTTGCAAAATTTATCTCCCCTTCTAAATTAAACAGGAAAACCTCAAAAACAATATCCCCGGTCATTAAACTGGGGACGTTGCTTATATCTATCGGTCTGAACTAAATTATATCATAGAAGGTATGTTAAATTAACAGGTGATATTCTTATCCTTTAACATTTTACTTTATTCCTTGTACTCCTAAGCTTCTCCACCACAGGAATATCCGCTTCAGTAAATTCATAACCCAGCATCTCCTCAGGTGTTAACCAGCAAAAATCTTGACAGTCCTTGGTTTTAGGACTTTGTCCTAGGTAATGACAGGTATAACAAAGGAGCAGGATATGACGGTCTCCGTAGTTATGTGAAACCACTTCAAATATATCCCCTACCTCTATATCCATGTCCAATTCTTCTTTTATTTCTCGCTTAAGCCCCAACCTTGGATCCTCTGAAAATCTCAACTTTCCACCTGGAAACTCCCACTTAGAACCATGGTCTGCGTCCTTATTGCGTTGGGCTATGAGGATCTGCTCTTCCCTATGAATGATAGCAGCCGTTACAATGATAGTTTGCATTCTTTCTCCTTAGTAATCTCCTATGTTAAATATTGCGTACCCAATGGGAAGCTATGGCTTCACTTAACAGATATAATGCCCCTGCACCTGTAAAATAAGCAGTATGTCCTTTAACAGGATTGAACTTATCCAATTCGCATTCAAGGTTTTCATCGGGACCACAACAATTGTAATCTACCAGATGAGGACAGGCTACGTCCAACTTACCTGCCAAATTAGTCCAATGGGCCTGGGTGGGACGTTGCTGCAAATTAACTCTCCTATCCAGCCATTTGCGGAACCAAAAAATCGGACTGCCAAGGGTTACGAAATGATTTATTCTTTTTGATAGTTCAGGATTTTGTTGTAATGCACAGTAAGAAACCATTGTACCCAGGCTGTAAGCTACCAGGGTGACCGGCTCTTTAGATTTTTCCAGCATGGAGTATAATCTCTCGTTAACAGCATTAAAGGCTTCATCATTTAACAGATAGCTAAAAATATCCCCGAAATTATCAGCCACCAGATTAACCAGTCCATCTATGGGGCCACGCCCCAGCATTCTACTGATGTCCCCACCTTCAATAATATAATGCCACATTTCCCTTCGCAGGTCACCAACAGTATCTCGATAAAAAAAAGAGGTTATTTTCTTCCACCCATCCCCTGGTTGTGGAACCAAGTCATAATAATATACTCCGTCAAAGTTTATTTCTCCTAGGTCGATACCTTGTTTAAGTAAATAGGGCAGCAGCTGGTCTCCCCATTCTCTCCAATAATATCGGTTTGGATTATTGCCCATACCATGAATAAAAACAATTAAACCCATGGTTCACACCCTCTTTTTGTGCTTACCATAGGTTATGATGGTTGCCATTGGTTGGTGACCCTTAGGGTGCTTTACAGGATTTTGAACCTTCACTCTGATTAATTTGAAACCATTTTTGCCTGCTGCACCAATTAAAAAGGTTTAAGAATACTTCCGAGGACCAGCCGATGGTTAAGGAAAAGATTATGGTACCGGCGCCAACAGGTCCCCCCAGTAAATAGCCCAGAGTTACTGCCAATATCTCCAGGATAGTTCTAACAATTCCAATACGCCAGCCGGTTTTCCTGTGGAGCCCCATCATTAAACTATCCCTGGGTCCGGTGCCCATATTGGCAGAAATATATACCCCTGTACCCAAGCCACAGCCTAACACTCCTAGGGCCAAATAGACCCACCGCCCTAGGTAAGACTCCTGGGGCACTACCCAACCTGCAGCAGCTATTAAATCAACAAATATACCGACAAAAAACATATTGATAATGGTTGCTGAACTGGGCTTAATGCCCAAGGGGTAGGCTATGGCAACGCAAAGCAATCCGGTACCTATAATCACCTGACCAAAGGTAAAGGGTAAGTAGTAGGTTATACCTAAATGTAATACATCCCAGGGGCTTAACCCGAGCTTCGCCTCAATCAGCATGACCAGGGAAAAGGAAAAAATAAAAAGACCCAGCATTAGCCAGGTTACTCTAGCTATCAGTTGTAGAGGTTTGTTCATGATTGACTCTCCAGTTAGAAAGGATTCTTATATCCATTGTATTTCACATAGACCCTAATGTAAACCGCTTAAAAATAATAAGGCCTATAAACAGGTCTTCAGTGTGTCGAGAAACTACCTATATTCAGGTTTTAATAATCCCTCACGACTCCTCTCTCCGCAGTGGACAGCGCTAATCACTCTCTTCGGGCGAAAATGGGCCGCCTTCGATTAAACATCGTGTTTACCTCAGGCTTGCCCGGACGTCCATGTCCGGGCACCCATTTTCGCATCCTCAGCTTCGCGATGCGCTGTTTCCACTGCTCCGAATGTCGCTGCTCGGGATTATTAAAACCCAGTTGTAGCTTTTTCAACAGTCTGAAGGCCTATAAACAGGACTTTTATTTTAAACCTAACAACTTTATTAAGTCATCCCATTCCTCAAGAATAACATTTGGCTCATGGTGCATAATTTGCAACCGATCTGACATCCCCCAGGTGACTCCCACCGCCATAACTCCGGCTCCCTTGGCAGCCATAATATCAAAGGGGCTGTCTCCCACATAGGCAGCTGTGTCCGCGGGCAAATTCATGAGGTCCAAAGCCTTTAGCAGCGGTTCAGGCTGCGGCTTGTGCCTGGTAACGTCCTCAGCACCAACAACAACCTCCATAAAATTATCTATCCCCACATATTGGGCACTTCTAATAGCCACCGATCGGCTCTTTGAGGTAACCAGCCCCAAGCGGTAGCCCTGGGCTTTTAAAGTCGAAAGCATTTCCACCGTTCCCGGAAATACCTGGGTCATGACATCATGTTCAATGGCATAGTATTGCTGGTATAGCTTAAAAAATTCCTTGTGCCTTTCTTCCCCCGCATATTCTTTAGCAATTTGCACCAGGGGCAGTCCTACAGAGTTCATTACCTCATTAACCCAGGGTATATTCAGCTCATTAAAAACCCTTTGATAAGTCCTCCTAATCAACGGCAGGGAGTCTATTAAGGTGCCGTCGAGATCAAATAAAACCGTATTTATTTTCATAATAACCTCCTGGCTTTGTATACCAGAATATTATAGCATGATGTTTAGACTAACGGTCTATGTTTAATAGGTTCTGTTTTTGGACTAATGAGCATACTTATGGGTCTTGGTGATCACAAGACCCATAAGTAATAGCTTATAAGATTAGTGCAGCAGGCCTGGTAAATTTCCAACAGGTATATCCTCTTTATCCTTCTCCGGCTCAAAGTCGAATCCTGGCAAGGGACCCCGGGCGGTATATTTAGTGTGCAAAATTTCCTTGGCCTTCTTACTCATGGGTTTCCCTAAATAATCCTTATATACTTGAATTACCGCCGGGTTTTCATGGGAGCGCCGCATCTTTTTGCCTAAATCCAAGGCAAATAAGCCCTTGGCCCGATTACTTCTATGTTCCATGGTCAGTTCCGGTTTTTCCGGGTCATTGGTGATGGGCTGTCCTCCACCCCCGACGCACCCACCTGCACAGGCCATAATTTCGATGAAGTCAAATTTCTCTCCCTTTTTAAGTCTTTCCATTAGCTTTCTGGCGTTGCGGGTGCCATGGGCAACCGCTAGGCGGACAGTTTTACCCTTTAGCTCAACTTCCGCCTCTTTGACCCCCTCAGTACCCCTTAGTTCTTTGAATTCCAACCGTCCCATTTCCTTCCCTTCGGTTAAGGCCAGAGCTGTTCGAATGGCTGCCTCCATCACTCCCCCACTGGTGGCAAAAAGATTGGCTGCCCCGCTGGATAAGCCAAGGGGTTGATCAAAATTCTCATCTGGCAGCTTCTTTAAATCAATGTCAATCTGCTTCAGCATTTTAGCCAATTCCCTGGTCGTTATGACATAATCCACATCCCTGATACCATAGGTTTCCATCTCTGGCCTGGCAGCCTCAAATTTTTTGGCAGTACAGGGCATAACCCCTACCACAACCATATCCTTAGGATCAATCCCCTGTTGCTCGGCATAATAGGTCTTAGCCAATGCCCCAAACATTTCCATGGGAGATTTGCAGGTTGATATATTGTCTATATACTCGGGATAAAAATGTTCACAGAGCTTTATCCATCCAGGACTGCAGGAGGATATTAAGGGCAGGGGACCACCCTTGTCTAATCTTTCCAGCAACTCATGCCCCTCTTCCATGATGGTTAAGTCCGCAGCAAAATCAGTGGAAAAAACACTATCAAAACCCATGCGTCTTAATCCTGCTGCTAGTTTTTCTGAAACCACTGTTCCCACCGGCAGATTAAATTCCTCACCAATACTAACCTGAATTGCCGGGGCAGTTTGAACCACCACATGCTTTGACGGGTCTTCGATAACCTTCCATACCTCATCAATATAGGACCGTTCAGTTAGAGACGCTGTGGGACAGGCCAGAACACACTGTCCACAGGCGATGCAGGCCACGTCACCTAAATCCCGTTGAAAGGCTGGAGCTATAACCGTATCATAGCCCCGGTAGAGGGGAGAATAAACCCCTATTCCCTGTTTGTTCTTACAAATTGCCTCACATCGACGACACTTAATACACTTGCTGTAATCTCGAACAATAAAAGGATTTTTTACAACTGGCGGAACATGTCTATGCTGTCCCGTTAATTTTCCATCCCTGGCCCCAACCTTGTTGGCCAGGGTCTGCAATTCGCAATTTAGATTCCTGGCACAGGTGGTACACTCTCTGTTATGTTCTGACAACAAAAGCTCAACCACCCTGCGCCTGGCTCGGCGTACCCTTGGGGTATTTGTGTGAACCCTTAGCCCTTCAGTGACCGGGTAAACACAGGCTGCCTGCAAATTTCGGCTGCCCTCAATCTCCACTACACAAACCCGACAAGAGCCTGCCGTGTTTAAATCCTTTAGATAGCAAAGGCTGGGGATCTCATAGCCGTTTTCCCGGCATGCCTCAAGTACATTGGTTCCCTTATCTACCTTGACAGGCTCATCATTTATAAAAATATTTACCAAATCCCCGGTCTTTTCCAGGGGAGGCTTTCCAATAGGGCGCTCACGGGGTAGGGTATGTGGTCCTTCCGTCTGCCGGTTTGTTGTCATCCTTCATCTCACCTCCCATAGCAATTTTAAAGATGGCATCCTTAGGGCACCTGGACTGGCATGCGCCGCACTTTACACATTTCTGGCGATCAATATAATAGGTTTTTTTCTTCTCACCAATCACTGCATCCACAGAACAAGCTTTAGCACAGATGCCGCAGGCAATGCACTTCTCTTTATCCACAACGAAATCAGTTAATTCCCGACACACTCCCGCCGGACATTGTTTGTCACGAACATGGGCTATATATTCATCTCTAAAAAACCTCAGGGTAGAAAGAACCGGATTCGGTGCAGTTTGTCCTAAGCCGCACAGGGAGGCCTCTTTAATATCCTTAGAAAGTTCCTCCAACTCTTCTAAATCTTCCATCTCCCCCTTACCCTCTGTGATTCGCTCCATGATTTCCAGCATACGCTTAGTGCCCACCCTGCAGGGAGTACATTTGCCGCAGGATTCATCCTGACTAAACTCCAGATAAAACTTTGCTATATCCACCATACAATCAGTTTCATCCATGACAATTAATCCACCGGAGCCCATCATAGAGCCTACTTGAGTCAAAGACTCATAATCAATGGGAGTATCCAGTAAGTCAGCCGGAATAACCCCTCCCGATGGGCCGCCAGTTTGCACCGCCTTAAATTTCTTGCCACCCGGCACTCCTCCGCCGATATCGTATATGATAGTTCTCAGGGTAGTACCCATGGGGACTTCAATTAGCCCAGTATTATTGATTTTGCCGGCAATGGAAAAAACCTTGGTCCCTTTACTTTTTTCTGTTCCCAGGGAAGCGTACCACTGCCAACCTTTTCTTAGGATAATTGGTACATTAGCATAGGTTTCAACATTGTTTAGTAGGGTAGGCTTATTCCGGAAACCACAAACTGCCGGAAAGGGCGGCCTGGGTCTAGGTTCTCCCCTTTCACCCATGGCCGATTTGAGCAGTGCAGTTTCCTCGCCACACACAAAGGCCCCCGCACCAAGTCTCAATTCAATATCAAAGGTAAAATCGCTGTCAAATATCTCCTCGCCCAATAATCCCATTTCCCTGGCCTGTTTTAATGCCACCTCTAAACGTCTAATGGCTATGGGATACTCCGCCCTAATATATATCACTCCATGGTTAGCACCAATACTGTAGCCCGCAATGGCCATTGCTTCTATAACACTGTGGGGATCTCCCTCCAAAATGCTGCGATCCATAAAGGCTCCAGGATCACCTTCATCTGCATTACAAACTACATATTTAGGTTGTCCCTCTGCCTGGGCAGTAAATTGCCACTTTCGTCCTGAGGGAAAACCTCCGCCTCCCCGTCCCCTAAGACCTGAATTGCTGATTATTTCTATTACCTGCTCAGGTTCTTTATTATGTAATACATCATAGAGGGCAAAATAACCATCATTTGCTATATATTCTCTGATATCTTCCGGGTTAATAACTCCACAGTTTTTCAATGCTATTCGCAATTGGGACTGGAAAAAGGGAATATCCTTCATATGCTGAAAAATTTTTTTGTCTTTTCCTTCCCTATATAGAAGCCTTTCAACAATTTGACCCTTAACAAAATGCTCTCCCACCAATTCCTCAGCATCCTTCTCATTTACCAAACAATAAAATGTTTGCCCCGGATGAACCAGCACAATTGGCCCCATTTTACAAAAACCAAAACAGCCGGTAGGCACGACACTTATAGACTTAGTCAAATTCTTAATTTTTATCTCTCTATTAAGGGCCTTAATGACAGGCTCACTGCCACCTGAAGCACAACCAGTTCCAGTACAGACTAAAACTTGATACCCCTGTTCTCCAGCCTCTCCAAACCTAGGCCTAAGGCCCGGTAGGTGTTGGTTCCTGATAGTCTCCAACTCCAGGTAAGTCTTTACCATTATCTTCACCTGCCGTTTCGTTCTTTTTATAGCGGCTTATCAATTTGGCTACATCCTTCGTGGAGAGTTTACCATGAACATCTTCGTTAACTGTCAGCACCGGAGCAAGTCCACAGGCACCTATGCAGCGGCTGCTTCGAACGGTAAAAAGCATATCCTCGGTGGTATCTCCATCCTTGATACCTAGCTGTTCCTTAAAGCCCTCATATATTTTTTGAGCACCTTGAACATAACAGGCAGTACCAAGACATACATTGACATTGTATTTACCCTTTGGTTCGGTGGAAAACAATGAGTAAAAGGTCACAACACCGTTTACGGCACTTACCGGAATACCCATTTTATGAGAAATATAGGCCTGAACTTCCTCAGGAAGATAACCAAAAACATCTTGAGCCTTTTGCAGCACCCGAATAAGCTGTTCATGATCCTTTCCATAGATAGCAAGAATTTCATCCAATTTATTAAACTTCTTTTTTATCTCATTATCCTTCAAATCCAATCCATATCACCTCCAAAAATCTCAAGGTTAGTTTATCCCAATAAACAATTGTAATTCAAATTATTGTACTTATGTAAACCAAATAGTTGGTTAAATATATCTGAAATAAATTATTTTTGTTATAATTAATATGTCTAACATTTAGATGGGGGCATCGTCCATGAATTTTGGAATTGACGTAATAGAAAAAATAAAGAATCTTGTTGAAGTTAATGAAAAGCTAACCCGCCTGCATTGGATTGTTGCACAAATTGCGGGAGAAAACGATTTAAAGACTATGTATAATCTTATTTTGAATGGTTTTATGCAAATAGCCGAGGTTCCAGGCTGTCAGTTTGTGCTGCTGGATGAAAATAAACAGCCCTTAGAAATTATTAGCCGGGGTATTGACTCCAACCAATATATAGTTTGTCCCAATCTGCAAGAAAAAGATAAAAATCCTTTGTCCACAGTGTCAACCAATAATGCGAGCTACCAAAACAGTAATCAAAAGCTGCAGAGTGTTTTTCTCTATGGACGAAATGGTGAAACACTGGCAGTAATTTTTGCCCTATTCCCTGAGCAATATAAAGCCAGTGAAGAAACAAACATGATCTTAGAACTCTTTACCATTCAGGTCAGCCTGGCCCTGGAAAATGCCATTCTAAATAAAAAGCTCCAGGATTTATCAGAAACCGATGCCCTAACAGGCCTATTTAATCATCGCTTCTTTGCAGAGCAGCTCCAAAAAGAAATTAGAAAATGCCATCGTCATAGCAGATCGATGAGCCTATTTATGCTGGATGTTGATGATTTTAAGGGTTACAACGATACCTATGGTCACCCGGCTGGTGACGAGATATTAAAGACCCTGGCCAAAGTATTTCTTAAACACCTTAAACCTTCTGATATTGTGGCCAGATACGGCGGCGAAGAATTTGCGTTCATTTTACCCAAGACCAGCCTTCATGAAGGGATATCCCAGGCAGAAACAATTAGAACGGCGGTAGTTGATACTGTCTTTCCATATCGTAGAGTAACTGTTTCCATCGGAGTGGCCAACTACCCAACCCATACCACCAATGCCTCTGACCTTTTAAAGCTTGCAGACCAAGCCCTCTATTACGCAAAATCACATGGACGAAACAAGACTATAACTGTTGATCAATCCTATAGCTAAAATATTAAATAAGTCCCACAGTCAAAACTTTGACTGTGGGGCTTTATCTTGTATATTTATGTATTTTTACCAATATTAGATGAATTTTTTTAGTTCTGCTTGGGTAAGATAAGGTTAATCTGAATGGGAGGTGATTTGGAAATGCCTACAATCAAGTGTTCAGTAACAGAGTGCCAATACAACTCTGATGTTATGTGTGATGCCCCAATGATTCAGGTTAATCATTCCGGCTCTGAAAACTCAAGTACATCAGAAGAAACACAATGTGAAACCTTTAAACCAAAGCATTAGTATTAAAGGCAGGGCTGATCACTATTGATCAGCTCTTTTTATTTTAAACAATCTTATTATTGGAACCATTTAACAATTTTTTTAATAGGATATAGCAAACTCTATCTAGGAGGTTGTGAAAATCCATGATTGATACTGTTGAATCAAAAGCCGGCAAGCATCATCCAAAGCCGCCAGTAGTTGCTCCTACTTTCTTGCAGCGTCTCTGCGAACTGCTGCACCAGCAAATAACCGTTTATCTGAACTGTCCCGGTGCTGCACCGGTGCAGGGTATGCTCCATGCTGTAGGTCAAGACTACATTGAGCTGCACCGGGGTGCTCCTACCCAATTAAATGTTACAATTATTCCTTTATGGAACGTTTGCTCCGTGGTGGTGGCAGGTGTAATGGATGATATTTGCCCACCTCCCCAACCCATCCCTTGTTCCCCCCATTATCCAGTAAACCCAGGTATGCCTGGTTGCCCGGTAACAGGCGATTGTCCAACTCCAGGTTTCTCACCTGGTATGGGAATGGGACCTGGTATGGGTATGGGTCCCGGCATGGGAATGGGACCTGGCATGGGTATGGGTCCCGGCATGGGAATGGGACCTGGCATGGGTATGGGTCCCGGCATGATGGATGTAAAGGATGTCAAAAAGGAAGAAGAGGAAGAAAAGGAATAGCTGTATAAGCTTAAAAGCCGCTGATTAGCGGCTTTTAAGCTATTTATTTTGAATCACTTGCAAATTAACAATTTCTGCTTCTGCATCAATAAGCGGGACCTCACGGGAACCATAGTCAAAGGTGCTATCAAAGGTAAGGGTCTCTCCTGGCCTGAGCACTTTGCCCTGGGACAGGGTTAGAATTCTTGAGTCAAATACCTGCCCCTCCCCCATTAAAACAACCTTACTTTCAATGGCAGTTACAGAATATTCCGAGGTATTTTTAACGCTGCCGGTAACCCTCAGCCAGTTTTCATCCTGATGACCAACCTCCGATTTAATTGTTACCTTTCCCTTTACTTGCTCTTGCTTAACTGGCTCTACAATTGAGGTTTCCTGGGAACAACCCTGGATCAACAAATATAGCCCTAGGATAAGGGACAATTTTATTGCCTTCCAGAAATACACAGTAAAAACCACCTCCATTTACATACTATCATAATTCGTCCGGGGAGATGGTTTATTTAGCATAATTTACTTATTTTTTTCAAGGGGCAGATATGTAGCCAGCCCACTAAAAGCACTCTGCTGGTGCATCATGCCATTTAAATGCCTTTGATTTGTTAGATAGAGTTTTTTACCCGAGTAATTTCTGCGAAATTCTATACCGCTCACCTCCTGGGTCTGTTTACATATTTATTTTATCCATATCTGCACATTCAATGCTGTAAAAACTTATTCTAACTTTTCAAATTCCTCTGGGCCAACGCCACACACAGGACATTGGGCTGGAGGTTGATCCCCTTCATGCACATAACCACATACTTTACAAACCCATTTCGTCACATTATCTTTCGATTGGGCAGTTGGCCGGTTTTTGATCTTATGATATAAGGCATAGGTCATTGGCTCTCCAGCTCCCGAGGTTTGTGCACAAATAACCTCTCCGATGAACAATGTATGGGTTCCTAAATCCATGCTGCCTACAACCTTACATTCAAAGCTGGCCAAGGAATCCTTCAATAAAGGTGCCCCTGTTTCAGCAGTTTCATATTCTATCCCATCAAACTTATCAGCATCCCTACCTGAACGGAAACCAAAATTACGCACTAAAGACAGGCCCTCTGTGTTTAAAACCCCCACCGAAAATACCTTGCTTGAATTAATATATTCATGGGTAAGATTATTCTTGTTAATACCAATGGCGAGGGTTACAGGATCCGAGGTTATTTGAAAAACTGTGTTAGCAGCTTGCCCATTGATTTTTCCATCTTTTACTGATGAAATAATAAAAAGGCCATAGGATATACTTCTTAATGCTTTACTAATTTCGTCCTTGCAGTTAGCGAGTTGTATCTCGTTAGTACCCAAAACTAATTCCTCCTTAATAGCTCTTAGCATAACCCGTTTTATTAATATTAACATTTATATACAATTAAGTTATTTCAGGTTTAATAAAAATTCCTTACATAAAAAATAATAAACCTCCCCAAAGGGAGGTCGCATCAATTAAGGGATGCTCTCTTTTTCCGCCATCTTAAGAAAAACCATATCGGTAAAGCAACGGTTGCTACAAGAAGCAATGTGGAAACCGTATTGGCTACTGGATCTGCCTCCCAGTAATCAGCTACACCAGGGGTGTAAATTTCAGACTGGGCAGACTCTGCAGCCGAGCCGGCAGCTGCTTGAGCTAGTTCGGCTCCCCCCTCTGTCTGTGCCGCCGCAGGGCGATGTCCGAAGCTGTTCATTAAAAACATCCACATCCAGAAGTTTCCGGAGAAAGGAGAAAAGGATGGGGCAAAGCCTGACAGGTTTGAGCGACCTGCCGTTGCCGCTCCTGCGGCAGCCCCTGCACCAGTGGCAGCTTTACTGGACGGAAGATTAGTATAGGGAATCTTATCCCCTGAAGTTTCTGTCTTGGCAGTACCTGAATCATTTGTCTTGCTCGGGCTAGATTGATTTGTGGTGGGCTTCGGCTTAGCTATAGCCCCACCGGCCTTTTTAGCCCAGGCTGGTGTAGTCATGGTAAAGAATAAGCAAAAAACAAGCAGTAAAGAAGTAACTCTTTTCAACATTAATCACCTCTCGTACATAATACCACAAGCTTTAACCCCCTGCCAACAGATGGTATAATTAGTTTGACTAAACTGGTAGAATAAGGTATATAGGAACAAGCATATCTTCCAGCTCCACAACCATAAATCTAAAGCTAATTTGAAATGAGGATTCTAGAGATGGACAATAAAAAAATGAAAGAGGTAGTCATTTACACCGATGGGGCTTGCTCAGGAAATCCTGGCCCAGGTGGCTACGGGGTTGTCATGCTTTATAAAGGGCATCGTAAAGAACTTTCTGCCGGTTTCAAAGATACTACTAACAACAGAATGGAAATACTAGCAGCAATAGTGGCCTTGGAAAACCTCAAAGAAAAATGCAATGTAACCATTCATACCGACTCCCAGTACTTAGTTAATGCCATGGAGAAGGGTTGGGCAAAAAAATGGCAGGCCAACGGCTGGATGCGCAATAAAAAAGAACCTGCCCTAAATCCAGATTTGTGGATCAGAATGCTGGAACTTTGTAAATTTCATGAGGTTAAATTTAAGTGGGTGAGGGGTCATGCCGGAGACCCTGAAAATGAACGCTGCGATCAACTTGCCGTAGAAGCCGCCAAACAGCCTAACCTGCTTCCGGATGTTAGGGGGGAAATTTAAACCATTAAATGGCATGGTAATACATGGCCATTAGCTCATATTATAAAGAATGAAAATTAGTAAGGAGGAATAGCCTTGAACAGCAACATAAAAAACCGGGATGAGATAGAGGATATCTATAAATGGAATACAGCCAACCTCTATAAGGACTCAGAGGAAGCTGCAAAGGACATGCAGTTCATTAGAGAGCTCCTGGAAAAGTTTCACGGCTTGAGTGGAAAGCTAAGCAATAAAGAGACAATATTAGAAGCTTTACTTCTGCAAGATACTTTAGATCAATTAATGGAAAAATGCTATACCTATGCCCACATGAAGCTGGATGAAGATAATGCAAATACTGCCTCCCTGGCACTATTTGATCAAGTTAAAAGTCTTTTTGTCACCTATAGTGAAATGACCAGTTACTTCATACCAGAATTGATGAAAATAGACTACACTCTGCTGGAGGAATATTCAAAAGCTGAAGATTTTCAAGATTACCGACATTTTATCAAGGAAATAGGTCGTAATAAGGAACATATCCTATCAGACCCAGAGGAAAAAATCCTTTCCTCCTTCAGTGAATTGACTGGAGCACCAAAGAGTATATTTCAAATATTAAATAATGCAGACCTTAAGTTTGGGCATCTCAAAAATGAAAATAACGAATCAGTAGAACTTACCCATGGGCGCTACCACGGTATGCTGCAAAGTCAAAACAGAGAAGTTAGAAAAAACGCCTACAACCAGCTATATGGTGTATACAAATCCTTCAGGAACACCATCGCCCAGACCTTGATTAATTCTGTTAAGAAGGATTGTCTCCTGGCACGACTTAGGAAACATAATAGTGCCTTAGAGGCCAGTGTTTTTGCCGACAATGTTGATCTATCTGTATACAATAACTTGATAAACTCCGTGCGAAAAAACATCTCTCTATTGCACAGGTATGTTGAATTTCGTCGGCAGGTAATGAAGCTTCCTGAATTACAGATGTATGATTTATACGTCCCCCTGGTCTCAGAGCTTAATAAAGCCTATACCTATCAGGAGGCAGCTAAACTGATGTTGGATGGATTGGCTCCCCTTGGTGAAAAGTATCTACAGGATCTTAAGGGCGGTCTTGACAATGGTTGGGTCGATGTTTATGAGAATAAGGGTAAAACCTCCGGGGCCTACTCCACAGGTACCTATGGTTATCACCCCTATATTTTGCTGAATTTCAACCACACCATTAATGATGTATTTACCCTGGCCCACGAAGCAGGTCATGCCATGCATACCTTCTACTCACACAATAACCAACCTTACCGAAATGCCAGTTACACCATCTTTGTAGCAGAGGTAGCGTCTACCCTTAACGAAAATTTACTTATTAATCATCTATTAGCAAAATCAACGGACAACAAAGAAAAGCTGTATCTTTTAAATTATAATTTAGAGCAGTTCAGAACAACGGTATTTAGACAAACCATGTTTGCAGAGTTCGAAAAGATTATTCACCAAAAGATTGAGGAGGGCATCAGCCTTACCCCGGATAGCCTGTGCGAAATCTATTATGAATTGAATAAATTCTACTACCAGGGAGTACAGCTGGATGATGAAATCAGTATGGAATGGTCCAGGATTCCCCATTTTTATAACGCATTTTATGTGTATAAGTATGCAACAGGCTTCAGTGCAGCAGTAGCACTATCTAACGGTATCCTCAAGGAAGGTCAGGAAAAACTGGAAAAATACCTGGCTTTCCTATCCAGCGGCGGCAAAGATTATCCCATAGAATTGCTTAAATATGCCGGTGTAGATATGGGCACACCCCAACCTGTGGATGACTGTCTCAAATCCTTCGGAGAAAGTCTCGATTTAGCAACAAAGCTACTCTAAAGGATCCCAAAATATCATCCGCCCACAATGGTTACAATAGGTTATTTCCTCAAGTCTCTTTAATTGTTTTAGCTGTTCAAAAGATATAGACAGGTGACAACCCGAGCAGGTATCCCTAGTGATTCTGCTGACTGGATTCGGATACTTTCCCTTTAATCTTAGATATTCAGTCATGCTTTCCTGTTTAATATTCCTTATAAGTTCTTCGATTTCCCGGGCCAAGTCATTGGCCCTTTCTTTTATTTCCTCCTTACCTTGGAGATATTCCTGATGCAGTTCCTTAAAGCTCCTGGTGTCATTTGCTAAGGTTGCTTTTTGCTTTTCCCACTGCTGTTTAATATCTTCCCTTTGCTGCATGGATTCTAGTTCTCTATCCTCTATTTCCAGCAGCTTTTTCCTCAAATCACCATGCCTTTGCTGATAGGTTTCAATTTGTTTGGTCTGCAGGGAGCCACCATATATTTTCTCACTCACTGCAGATATTTTGTCTTTTATTACTTGAGCCTCCTGGGAAAAGTGCTTCTGTAGCTGACCAGCCTGTTCGTATAAATCCTTTAATTCCTTAAGCTTTTCTTGACCCTGCTCAATCTCGGTTTTTAGTTCCTTTAGTTTTTTAGTTATCTTGGGATCTATCCTTTTGTTCAAGCTCTTTTCTCTCTGCTCCTCCAATATTTGTAAATGCCATAGTCTTTTAAGTTCAAGCATTTTATCACTCCTATTTCTATATAAAAATAAAAGGACAGGGGCAATATACCCTCTATCCTAAAGATACATAAATGGATCAGATTGACGTTTTGTGAGAATAACCTCTGTGTTAATGCTTCTAGCTCTGCATAGCTCGGCCAATTTTGTTTGCAATTCTGTCATGATCAAATGCTCTGTAGCAAAGTGTCCGGCGTCAATGAAGTTCAGTCCGGCAGCCAGCATATCCTGGGCCGTATGATATTTAATATCTCCGGTAACATATACATCTGCCCCTGCGGCCAAGGCTGCCTGCCACATTTCCGCACCAGATCCCCCACATACGGCAACTCTACAAATGTTTTTCCACATATTGCCGCCAACCCTAACTGTTGATAGACCTAGACTTGCTTTACAGCCTAGGATAAAGTCGGCAAAACTTATAGCCTCCTTTAATTCCCCTACACGCCCAAGTCCTTGTTGGTTTGTCTTGTTTTCCAATGGATAAAGATCATAGGCAACTTCCTCATAGGGGTGAGCCTCCAGCATTTCTTTGATAACCAACTTTTTAAGGGAGGTAGGTATAATAGTCTCGAGTCTTATTTCTTCTACCTTTTCCAGCTTCCCTTGCTCACCAAGATAGGGATCTGTTCCCTCCTGTGGACAAAAAGTCCCTGTCCCCTTTACTTGAAAGGTACAGTCACTATAGTTGCCAATCCACCCAGCCCCTGCACCACATATTGCCTGCGTTACCTTTTCAACCTGCTCTGAAGGAATAAAAACCACAAGCTTACTAAAACTTTCACCGACAGCAGGATATAATACACTGCTATTGCTTAACCCAATTCTCTCAGCAAGAAGGCTATTGACTCCCCAGGCTGAGCTATCTAAATTTGTATGGGCAGCATAGACACCAATATTTGCCTTTATTAGTCCTGTAATCAATGCTCCCTTTGGGTCATCCATTCGTATATTTTTAATTCCCTTCATTAACAAAGGATGATGGCAAATTATTAAGTCTATCTTTTTCTCCTGGGCTTCCTTTAGTATGATATTATCCACATCAAGGGCTAATAGTACTCTCCCCACTTCTTCCTGGGGGTTGCCAATTTGCCAACCGCTATTATCCCAATCCTCTGCCAAAGACCTGGGTGCTATTTCTTCGATTAGAGCAACTACATCTCTTCCGGTAGCCATTCTTAAACCTCCACATAGCATTCTTTATTTTAAACAATTTTAATTAAGCAGTTTCTCTTCCACTTTTCTTATTTGATTAATTTTATCCTTTATCATTTCTGCTTTTTTAATGGACTGGTGGTTAGTGCTCTTAAATAAACCGGTTAATACCTTATTGTATTTCAATAACAGCCTATCAATAAGTTCTTTAAGCAAAGGATGGTTTTTCTCAACTAGTCTTGGCCCTAATTCTAACAGTACCGGATCTAACTGACAATTATTACCTTGTTCAGCAACGATAACTAGATACAGACGCCCATCTTCCATTAATAGCTCTTCATCCAATATATACCAGCCGGTTGTCGTTAGATATCGCCTTAACTCTGCTTCATCTGCCATTGGCTGAAGGATTAGTCTCCTGGCAGCTTTGGCAACCTCTGGCGATTCTGACAGAACGTCCCTTATGGTGCCGCCTCCCATCCCGGCTATGCAAATAACCTCAACCTCACCAGGCTTAAGGATTTGTAATCCATTACCTAATCTAAGATCGATCTTTGTTGTTAAATTATTATTGGCCACATTCAATCTTGCAGCCTCCAGTGGTCCAAGGTTAATATCCCCTGCTACAGCCCTGGGGCAGGAACCACCTGCAACCAAATATATAGGCAAATAACCGTGATCAGTGCCTATATCCGCAACGATACTTCCCTTTGGGACGTATCTGGCCATAGTTTCTAAACGATTACTAATTTTTAGCATGTTGATACCTCAAATAAATGTTTCTGCAAATGGACAATAAAATCCTCTTAATTTCAGTTTTTCTTTTAAGCATGGCCATTTTATGTCCATTTATTTCATATATAAAGAAAACCAGCCCCTGTTCAAAGAACTATTGGGCTGGTTTCCTGGTTTAAAACAGTATTCCCGAAGGAGTTGGTACCCTTAGGAACATGGTAAATACAGCATAAATGGCTCCAGTTAAAATGGTTGCAAAGGCTAAAGAAATGCCTAAAGCCGGCAGCGTAAGGCCCCTTTCATTTAGGTACCAAGACATCAATGTTAAAAACAGCATACTGGAAACATAAAAGCCAATCATATTAACTGCAACAATGTAAACTATGGTAGCCAAGATCATTTGTAAAGCTCGACCATAATCGATATTTACATTGTCCGCCTTGTTACCAGTTTTATTCAATACCCCTGCAATGATTAGGTAGATACCAGAGAGGACCAGAAATCCTTCCAGTAATAGCGGGAACAGATTGTGATGAGCTTCTAGCTCCCGTCCCTGGAACCAAAAAACTGCCGCAACCACAAAACACACTATACCAGTCAAAATATCAACTTTTCTTTTAGTCAACTTTGGCACCTCCCCTGGCAGCAGCTGCTTTAGCTGCACGTTTCTTAAGGAAGAAGGGGGTCATCACCGAAGCTATTGTCAGCAATATTAAAATAAAGGAGATGGTGCTGCCAAAGAACACGGCCCATATAGATCCTTCTGCTCCGGCTAAAGCCATGGATTTACCAAGGTTTTCTTCAATGATATGGCCTAAGATTAAACCCAGGGCCATAGCACCTGTATCCAGACCTATACGTCCTCCAAAATGCCCGATGAGACCGAATACAATCATCATGGCCACATCTAGCATACTGTTACGTATAGCATAGGAGCCGATAATGGAAAGTACCACGACACCGACACCAATGTAAGAGGTTGGAATGTTTAAGATGCGGGCAGTGCCTTTAATTAAGGCCAGTCCCACAAAAAACATTAAGATATTAGCCACAATCAGGGACATAATGAAGGTATAGGCTACATCTCCGTGTTGGGTAAAGATTTTAAAGCCAGGGGCAATTCCGTGTGCCAGAAGACCTCCCATAATAATAGCGGCCACAGCACTACCGGGGATCCCTAATGTTAACAACGGAATTAAAGAACCACCGATTACAGCATTATTGGCACTTTCAGAGGCTACTACGCCCTCAATGGCACCTTTGCCATATTTAGCAGGATCTTTATCCCATCGCTTAGTTTCATTGTAAGCTATAATAGAGGCTATTTCTCCACCGGCGCCGGGGAGAATACCAACAACAGTACCAATCAGGGATGAACGCATAATGTTCATCTTACATTTTTGATATATCTTGGTTAATACCCGTCTTAATGCACCTGGGGTTGGTTTATAGTCTGCAATGAATTTATCTCTGCTGCCTACCAAGTTAATTACCTGAGAAAATGAGAATAGACCAATCATGGCTGGAATTACTTCAATTCCTTGAACCATGGAGTAACTGCCAAAGGTAAAGCGTGGTGCTCCGGTCATCGGATCCAATCCGATACAAGCAATTAACAGGCCAATAGCACCGGAAATCAATCCCTTCAGTACATTGTCCATAGACATGGCTGCAATGGTACTGAGTCCAAAAATACATAACCAGAAAAATTCAGGAGCTCCAAATTTCAACGAGAATATGGCCAGTGGAACTGCGACAAAAGCTAAGAATATGGTTCCAACAATCCCGCCAAAGGAGGAAGAGAATAGGGAAGTAATGAGGGCTTCGTCTGCCCTTCCCTGCTTACATAGGGGCCAGCCGTCAAAGGTAGTAGCTACTGAGGACGGTGTGCCTGGTGTGTTAATCAAAATTGCTGAGTTGGCACCACCGTAAATTGCACCTGTATATACTGCCCCTAACATAACCAAGCCTGTTGCAGGATCCATTGCAAATGTTAGTGGTACTAAAAGGGCTACCCCCATGGTGGCTGTTAGCCCAGGAAGGGCCCCAATCAAGATACCGCCGGTAATTCCTAATGCAGCAACTAGCAGGTTAACCGGTGTCATTGCATTTAGAAGACCTGCCAGCATATGCTCCCACATAGATCCACCTCTTTTCCGATATTTTTGCTAACTGGTGGAACAGGGTAGGAGAATTGAAGTCAATCCTCCTACCCTACTATTTTAGGCGATTACTTCATAAGGCCAAACTTAGTTAACAGATCTTGAGCGTGGCTCTGTTGTTCCATTACATACTTCTCGAACTCGTCACCACTCAGGTAGTCATGGGGTTGACCGGCCTTTTCCATATCAGCAACATAGTCTGGGTCATTAGCAATTTTCTCAAAGGTGTCACGCAGGAACTTCAGGCTATCTTCAGGTATACCCTTAGGTGCCACAAAGCCACGACGGATATCTGCTACCACATTAACACCTTGCTCTTTCATGGTAGGTACATCTGGCAGAGGAGCATATCTTTCCTCAGTAGCAATACCTAGAATAGTCATCATATCCAGGCTGCGCATTACATCATTGTAGTTACCCATCATTACATCAAGTTCACCGCCAAGGAGCGCTGCGTTCAGGTCAGCGGCACCCTTGTAAACGATTTGAGCAACTTTGATACCACCAGCTTGATCCTGGAAGTCCAGTAGGGCCATATGGTTACCGGTGTAGGTACCGGTGATACCTACTTTTAACTTGTCAGGGTTAGCCTTGGCATATTCTACTACATCTTGTACAGAGGTAAACTGACTATCCTTCTTAACAACTAGAACCTGGGGATCTGTTACTACCTGGGCAATATAGTCAAAGTCTTCAGGCTTGTACTGTGCACCTTGGCCAATTGGTTGCAAAACGATATGAGGCACGTTTACACCACCGATGGTATAACCATCCTTGTCAGCCTTAGCGATGTCATTGAAGCCGATTGCTCCACCGGCACCAGACTTATAAATAAAAGTCCAGGGCTGTGAAGGAACATATTTGTTCCAGTATTTTTGCATAAGACGGGCTTGTACGTCACTGGAACCACCTGCAGTGAAGGCAATAATCATATTAACGGGCTTTTCGGGATACTTACTTCCAGCTTCCTCAGGGGCCTTTGAACTACCACAACCTGCCAAGAAAGACATTGTAAATAAAAGGGTTACCATTAATACGAGCATCTTTGGTCTGCGCACGAGTAATCCTCCTTTTTAGTTAACTGGCTGCATTGTTAACAATACAGTTACCAATATAACAAATAATTTAATCTTATGCACCAGTTTTCTCTGTGCCAATTTTGAACATTTCTACAAGCATGTTACGCTTATGGTAATACTCATTTAAAATATTCTGATTTTTTGGCATAAATTATAGAAATCTTACAGTTCTCTAACAGTTCTACCAGGAATAAATGCAACAGGGATGACAAAGGAAGGATATTATTTGCCGGGTGTAAGGAATCAAGGGTTGATTCCTTACACCTAGGCTGAAAAGGAAGATTAAGCGCTACGATATAGTTTGGTAAGCACGAATTCTTTATGACCAAGAACTTCCGCATTGGTCATGCGGCCATTAAGGGTGCGCATCATCATGGACATAAGGGCATCAGCCGCACCATCCAGATCCATCTCACCGCGTAAAATTCCACTCAGGTCCACATCGATGTGCTCAGACATGGTAGATACGGTAATGGGGTTAGCACACACTTTAATTACAGGGATGATGGGGTTACCAACAATGTTACCCTGACCTGTGGGGAAGAAGTGGCAAATGGAACCGGCAGCAGCCATTAGGGTTACGCACTCAGCAGCAGCTGATGAGGTATCCATAAAGTGCAGGCCTTTACCCTGGGGAGCTTCTGCAGGGGCCAGTACACCTTGTACCATAGCCTTCTTGCCAATCTTTTGAATGTTACCAAGGGCCTTTTCTTCAATGGTGGTTAAACCACCGGCGATGTTGCCCTGGGTAGGCTGGGTGCCGCAGAGGTCTACACCCTGGCTCTTGATGAAAGCGTCATACTCAGTCCAAGTCTTCATGAACTTTTCTCTGATTTCAGGAGTAGCACAGCGATCGGCAACCAGGTGCTCACCACCGGTAACTTCTGAGGTTTCACCAAAGAACAGGGTCATGTTCATATCTACCAGACGGTCATAAAGACGACCGATGGAGGGGTTGGAAGCTAAACCGGAAGTGGTGTCGGACTCACCGCACTTGGTGCTGATGGTCATATCGGTAAAGCTGCATTCGGTTTTCTTTAATTCGGTTGCATACTGTACAAACTCCATCGCCTTGCGGGAAGCCATTTCAACGGTTTTGAAATCACCATTACGCTCAATGGAGAAACCAGCTACGGGCTTGCCGGTTTTAGCAATACCATCTACCACCAGGTTGGTCCAGTTAGGCTCGATACCAATAACTACTACAGCTGCCACGTTGGGGTTTGCACCGGTACCAATCATGGTACGGAAATGCAGTTCTAAGTCTTCACCAAACTGCAGGCGACCATAGGGGTGTGGAAGAGCCATGGTGCCTTGAACGTGGGAAGCTACAGCTTCACATGCCGCGTTGGAGATATCATCAACAGGAAGGATAATTACGTGGTTTCTGCAACCAACTGTGCCGTTTTCACGACGGTAACCCATAAAAGTCGGTACTGACATTTTATCTTACCACCTTTCAGTCTTTAGATTATGAGTGTGTACATGCTCGCCCACTTTAATAGCTTGGACGGTTTTGCCAATGGGAACATGGTACTTAATTACTCTTTCTCCGGCAGCCATGTCACGGAGAGCAATTTTGTGACCTAGGGGGATATCACTTACGGATTTGATTTCAACAGTTTTGTCGGAGTCCTGGATCTTACCGATTACGGCTTCGCCGGTTTTAATGTCAGCTACGGCTACACCAACCATGTCTTGTTCGTCATGGATCAAGAATTTAATCAAGGTTGCTTCCTCCTTTTGTGCTACTTTAGTAGCCTTTAATTTATATTTTTTACCAAGAACTTTAATAAAGTGCTTTGGCAAACCTTTATTAGTTTAGCCTAATGGCTTAACTCCTACGCTTTGAGCCAATTGATTTAGCTCAGCCAAAAGCTGGTCAGTAACTGGAACACCTTCTTGTTGGCGTATTTTAGCCTTATTGAATCTACGCTCACCAGGAATAAATATTTCATCGGTTCCGGCTGCCTTAGGAGACTCTTTGATCTCTGTTATCATTTGATCCATTCGACCAAGAAATTCATTCATAGGCATAAATTTTGATACATCCATAGCTATAAAGAAGTGTCCAATATCAACTGGTTTGGTACTTTCATCATAGATCCAGCCAACTTCTTTACCAACTGCAGAGCCGCTTAACACACCGGACATAGCCTCCACTGCAAGGGCCATGGCATAACCTTTGGGACCAGCCATTGGGAGTACTGCACCATCAAGGGCTGCTTTTGCATCAGTGGTGGGTCGACCATCCTTGTCAATAGCCCAACCTTCAGGAATTGGTTTTCCCTGCTTAGCTGCCAATATGATATTGCCCCTTGCTACGATGCTGGAGGACATATCCACCACCACTGGCTGTTCCTTGCCAGGAAAGCCAAATGCTATTGGGTTTGTACCAAAATATGCTTCTTTACCACCCCACGGAGGAATTCCTGAAGGGGTATTAGTAAAGGCAAGTCCTACCATTCCTGCTGCACTGGCTTGTTTACAGAAGTAAGAGGAGGCTCCGTAGTGATTACTATGTTTTACTGCAACCGAGCCAACTCCAGCCTCTTTTGCCAGTTCAATAGCTACATCCATGGCTTTGACCCCTACCAACTGTCCCAGCCCATTATCACCATCAATATTGGCTACAGCAGGAGCTGTTTTATATACTTTAATTTCTGCCTTAGGGTTTATTCTGCCGTTTTGAATCCTTGTAAGATAAATGGGAAGTCTGCTTATCCCGTGTGTATCTAAACCTTCCAGACTGGTATCCACAAGTACATCTGCTACAATATCAGCATCAGCCTTGGGAACTCCGGCTCCCTGGAGCAGGCTGGAGCAAAACTCTATTAGTTGTGAAGCGGTGAAATTCATCTACAGCCCTCCGTTCCTTTTCTACCTTACTATGCACATAGAGCCCTGCCCTTTGAGTACCTTCAGGCACTCTCTGGCCACTAACTCTGAGGTTCGAACTTGCGCTTCTTCAGTAAGCCCTGCAATATGTGGTGTTACTATTACATTTTCTAACTCCAGGAGCTTGTTACCCTGGGGAGGCTCTTTGACTAAAACATCAAGGGCAGCCCCGGCGATTTCTCCTGACTTAATTGCTTCGTAAAGATCATCTTCGTTTATCACACCACCTCTGGCTGTGTTGATAACATAGGCGGTCTTTTTCATGGTCTTTATACTATCCCGGTTAATAAGATTTCTAGTTTGGTCATTTAAGGGTACATGAAGGCTTAGATAGTCAGACTCTGCCAACACCTTCTCCAGAGAGTCCATGCATACGCCAATATCTGTACAAGCTAATTCATAGGGTGGTAAGAAAGGATCAAAGCCAATTACATTCATACCAAAGGCTTTAGCCCTTGATGCTAATCTCGCACCGATTTCGCCTACCCCTACTAGTCCTAAGGTTTTACCATAGATTTCTTCTCTGGTAAATAATTTACGGTTCCAGTTTCCCTTTTTAACATCTTGTGAAGCTTTCTCCAAGGGGCGAGAAAATGCAAACATTGCGGAAAATACATACTCAGCAACCGAAACTGCATTAGCATTTCTTGCAAACACTACTTTAATGTTTAGCTCCTTGGCAGCAGCAACATCAATGTTATCAAGCCCTACACCCAATCTTCCAACAACCTTTAAATTAGGTGCCTGCTCCATTAATTCCCTGGTTACTTTTGTTTGGTTCCTTACAATTAGCAAGTCCGCATCCTTAATTGTCTCTAGAAGATTATCACTCTTCCACAGGTTTTGGTCATATTTAACCTCGCCCTGTTCGCGTAAAATCTCTAGACCTTCTTCCCAAATAAGTTCTGTTACTACGGCTTTCATACTAGTCACCTCGTTTTTTACAATTATGACTTGGTTGTTCTAGTTTAAGTAAATTTGTTTAATTTCATCCACACCTATAGTTTATTGCATGTATGTTGTAAGGTATAAAGTAATAGGTATGTGGTATTACCTATTACATTGTACCTTTTCTCCCTATCTCCGTCAAACCCAAAATGTCACCCAGGTGACTATGTTCAATAAATAACTATTTCATTCTTGCTATTTCGACAGTTTATTCCCTTTTTGGGGACAAGTTTGTTTGCGTTGGATATATGTTCCTTTACAAAAACAAGTTGTGTCTTGGGTAAGTTATATAGTATGATACGGTTGTGGTATTACCAATGCCATTTTATAACGCGGGAGTTGATATCCTTGTTTGATAATCGTATTGGTCGCAGCGAGTCCCTGAGAAATGAGGTTGCTGGTTATATTCAAAACCTTATAGCTAAAGGAAAATTAAAGCCTGGCGACCGTCTACCCACTGAAAGATTGATGGCTGAAAAGTTTGGCGTAAGTAGGACTGTAATACGAGATGCCGTAAAAACCCTTGCTGGCATCGGCCTTCTAGAGGTCAAGCACGGTGTGGGCATTTTCGTTTCCACAGTGGATAGCAATGCAGTTGGCAGGCAGCTTTCCAGTCTTCTGTCATACAACCTTGAAACCTTAGAACACATATATGAGGTAAGGATCCTATTAGAAAAGGCTTCAGCCTTCTGGGCCGCTGAGCGCTGTACCGAAGAAGATTACCAGAGAATTAGAAGTCTTCTTGAAGAGGCTAGAAGTGTGGACCCAGTTGACTATGCGGATCGTTTCGTAGATTTAAACCGTAATTTTCACCTGTGTATTGCTGAAGCCTCCCAGAACCCGGTGGTAGCCATGATGACAGAAAATATCCTAAATCTTCTCGAGACAACCTCCGACGAAACCCATACCATTCCCGGACGCGCCCTTCGTTCCATTGACGAACACGAAAAGGTTTTAACCGCCATCGTAGAACGTAAGTCAGATGAAGCAAAAAAGACCATGGAAGAACATCTGAGCAGCGTATTGACCACCCTGAGAAATAATACAGGCATTGAACAATCCTGAGCCAGGGACGGCTCTTTTTCTTCCTCTCAAGGAAGCAAAAGAGCCGTCCCTGCTTTTTTCCGCCTTCCAAAACATCAAAAACCCCACATACTACGTGAGGTTTGATTGGTGGGCGATGACGGGATCGAACCGCCGACATCCTGCTTGTAAGGCAGGCGCTCTCCCAGCTGAGCTAATCGCCCTTATATGGTGACCCCTACGGGATTCGAACCCGTGTTACCGCCGTGAAAGGGCGGTGTCTTAGACCACTTGACCAAGGGGCCATTTTAGAAATCAGAGGTGAGAAGTTAGAGGTGAGAACTATATGTCACTAGAATCCTTTAGTTAATCGGGAAATTTCACACTTCTAACCTACCACTTCTCAAATGGTGGGCCCACCAGGATTCGAACCTGGAACCAGCCGGTTATGAGCCGGATGCTCTACCATTGAGCTATAGGCCCGATAATATTGGCTCCCCGAGTAGGATTCGAACCTACAACCTACCGGTTAACAGCCGGTTGCTCTACCATTGAGCTATCGAGGAGCATCACCATGCAAGAGTTATTATACTAAAACAGATTTGCCAGGTCAACATGCAAATGCATTAAAATTTATTAGTTTTTGCATTTTTTTATAAAGATTGGACAACTTCTATTCAACATCAAGCTTAATCAAGGTAATCCTTAAGCTTTTTACTCCGACTGGGATGACGCAGCTTACGTAGGGTCTTTGCTTCGATCTGTCTAATGCGTTCCCTGGTTACGCCAAATTTTTGACCCACTTCTTCCAGAGTGCGTGCCCTTCCATCATCCAAGCCAAATCTTAAGCGAAGCACCTTTTGTTCACGGTCTGTTAAGGTCTTCAGAACCTCATCAAGCTGCTCTCTCAATAGAGTAAAGGAAGCCTCTTCCGCAGGTGCCCTAGCATCAGCGTCCTCGATGAAATCTCCCAGGTGAGAGTCTTCCTCCTCACCAATAGGTGTTTCCAAGGATACTGGTTCCTGGGCTATTTTCATAATCTCCCGGACCTTTTCACCGGAAATTTCCATTTCCTTGGCGATTTCTTCAGGGCTTGGCTCACGACCCAGTTCCTGAAGAAGCTGGCGGGAAACTCTTATAAGTTTGTTTATGGTTTCAACCATGTGTACCGGAATACGAATTGTACGGGCCTGATCAGCAATGGCCCTGGTTATAGCCTGTCGAATCCACCAGGTTGCATAGGTGCTAAATTTAAAGCCCTTACGGAAATCAAACTTTTCTACAGCTTTAATAAGGCCTAAATTGCCCTCCTGGATTAAATCAAGAAACAGCATGCCCCGGCCAACATAGCGCTTTGCAATGCTAACCACCAAACGAAGATTGGCCTCTGCCAAGCGACGCTTAGCCTCTTCATCCCCTAATTCCATTCGTTTGGCTAGCTCTACTTCTTCCTCAGGTGAAAGCAGGGGAACACGTCCAATTTCCTTTAGGTACATTCGTACGGGATCATCTATACCGATACCTTCAGGAATAGACAAATCCAACTCAACCTCAACCTCTTCGGGGGTAGCTTCTGTAGTCTCATCTACTTCCAGTGGCTCAAGATCGGTTACCTCAGGGACAACCTCAATACCCATACCTGCTAATTTTTCATAAATGTCATCAATTTGCTCAGGCGTGAGTTCTGTTCCCTGCAAACCATCCATTATTTCGCTATATGTAAGGACGCCTCGTTTTTTGCCCTTCTCTACGAGTTCTTTCACTTGCTCAACTTTTATTTCCTCACTCACGTTGCCACTCCCCTTTCGGGCCCCTCGGATTTCGAAATTGATAAGTTTATTTCCCGACGAAGCATAAAAACTTTTTCGGCATCTCCTGCTCGTTCGGCCGTAGCCAGTTGTTCTAAAAGATTTGCCAGTCTTGCCTTGTTTCCAGTTTTTTTAATAGCTTTGACTAAGTCAGCAAAAACCTGTTCCAGGTTTTGTCCTGGAATATCTTGAACCAGAAGCTCACTATATATTCTTTGCTGTTTTTCCCCAAGCCTTGTATATATTGTTGCTGAAACTCCATCTGCTTCTAAATCCAAAATTGTGCGGTATATTAACTGGTAATCCGGGTCTTGAAAAAATTCTCTTCCAAGCTCCTGATTAATCCGGTTGAGCCAACTTTTATCCTCCAAGGCCAGTCTAATAAGGTTTGCCTCTGCAGTAGCCCTGGCATCGGCAGGCCTTTTAGAATGCTGGTTAATGGAATTACTTGCTATATTATGGCTATCTTTTGAAGAAATATCCCTAAATTGGGATTTTTTCCTGTTATTTATCCTATAGCTTTTTATTTCATCAAGAACAGTTTCCCAATTGACCTGTAAAACTGTGGCCGTATGTTGAACTGCTTCTTCTAATTCTATTGAACTGGCCACCGCAGCCAAATTGGGTAGCACCTCCTGAAGTATCCTTTGTTTAGATGCACTGTTACCAATTCCGTATTGTTTTACAGCCTGTAACAGTTTAATCTGAACTAGAGGTAATGCCTTAGCTATCATATTTGACCATCCTTCTAGTCCCTGGGCCTGAATAAAATCATCAGGATCCATACCGTCAGGAATAGTTGCTATGGTAGCCTTACACCCTAGTTCTTGAAGAATTTCAGCAGCCCTAATGGCTGCCTTAACACCCGCCGCATCTCCATCATATGCAATAACCACATTATGGGTGTAGCTCATTAAAAGTCTGCCCTGTTCCCTAGTAAAGGCTGTCCCCAAGGAGGCAACCGCATTGGTGACCCCACGCTGGTAAACAGAAACCACATCAATATAACCTTCCAAAAGCACTGCGAAACCCTGCTCTCGAATCCCCCTTCGCGAAATGTGCAAGGCGTATAAAAGCTTGCCTTTATTAAAATACTCACCCTCGGGAGAGTTAAGGTATTTAGGTGGGTCATCGCCCATTGTTCTGCCACCAAATCCGACTACTCGACCCTGGGAATCCCAAATGGGAAATATAACCCTGTCCCTAAACCGATCATAGCAGCCATTCTCTTTGCTCTGGGCTAAACCTAACTTTACCAATTCATCCCGGGAGACGCCCTTTGAGAGAAGATATTTGGTTAAGGCATCCCAACCTGCCGGAGCATATCCCAATTGAAAGGTCTCTTGGGAAGTTTTGGTCAAATTACGCTTTGCCAAATACTGCATGGCCCTTTGTCCAACTTCCTTCGATAACAGCAAGCGGTAATAATCCCTGCTGAGTCCGTAGATTTCCCAAGCCCGTTCCTTTTTACTTTTTTGTGTTGTATCTGCCGGGGAATATCGTTCCGGGATTGCAACACCCGCCTTGGCCCCCAGTGTTCTTACTGCGTCAGGGAAAGAAACACCTTCCACCATCATAAGAAATTTAAAAACGTTTCCTCCAACTCCACAGCCAAAGCAATGAAATATTTGCTTCTCTGGATTAACATTGAAGGAAGGCGTTTTCTCTTGGTGAAAGGGGCAAAGGGCTAACAGGTTTTTGCCACGCCGCTCCAGCGTCAAATACTGGGATACAACTTCCACAATGTCGGTTCTTTGTCTTATGTCCTCAACTACCTCATCCGGGATATATGACCCCATGTTAAACCACCCTTGAAAAAAAACAGTTATTATAGTAAAGTTTCTCCATAAAGGGATTTTTTCCTGCTAATGGAATCACCACGTAATTGAGGCTACAGTTTAAAGACTATTCGCTATCCCTTGAAAATATCCTGCATTACTTCGACAATTTTTCAAGGGCAACAACTTTATTATTGCCAATATTTTCAATGAATATATCAAAATTATATTAACCTAAGGGAAAACCGTGTGGTATATATAGATTTTTATATTGAGCAACTGCAAAGCGATCAGTCATTCCAGCAATATAATCTACAATAACCCTGGGGATACCTTCCTGCTCAGCCCTGCTCAATACATCTCCAGGAATTTTATTAGGATTATTTAAAAAGTAGAAATATAGATTTTCCACCAAGTGCCTAGCCTTACTCTCTTCGGTTTTAGCCTCAGAACCTATATACACATTGTTAAACATAAAACTCCTTAACCTGTCCATGGCCTGTTTAACCTGCACACTCATGCAAATTTCAGACTTACCCTGGCTGGATTTGATTAAATCTAATACCATAGTATTAATTCTCTGACTATGACGATTTCCAAGTATCTCCAAGCAACTCCTAGGCAAATCCTCCCTGTCCAAGACACCTGCACGCAATGCATCATCTATGTCATGGTTAATATAGGCAATGCGATCTGCAATCTTGACCACTTGGCCTTCTAAGGTGGCTGGTTTATTTGGACCGGTATGATTTAATACCCCGTCCCGCACCTCCCAGGTTAGGTTTAAACCACTGTGACCTTCCAGTTTGTCTATTATACGAAGACTTTGCTCATTATGCTTAAAGCCCGGTGGATAAACTTTATCTAGGACCTGTTCCCCTGCATGACCAAAGGGTGTATGCCCTAGATCATGTCCCATGGCAATTGCCTCGGTCAAATCTTCATTAAGGCGAAGGGCCTTGGCACAGGTTTTGGCAATCTGAGCCACTTCAAGGGTATGGGTTAGTCTTGTCCTATAGTGATCTCCCTCCGGGATAATAAACACCTGGGTTTTGTGCTTCAACCTACGAAAGGCCTTTGAGTGGATAATCCTATCCCTATCCCTCTGAAACAACGTGCGAATAGGACATTGTTCCTCAAATTTTTCTCTCCCCTTGCTATCAACGCTGCGGCAGGCATAAGGGGACAGCAGCTGCCTCTCAAGTTCCTCAGTTTGCAGCCTGATTTCCATGGGGAACTACCCCTTTTTCCTTTCCCTTAAAGCCATTGTCCCCTGGGCAACTTCAGCCACCCGTCGGCCTAATATCTGGCTGCGCTTTATTCCTATCTGGTCCTTATCTGAAGGCTTCTGGGCACTGGCTCCCTGGTGACCTGCATCATCTAAAAACGAACCATCACCTACAATCGTCATGCCTTGCACCAACATCATATCCTGCATTGCCCTGATGGTAGTTTCCTGCCCGCCGAAACGGGAACCACCTACCGCCACTGCAGCACCCACAACATCTACCAAAGCTTTCTCCTTACGTATTGCTCTGGTCTTATCCCAAAGAATCTTTAAGGGAGAGGCCACAGTACCAAAGTAAACAGGGCTTGCCATAATTATTCCATCAGCCTCTTTAAGTTGGTTTAATAGTTCCTCTACCTTTGTTCCTTGGTAACAAACCCCCGCACAGGGAGTGGTGCAGGCATCGCAAAACAATTCATTAAGAGTTTTCACAGCGGGAGCTACATTTATCAGTTTTGTTTCCGCACCCAGCTCACTGGCTGCCCCTAGAGCCTCTTTTAGTAAAAAAACAGTGTTGCCATCATTATTCGGACTACCATTCAAACCAATTACTAACATGGTTTCTACCTCCTTATATATTAAGAAGGGAAATGCCAGAAAGATGGCTAATATCCCTAAATACTCCGATATATAAAAATTATGCCTGCCATTCTTACTTTAGACCCCAGGCTGGCATTCTAATGCTGTACTTTCAAGTATTTTATAAATTGGTCCTGCTGAAGTGAGTTTGCTTTGGAATAATTCAATGGATGCTACCGACAACTCACCAAAATTTTTCTGTCTTAGACTGTCAATTTCTTGCTGTATATCATTTGGTACAGCACCTTCCTTGATCCTTCCCAAGGTAAGGTGGGGAGAATACCTTCTTTTTTCTCTAGCAAAACCCAAATGGCTTAACTTAGCATCTAGACTATTATGCAAGTTAAGCAGTTTTTCCCTTTGGCCTTCTATGCCTATCCATATAACATTAGGTTTTCCCGGAGAACCAAAGGTCCCTAGTCCCTTTAATTGAAGTTTAATGGAAGCCATTTTCTGAACTGATTCCTTTATTGCCAGGTGGATGTCATTTCTTCTCTCAGTCGGTACCTCTCCAAGAAATTTAAGTGTAAGATGTAAGTTCACATCTTCTACCCACTTAATGCCCTTACTTTTTTGGGCTAAGTGTCTTTGTACCTGTGAAATATTCTTTTTTAACTCCCTTGGCAGATCAATGGCTACAAATAAACGAAGGAGTTCCATTTTTCGCCCCCTCTGCTTGTTTATCATTCGACAATAGGTAAGAAAATCCTTTTTTGTAAAGGCGTGTTTTTCTAGGTTTTTAACCTTGTGCTTAAAATAACTTAGCCTTTAGGCTTATCCTGACCAGATTTATACATTTTTAAATATTAACTTTAAAATATGACAAAAATCCACTTGTTTTGTGACAATAAAAGCAGGACAACCCTTCAGCTGTCCAGCTTTTATTTAACATCTTGATTGTAAGTTAATAAGTTAAGTGCCTGGCACCCTAATCCCAAAGATGTTCGGGATATCCTCTGCCGCTATTCCCCGTTTGCTTTTCCTGCCTGCATTTTTCAGCATGCTATCAAGCTTCTGCTCCATGGATTTCCGGATCAGTTCTCTTCCATCAATATCTCTGAGCTCGAAAAACAGCAGCGGATTCTGATCCAATCTGGCACCTATACCATACAATACCGCCGCCACATGTTTGCACATACTTGCGTAATCAGGACAGCTACAGTTAAAATGGATTTCCTTCGGAGATGGAAACATGGAATACCTTTTATCCGTGAACAAAATCTCCATTTCCTTGGGAAATTTTCCTTCTATCAGCTGTTCCAGGGTATCAATTCTGTGATTGCATAATTCAGAGATTTTACGCCATTTCGTACTGTTTAGGGTATCAATCAAAATCTCCGTATCATAGGGCTTTGCCCTGCTCCCCTGTACTATGGCAGTTACTCTTCCTTTCGATAGCTTTAAATCCAACACTGCATTGCTACGGACATAGCTTTTACCTCTAGCGATCCGGTTACTGTAATCTGCATAGCTCTCCAGGTTTAGGTTCCAGGCCTTTCCCCACCAGCTCTTGGCCAGTGTCCTTCCCTCAATGATGACGGGTTCCAAACCTGGGTTATTCTTCTTCAATTTTTTCAGTGCCTTTTCCGCTTTTGCCTTTTTCTCCTCAACTGATACATACTTTGGATATCCGTAATAGCTCATGCCTTGTCACCGCCCAATGCAAATAGCTCCATCAGTTCTTCATTACTGTACTCCGTAATCCACTGCTCTCCATTTGTACTCAGAATGTCCCCAGACAGTTTTCGCTTCTCCTCCAGAATCGTATCAATCTTCTCTTCTATGGTACCTTTGGTAATAAACTTGTGCACCATGACATTCTTCGTCTGCCCAATACGAAATGCACGGTCGGTGGCCTGATTTTCCACAGCAGGATTCCACCATCTGTCAAAATGAATTACATGATTGGCTCCGGTCAGATTCAGGCCAACCCCGCCTGCTTTTAGAGACAACACCATATAGGGAATATATTGTTCTCCATTGAACTGTTCTACAATCTCATTTCGTCTTTTCACCGGGGTGCCGCCATGAAGTACAAAACCCTCTTTATCGAATATTCCCGCAAGAAAATCGGAAATTGGCTCCGTCATTTCTTTGAATTGAGTAAAGATAAGAACCCGTTCCCGTTTCTCCCGAATCGTTTCACAAATTTCTCTAAGTTGCTCAAACTTGCCACTTTGCTCCGGCTTAAATTCCTCTCGACCTACATATTGATCCGGATGATTACAAATCTGTTTAAACTTCATAATACTGGATAATATAAGCCCTTTTCGTTCAATTCCTTCCGAATCCTCCAGCTTCTCCTCAATCTGTTTAATAAGTTGCTTATATAGAGCAACCTGCTTATTGGACAGGGTGGTGTAGGAGTTTATTTCTAATTTATCAGGTAGATCTGATATGATCTTTTTATCTGTTTTCAGCCTTCTCAGGATAAAGGGCTGTATCATTTTACGCAGCCTGGCATATCCGCCCGAATGTTCTTGAAGCTCTTTCGCAAAATCCGTAAATTCCTTGGCAGTTCCCAAAAGCCCTTGATTCAAGAAATCAAACAAGGACCATAAATCACTCAATCGATTTTCAATAGGAGTTCCAGTCATAGCAATCCTAATTTCAGCTGGAATCTGTTTGATAGCTTTTGTCTGTTTAGTACCGGGGTTCTTAATGGCTTGTGCCTCATCCAAAATCAGGTAATCCCACTTCCTGTTATTAAGTTCTTCCAGCTTGACTGCCATGCCATAGGTGGTAATATACAGGAAATAATCTTCTTTGATCTGAACCGCTTCTTTTGCTTTTAGCTCACTCTTGTGCAGTATCTGGTAAGGCATTTCCGGTGCGAATTTATCAATTTCCTTCTGCCAGTTGCCAATCAGAGAGGCTGGCAGAATCAGCAGTGCATGTCCGCCGCAATGAACCCTGGCATATTCCAAATAGGCAATCATCTGAACGGTCTTGCCCAGCCCCATATCATCTGCCAGACAAGCCCCAAATCTCATCTTAGAAATTTGATAAAGCCACTGATATCCGTTTCTTTGATAGGGCCTAAGTGTCGCATGGAAAGAAGGTACGGTATTTACCTCCGGCAGTGCTGCCGGCTGGGTTAGATTCTCCTTCATTGTTTTGAGCCATTGCCCATTGGTAACCGACACCTCTAGCTCATCGGCCGGGATATTCAGCAGCTCATTCCCATTCAACTCAAGCCTTATGGCCTCTCCAAGGGATAATGCCCCCTCTTCGGCAAGGTCCTTTACCTTCTCATAAGCCTGAAGCAGGGCTTCCAACTTAGCTTTACTGACCTCAACCCATCTTCCTTTGTATTGTATGAGTCCTTCTGCCATGTTCAGAAACTTCCTTAGTTCCTTTTTGGTAAGTGGCTCATCTCCTATTTTAAGAGCAGGTGAAAAATCCATAATAGCATCCAACCCCACCCTGGAGGGTTCCTTTTCTCCCACTGTAATCGAAAGCCGGATAGAATTGCTGCCTTTGCGCCACCAATCCGGTACCCTGCACATGATGCCGGCTTCCTCATAAAGGGCAATTTCCTTTAAAACAATGTATGCTTCCTCTCTAGTGAGCTTCAGGGGCGAGAACAATTCCCCACTTTCCAGCAATTCAGAGATAAAGCTGCTCTTCTCCGCAGCCTTGATAACTGTTGAAATGAGGTTAAGCAGCTTCTTATCCTCCCCTCTAAATTCCTCTAATGCATTTTTCAAAGGGTTGTGTACTGCTCGCTTACTCTTAACCGTCTTGGTTGAGTAAGTGGCCATAAAGGCAAAAGGAAATTGTTCTTCTTTATTTTCAACCAGGTGAAAAAACACCCTGCCTGCAACATTGATATTGGAGTTATAATCCGTAAAGTACCTGTTAACGGTACCATCATAGTCCCTGATTTCCGTCCGGAAAACAGTCAACAGTTCCTCCCAGAGCCTTCGAATCCAGTCCGCGTCAATATATTCCATGCCAATTGCAAAGGGAATTTCATCCTTAAGCCTTTCCACTTCGTTATTTCCCAATTCAACCTGAACTTGATCCCGACTGATTTCGAGATCCGCCTGTTGGCTAATTTTTCTAATGAGCAACTCTGTTATGTGATGGAGGTACTCGAGGGAAGGCGAAAACCACTTTGCCCTTTCCAGGAAGCCAAGATGAAACAGGGCCCTGTGTTTGTCTGCTTTGAACTGCATCATCCAGGTTTTAAGAGGATCCTGCAGTTCCAATAGGTCCTCCTCAATGACAAAGCCTGAAGGTGTGAAGTAGGCGCATAATTGCTGTTCTTCCTGTTTTTTTATTCGTGGCATTAGACTTGTCCTCCGCTAGCCGGTTAGGTTATCTACAAATCTATTATAACCGCTATTGCCTCTTCTTGCAGCTATTGCTAAAGCTTGGTGCAATTTTCCCAGCCTTAGACTTTGTCCTTTCGATATTTTACCTAAGAGTTTGATAATTGGAGGTTTAACCGGCAATATGTTGTATAATCCTGGATAAATACTTAATTTCCAGGGGGCAACAGTAATGAAAGCTAAGGAGATAAAAACTATCTGTAACTTGGGTACCGGTAACATGGGCTTTGGTACGGCTTTAATGTTTGCTTTGGCCGGGTATCAGGTTAAGATGTTTGGCCGTTCAGAGGAAAGCGTTAATCGAGGTTTTAAAAACATTAGGGTATACTTTGGCGAAGATTACCTTCGCGTTATCGTATGGGTACTCTCAGAGGAGGGATAGTCCCAAACCTCACCCGCCCAATAGAACATGGTGTCGTTATACAGCTCCACCGACTGACGGTAGATGTCATGGCTTCTGTCCAGTATCTCCTGTGCCTTTTCTGTCTCGGGAGTATCCTTTGCACGGAGACGCTGTTTTCGACTGGCTGCAAGCTGTGACCTTGCACTTTCTATTATATTTTGTTTTGCCTTCAGCTCCTTTCTCACCACCCAAAACCATAAAGCTATGAATGCGGCGGTGCTGAAACAAGCAATGGAACAGGCAATTATTGTAGTCAAATAGGTCATCCCCCCTCTTTTTTCATGCCTGCAAGTAATCGTTTCTGTACAGAAACATCATAGCAATTTGCGAGAAAAAATGTGTCTTCCGGTGTGAAATGTAGTAGAAAACGGTGTGAGGTGCAAAAAATTGCCTCTGAACGATAAAACTTGCGGTATAATTATTTTGAATTTTTACACATTAACGGAGGTGAACTGATTTGCATATTGCAATATGCGATGATGATAAGGAGGAGCTTGTCCGTATCTCATCATTTCTAGAAAAATACAAGCGAGAGCATAATGCCTCGCTTACATATAAAGCCTTTCACAGTGGAGCGGAACTGCTTTCCACAGTAAAAAGTGGTGATTATGCACTGTATCTTTTGGATGTGATTATGCCTGCGGTTAACGGTATGGAAGCGGCAAAGGAAATCCGTAGCTTTGACACTGAGGCAAAAATCGTCTTTTTGACCTCTTCGCCAGAATTTGCCGTAGCAAGCTATACCGTCAAGGCGATGGATTATATTTTAAAGCCGGTAGGTGAAGGTCGTCTTTTTGGTGTTCTTAACGAACTGATGACAGACAGCCAAAAACCACAGCAAGGGTTAACCGTAAAATCAAAAAACTGCATTGCACGGATTTTGTTTTCAAGACTTGTCTATGTGGAGGTCATGAATAAGCAGGTGTATTTCCACCTTTCGGATAACAGTGTTCGTGAGGTAACGGCACGTCTTTCAGAGTTTGAGCAGACACTTCTTGCAAGACCCGAATTTATGCGAGTTCATCGTTCCTATATAGTTAACCTGTGTCAAATCAATGAGCTTACATCAAACGAACTGACTACACATCAAGGAAAAAGCATCCCTGTATCGAGGATACTGTATAAAGAGGTACGAGATGCCTATGTCAAGCAGCTGTTTTGGGAAGAGAGGAATACTCTATGAATCTATTGGAGTTTTTAAACTTTTCTAGTGTACTTTTATTCGGCATTGTGCTTACGCTGTCGTTTTCTGGCTTACCCTTTCGCAAAAACGCTGGGCAATATAGTGTTTTGTTTTTGGTATTCGGCTTGATACAAGCTCTTGCTTATTCAATTCTAGGATCGGAATTTTTATTCAAGGCTTATCCTGTTTTAATTCATTTGCCACTTTTTCTGGCTATAAAATTCTATTATAAAAAACCAGCCCTCCTCGCAGGAATTTCGATATTTTCTGCCTACCTGTTTTGTACACCGAGAAAATGGATTGGCACATTTATTTCATCGTTCTGGGGCTATGATGCTAATATCTCCTATATAGTACAGATTGCGATCACTCTACCACTGTTGTTTATCATCGTAAAATGGGTTGCACCCTATGTAGTGCGCCTTAAATATGAAAACAGCAAGACTCTGAAGTTAATTTTTGCAGTACCTATGCTTTATTACTTTATGGAATATACACTTACCGTATATACCAATTTACTTTATACAGGTGGAGCGGCTATTGTTGAATTTATGGATGCTGCCGTGGTGATTATTTATTTTGTTTTTACCGTAATCTTTCTCAAGACATTGTATGAAAAGGCAGAAATAAAGCTAGAGTATATGGCTTTGCGTGTAATGGAAAATAGTTTTAGCAAAGAAATAGAAATGCTTAGGGAATCCCAAATGCAGGCAGTTATTCACAGGCACGATTTGCGGCATCATTTATCTTTGCTGTATGGTTTTGCAGAAGGTGGGGATATAAATAAAATCAAAGGTTATCTTTTACAGGCACAAAGGGATCTGGACAAAATTACTCCAATCCTGTTTTGTGAAAACGACACGGTCAATCTGGTGCTTTCCTTCTTTGACAGTAAGGCAAAAAAGGTGGGGGTCACATTGCTCACTGCTGCAAAGCTGCCCAAGGAACTGGGAATTTCCGATACAGAGCTTTGCAGCGCACTGTCCAACGGACTGGAAAATGCTATCACTGCTGCAAGCAAAATCGAGGACAAGTCTTTACGCACCGTTAGGGTAAGCTGCTCTGTCAATCGAAATAAGCTATTAGTTATGATACAAAACGCGTACACCGGAGAAATAGAGCAAAAAAGCGGTGCGCCATCTTCCAAACAGGAAGAACACGGTTTCGGCTGCCGGAGTATTGAAGTCATTGCAGAAAAGAGAAAAGGCTTTGCCACCTTTGAAACCGAGGGCGGTATCTTTACCCTGCGTATGGTATTGCCGATGGAGAACATCAGTAGCCTGCCGGTGGTATAGCATTTTGGCGGAGAATGATAAAAAATAGGGTGTTGGGTACACTAAATCGCTCAAGATTTTAGCATCCAACACCCTTTTATACTTACATCTCCCTCCCTTCCCCTTCTGCAGATGTAAACATTTCCACCATAGCATCCAGCATATCCAACTGATGGAGGATTGCCGCTTCCAAAAACTCGGGTCTCTTCAGTGATTGCCACTCATACTCCCCATGATGGATAACGATCATGTGCAACAGCTTTTTTCGCAATACCTCTGGAAAGTCTGGGATCTGAGAGATGTAACGTTCCACCAATCCTACCCCTAAAACTACATGACCTGAGAGACTTCCCGCATCGTCAAAGTCAATGGTTGCTCGGCAACGATATTCTTCCATTTTTCCCAAGTCATGCAATAAAGCAGCGGTTACTAATAAATCCCGATCCATTTGAGGATATACTCTTGCCAGTCCTTCTGCTGCTGCAACAAGACCCCTGCTGTGCTGCCATAAACCACCTAGGAAGGAGTGATGGTTACGCTTAGACGCCGGTGCCTTGGCTATACCCTCCACAAAACCTTTATCCTTAACCATAACAGTTAGTAATGATTGCAAATAGGGATTTTTAAGGGATGACGTTATATTTAACCATTCCTCCCAAACAAATTCCACTGAAACTTCGGTAGAGGGAAGGAAACACTCCATATCTATATTCTCGTCATTGCAGGCTGTAATAGAATAAAGACTAATTTGAGCCACTCCATTGTATTCACTAACCAGGCCTGTAACCTTAACCACATCACCAACAACACAGCAGTTGCTAACTTCTTCAACTTGTTCCCAGACCCTACCTCCCACCTGACCAGTTTTATCTGACAAGGTAAGAGCAAGGAAAAACCCTGAGCCGTCACGAAAGGGAAGAAGTTTCTTATTCTTGACAGCGTATACCCTCTGCATCTGTACCCCTGGCTTTAAATCACCAATAAAAGAACTCATCATCACCCCTCCTATTTAACTTAATGCCCTAATTAAAATAACAAAACTCAGCTCACCAACCCCCAACCACCAAAACCATAAAGCTATGAATGCGGCGGTGCTGAAAAAAACAATGAAACAGGCAATTATTGTAGTCAAACAGGGCCCTCCCCTTTTTTTATGCCTGCAAGTAATCATTTCTGTACAAAAACATCATAGCAATTTGTGAGAAATAATGTGTCTTCCGGTGTGAAATGTAGTAGGAAACGGTGTGAGATGCAAAAAACCAGAACGATAAAATTTGCGGCAGCTTTGACACTGAGGCAAAAATCGTCTTTTTGTCCTCTTCGCCAGAGTTTGCCGTGGCAAGCTATACCGTCAAGGCTATAGTTCAGCAGCATTCACCTTTTGCGGAATTAGAAAACCTCCACCCAGAATAACCATCAAAGTCAAGGCAACAATTTTGCAACTTAAAGCTCTTATCACACCCATACCCCCCATTGTTAATGTCGCTTATATATAATAATGTATTTAACATATACTACCTAGTGAAGGTGTAAACAGCATCAAATAATTAAACTAGGAAATAAAATAAAATATGTGCTATAATTATTCAGTTAACCTCAGCGACCGCAGTCACATACCGTAGTCATGTTTTAACTTTAGTAAAATTCAATGTCAATCAATTTATAAATTGAAGGTGAAAAATAATGATAAAAGAGAATATGAACAAAAGAAAACTACAGGCGACCAAAACAAAAAGAAAAATCTTTGAGGCCGCAAGCCAATTGGTCGAAGAACATGGAATAGAAAACGTAAGTGTAGATTCCATCGTAGAGGCTGCAGGGGTATCCAAAGGTGCCTTTTATGTGCATTACGAATCCAAAGATGCGCTAATAGCTGCTTTGGTGAATGCATACACAAACATAGCTGATATGGATTATAAATCCTTTTTAATATCACTTTCTG
This sequence comes from Desulforamulus aquiferis, assembly GCF_030577015.1. Taxonomy (NCBI): domain Bacteria; kingdom Bacillati; phylum Bacillota; class Clostridia; order Eubacteriales; family Peptococcaceae; genus Desulforamulus; species Desulforamulus aquiferis. The sequence goes on along the minus strand of NZ_JARPTC010000021.1, from coordinate 4,488 downwards.
ATCGCCAATCTTCCCTTGATATATTACTTCTATTTGCGGAAAGAATCTCCGATTTTATTGAGTTTAATATTGGATTGGAGAATATGCGGGTACTGTATAAAGCTCACATAACAAAAACTATTGATACAACATCTGCGATGGACTATAACCGGGAGCTTTATAAAATTTTTGTGGAGATATTGGAAAAAGGAGTCCGAGGGGGTGAGTTAAGGGAAGATATACCTGTTGAATCTCTGGCAAAACACTTAGTTCTTGCCATTAGGGGTATTGTCTTTGAATGGTGCATCCGTTATCCCGATTTCGATTTTAAGGAACAGATTCGTGATCACTTTAAAATATTACTGTACGGCTTAAAGCGGTAAATTCGGGCAGCTAACTACTTGAAAAAGTAGTTAGCTGCCCTCCCTTTGCTTCATTTAATTATTTTAAAGCCCAATTTCCTTTGGTCATAGAATTTTTTCGCCGCTTGTCGGCTGCTATAATAATAGACCAATCACCGTTTTTTCACATTATGGAACACTTCTTGCCGCTATTACTATTAACATCTAAGGCGATAACCCATGCGATAGTGCATAATTGGAGATGGCGTAGTGATAATTTCTTCATTTCAAGCTCATATTCCATTCAGTAAAGTTACTACTTTTTCACTAATTACAAGCGCGGATTACCCTCATAATTCCACTGATAAACTTTAATTTATCATTCCTTCTTCGATTTAATAATAGCAACTTCCTTTCTGTTTCAGTTTACAGATTACAGATACTTTGTTAAATGCTCACTTTATGGAGTATATCCTTACGGTTTATCTTTATCTGCTTTTCGGTTTTATTCAAGCTATCTTTTATTAGTTTTATTTCCTCAAGAATAACAACGGTACAAATCACAATTAACCCAGCTAATAAGACAATGCCTCCGTATATAGGATAAAGATATGTTTCGGATACACCGCCACCAACAATAGAGCTGAAAATCATTGAGAATATAACTATGATTATGCAGACAGTTTTGGAGACCTCAGCGTGTTGCACAATATAGGAAAAGTGCGCAATAGTCATCACTAAACCCTAATCCGCGCATGGATGCGCGGCTCTGCGTACGGTTTCGGCTCACGTCTCGTGAATTCCCGAAGTTTGGTTATTACCTGCATATTTTCTCAGATTTTGGGAATTAGAAGCCGTAGCCCCCAAATTCAGAGGCCGCCACGAACGGCGGCCCCTTGAATGAATCTTACATTTCTTTTTGATATTTAACCGCAAAGTAAATTGATATTAAATAATATAAAAGGAAAATTCCAATGGTAATTCCAAATAGCCATAATGGATAATCAAATAAAATCATAACATATGCTAATCCTATGATAAACCACTGGATAATATCAGCCGCTCTTGCCTTTGATTTATTCTGAATTATTACATTGCGTTCATCATTTAAATAAATTTCATTCTGCTTCTTAATTTCAGGGTGTTTTTGCTGGAAGTGTTTCATAAATAAATTAAAAAGACTGCTACCAAATAATGACATTCCAATCCCAATCAAGACTCCTGAGATATTTTTAACCTCTTCTGCTCGAAATAAAAAGCCTGTGACGATCAGCCCAATTCCCAATATAAGTATAAAGACATAAAATGACGTTTTCTTTACCATGATTATTCCTCCTCATAAATAAAAATTTCTTCGATTGGCATATCAAAATATCGTGCTATTTTAAATGCTAATATAATAGATGGATTGTAACGACCATTCTCTAATGAACCAATCGTCTGTCTAGATACTTCTAAAGCAGCCGCCAATTCTTCTTGTTTAACTCCTTGCTGCTTTCGAATTTCTTCTAACCTGTTTTTCAAAAGTAACATCCCTTCTTTATTTATGGAAAGCATGCTTTACATTTACAAGATAACACTTATTACTTCTTATGTCAAGCTAACTTTCCATCTAGCTAAAAAAATAATAGCAGTAAAAAAAGGTACTGTCTTGAAAGACAATACCTTTTCTCTACATATAAACTCTTAAAGCCTTGGTAGAAATGCTTTGATACTTTACTTATACTATTTTCATTATATTTATTTAGTCTTCGATTGGTCTTTGTTGATTACAGCAGCCTGAGTGACTGCAAACACTTTAAGACCAATCCCGTTTTTTACTATTATGGAACACTTTTTGACAGCTTACTCTTTCTCGTCACGCAGACGGTCTAATAACTCCTGAGTTTTTAACGTATTTTCCGTAACCAAGCTTATTCTAATATTCAAAGAGCGGTGATAAGGGCGCGGGAATTATCGTCAGCACTATGTCAATAACCCTGTCCCCTTGTCACCCCAATAAGTTAACTGCCTGGCACACCTATGTCTACTCTACATTGGGTAGTAAATAATCATGCTCAGTTTACAAGTTTTCTTTCCTAAATTTTTATAGTCATGAGGACAGTCTGCCTTAAATCGCATAGAATTTCCCTCAGTTATAACAAAATCCTCTCCATTTACAGTGATAACAACCTCCCCGAAAAACACAGTAATGAATTCCTGTGTGCCTTGGGGATGTGCTTCTGCATTTAGGAGGCCCCCACCATCAATTTCCAGAGTATACATTTCAAACCTTCTCGTACTATCAAAAGGAAATATAGGGAAATTTCTTAATTTGCCATTGTCTTCAACAAGAGGTTGTATTTCAGACTTATAGACAAGTTCAATATCAGATTCAGGTCTACTCATAAGTTGGGTAAAGGATATTTTAAGTCCATTAGATATTTTCCATATTGTTGATACAGTTGGATTTACATCCCCTCGCTCAATTTGACCGAGCATACTTTTACTCACTCCAGAAAGTTTTGCTACACTTTCAAGGCTTAATTTTCTCTCCTCACGAAGCTTTTTTAAATTTTCAGCAATAACGGAATTTAATTTATCTACCATATTTACACCAACCCCTTGACATTATATTGCACAAATTCTATCATTATATCGCACGCATCATATATTGTTCATTTTGTGTATTATATCATACAAAAAAATAGGAGGTAAATATCCATGCCAAATTTAACTGCTTTTTTATCCTATGTTCTTGTCACAACCTTTACACCCGGGCCCAATAATATAATGTCCATGTCAAATGCTAGTCGATATGGATTTAAGAATAGTATATTTTTTAATGTAGGAATTTTCTTTGGATTTTTTTTTATAATTGCTTTATGCAGTATTTTCAGTGCAACACTTTATAGCCTCATCCCTTCTATTAAACCAGCCATGACTTTTATTGGTGCCGCTTATATATTGTGGCTTGCATGGAAAACCTACAAAAGCAAACCTCATAGTGAGGATAAAAATGAAAAACACACAAATACTTTCTTGGCCGGCTTTCTTTTACAATTTGTCAACCCAAAAGTTATTCTTTATGGAATTACTACGGTTTCAACTTTTATTATGCCGCACTATAAATCTGTATTAATGCTCACATTTTTTTCTGTATTTTTAGCTTTCGTTGGCTTTATTGCAACTTGCTGCTGGTCATTATTTGGCTCTATATTCCAAAAGTTTCTAATTAGTAATAATACGATGATTAACACCGTTATGGCATTATTGCTTATATACTGTGCAATTTCCTTATTTTTCTAAAATTTTTAATATTCGTTACTTAAACTTACCAATGAATAATACCCATACTTAATTTTGCACTGAAGTCTCACAGATCCTTAAGGTATAAAATAATTAGTGGGCCAAAGACAATTTTTCTATGGCTTGTTCTAGGTTGTCTGCAAAGAAGATATTATTGTTCCTATTACAATCATAAATAATTTCATTAGTACTATTAGCTATAGCTCTCCGCAGATCTTGAATCCATATCAACTCATTATCATATGTACTTCGAATATTATCGCTGATAAAACTCCATATTGTTCTTTCCAGATGTGATCTTTCAATTAATAGATTACTGTCGTGTTTATTGCATTGCCCCATTAATAACTGCATCTTAACTTGATTTTCATATCCATCAAGCAACATATTTGGTTCACTGGTATTGAGTTCCTTGGACCATGCAAGCTGAACCAGGAAAGGCTTTTTATTTCACTAGGCTCAGCTGGAGAAAGAACCCATTCTTTTAACGCAACAAGGCCTTCACTGGTTATACTATAGATTTTTTTTGTTGGTGAACTTTCTTGATGCTTAACTACATTAGTTACCAAACCTTTATCAAATAGCTCTGTTAGTGATTTATATATTTGATTGTTATTTCCTGACCAATGCATAAAAGCTGATTCTTGAATAATTTTTTAAAAATCGTATCCTGTCATTTATTCGTGGCTTAGTATCCCTAAAATTGCATAACTGATTGACATATTTAAGGGGATGGCCTGTTTATAAATCATTATAATTTTTATCGTAACCCATAATGCATATTTTTTGAATACTGAACCATCAAAAATACACTTTTTTCATATAAAAATATGGTGTTGACATCCAAAATTCGGTCTGTCATCACCCTATTTATGTGATA